>NZ_JBEOVB010000014.1:0-224555 GCF_040295245.1 Streptomyces sp. NPDC002884 | reverse complement strand
GAAAAACGACACACTCACTCGATTTTATTATTTTGATATTACGTTATAGGAGATCTCTTGATTCGTGACTGGAGTTCTGAGGTGTGCTCTTCCGTTCTGGGGGGGCGGGGGCCCTGGGCGGGGGCGGGGCCCCAGGGCGGGGGCCGGGGCCCTTGGCCGGGGCGGGGGCCAAGGGCCGGGCTCAAGCCCGGCCATGGGCCCGGCTACGGCCTCCATTACGGGCCCGGGCCCGCCACGGCCCCGGCCTCGGTCCGGCTTCAGGAAGTTAATCCGCCCGGGGCTGCGCGCAAGACCCCAGCTCTCGACGCCGGAGCATGACGCAGGCATATGCCAGCGTGCCAGCGCCGCAGTTGAGGGGGCCGAAGGTGCCACACATTCTCGTCAACAACCCCTCCCCCCGGCCCCCTTGGCCGCTATCGTGGAGGTGATTCACTGTCAGGATCAGGAATCACGGCCATGAGGCGACCAGGGGGGAACCGTGGCGCTGAAGCACGAGCCGACCGTGCCGTACCACTCGGCCCAGGAAGCGTTGCGCGTCCTGGAGACGGTGGCGCGGCACTCCACCGGTGTCACCGACGCCGAACTCGCCCGCGAGACCGGACTCACCGCGGAGCGGCTGACCACACTCCTGCGCATGCTGCGCCGCGAGGGCTACGTCGAGCAGGTCGCCGACGGGGCGTACGTCACGGGCGACGCCCTGACCCGCCTGGGTTCCGCGCACCACCGTGAGCAGGCCCTGCACGACCAGCTCCAGCACACCCTCGACCGGCTCCGCGACTCCGTCGGCGCCGCCGTCTACATCAGCCGGTACGTCGACGGCGAGGTCACGATCACCCAGTACGCCGACGGCCCCGCCACGCCGTCCGTCAACGAGTGGGTCGACTTCCGCTCCTCCGCCCACGCCACCGCGCTCGGCAAGAGCCTGCTCGGCCAGCTCGACCACAACGGCCGGCGCGACCACCTCTCCCGGCACAAGATGGCCCGGCTCACCTCGCGCACCATCACCAACGACAAGCTCCTGCTCTCCCGGCTGGAGGCGCAGCCGCCCACGGTCCCGATGCTCGACCTCCAGGAGTACGCGATCGGCACGGTCTGCGCGGCCGTCCCGATCACCGCCGGCTCCATGGCGGGCTGCCTGGCGCTCTCCCTGCCCGTGGAGCACGCCCACCGGCTCCGCCAGGCCGCCGAGACCCTGAACAGGAACACGGCACCGGTACTGCTGTCCCTCGCGATCTGATCCCCGTCCGGCGGCCGCCCCGTGGGCGGTCCGGCGGGCGGTCCGACGGGTGGTCCCGGGTGGTGCGGAGCACCCCCGCGGACCGGGTAGTATTTTCTCCGTCGTCAACCGCCGAAGGCGGAGGGCGGGAGTCATGCGCCGCTAGCTCAGTTGGTTAGAGCAGCTGACTCTTAATCAGCGGGTCCGGGGTTCGAGTCCCTGGCGGCGCACAGATGAAGGGCCTCTCGTGGACACGAGGGGCCCTTCGGCTTCCTCTGCCGTGAGCCTGCGGTACGTCGCCTTTCCCGGCGGCCGCCACCACACCGGATCGGCGCACCGGACCCCCTCCCGCCGCAGCAGCGCCCGGTGGATCTTGTTCGTGGCGGTGACGGGCATCCGCTCCAGCACCCGTACGAACCGGGGCGCCATCTTCGTCCCCAGATCGGGCTGGGCGAGCAGGAACTCGGCGAAACCGAGCGGCTCGAAGGACCCGGCCAGTGCCGCCATCACCTGGTCCCCGGTCACCGGGTCCGGCACCGCGTAGACGGCCACGGCGGACGCCCCCTCGTACCGGGCGAGGATGTTCTCGATCATCGCGGCGGCCAGGTTCTCGCTGTCGACGCGGAGCCGGTCGTCGGTGCGGCCCGCGAAGTAGAGGAAGCCTTCGCCGTCGCGGTAGAAGAGGTCGCCGGTCCAGTACTCCCCGTCGTCCCGGCGCCGCTCGGCCTCCGCCGCCGGGTTGCGCCAGTAGCCCTCGAAGGGGTTGGGACCCCGGTTGACCAGCTCGCCGATCGCCTCTTCGCCGTTCAGCAGACGTCCGCCCGGGTCGAGAACGGCGGGCGCGCACTCGGCGCGGGTCTCCTGGTCGAGGACGACGAGACCGGGCCCCGCCCGCCCGACCGCCCCCGCCGGAGTCCCCGGCGACCACTGCACGGCCGCCCCGCCCTCCGAGGAGCCGTACCCCTCCACCAGCCGCACCCCGAACCGCCGTTCGAAGGCGGCCGCGTCCACCGCGCCCGCCTCGGTGCCGAAGCCCAGCCGCAGCGTGTGGTCCCGGTCGTCGGGGCGCGGCTCGGTGGCCAGGACGTACTGGATCGCCCGGCCCACGTAGGTGAAGTACGTCGCCCGGAAGTGCCGTACGTCCGCCAGGAACCCGGATGCCGAGAACCGCCGTCGCAGCGCCACCCCGGCCCCGGCCGCCAGGGCGGGCGCCCAGTCGGCGATCACCGCGTTGCCGTGGAACATCGGCATGCAGACGTAGTGCACGTCGTCCCGGCGCACGGAGAACTGCCCGGCCAGCGAGCGTCCGGCGGCGGCCAGCCGGCCCTGGGTGCAGATCGCCGCCTTGGGGGCGCCGGTCGAGCCGGAGGTGAAGTAGAGCAGGAACCGGTCGGCGGGGCCCGCCCGGGAGGGGTCGGGGCGGGCGTCCGCGTACGGGGCGAGCAGGTCGTCGTACTCGGGGGTGCCGGTGATCAGCAGCCGGACCCCGGGCAGGTCCAGGCCCCTGAGGAGGGGCAGGTGGGTGTGCTCGGTGATCAGCAGCCGGCACTCGGTGTGCAGGATGTCCCGGGCCAGTTCGGGGCCCCGCCGGGTGGGGTTGATCCCGGCGACGGCCGCGCCGGCGAGGGCGGCGGCCGACAGCCAGAGCGGGAACTCCGGGGTGTTGTCCAGCAGCACCCCGAGATGCGGCGGACCGTCCGACGGCAGCAGGTCGGCCAGCAGCGCCGCCCGGGCGGCGGCGCCGGCCGCGACCTCGTGATGGGTGAGGACCGTGCCCTCGGGCTGCTCGGGCTTCTTGGCGTTCTCGGGGTGCGCGGGGTGGCGGCACCACAGCCCGGGACGGTGGTCGCCCCACCGGGCCGCTACGAGTTCGGCGACGGACTCCATGGCGGCGCACGGTAGTTGACGTACCGTCAGATGTGGAGGGCTACGGCATGAAGTCGTCCGCCTCGGCGAACATCCAGTGGGCGGTGACCATGAAGAAGACGCAGAAGGCGATGGCCACGCCGAGGAAGAGCAGCAGGCAGCCGGACTCGGCGAAGAGCCTGCCGTGGGCGGGCGCCTTGGCCGTGGCCTCCTCGGGGTGGCCGGCCGCGTAGTGGACGGTGACGATGTCGCCCTCGATGGTCGTGCCCGGGCCGTTCGCCTCCTCGAAGCGGACGGCCCGGCCCTCGCGGGTGGTGAACTCGTAGACGTGGTGCAACGTCGTGCCGACCATCGTGTCGCCGCCGCCGCTGGTCGTCGTGTACGACCGCAGACAGCGCGCCTCCGCGGTGCAGCCGCCGTCCCAGGCCCGGACGACCCGCCGGGAGCGGCGGACCAGCCCGAACACGCCGAACAGCAGGCCGGCGATCATGACCGACGGCACAAGGTAGAAGAAGGCTTCCATGAGCTCCCCCGAGGTCCAGGCGCCGACCTGGTCGTGTCGGCGTGCAGGGAACGTACCCGCGCGCGGACCCGGGGGAGCTCAAGCGATGCTCAGAACGTGACGTCGGAGCAGGCGTAGAAGGCGTTGGTCGTGTCGGCGACCGTCCACACCGCGACGATCACGTGACGTCCGCTGAGCCCGGACGGCAGCGTGCCGCTGTGCGAGAGGGTGGACGGGGGCCGCTGACCGCCGTAGGGCACGGTCAGGAACGGGGTGAGGTTGAGGTCGGAGCGGGCCAGGTTGTGGTTCTGGTTCCAGCCCTGCTTGGTGACGTAGTACTTGAAGTCGGTCGTGGCGTGCATGGCGGTGAACTGCCACCGGAAGGTGTAGCTCTGACCGCCGGTCACCCTGGTGGCCGGCCACGCCCCGCCCAACGGGGTCTTCGGGCTGTCGAGCTGGGCGAAGCGGGTGTTGTTCGCGGAGCAGATCCTTCCGTCGGCCGCGCCGGACGCCGGGAAGCCCTTCGGGCCCTCGACGCTCTGCGGCTCCCACTGGATGTCACCGCAGTTGGTGACGGAGCCGTTCTGGCAGAGCTTCTGCCGGCTGATGGGGAGGTCGGTGTAGCCGTGGCCGCTCGCACCCCCGGCGGTGAGCACGAAGGCTCCCGCCGTGGTGAGTCCGAGCGCGGCGGCGTACCACTTGGTCTTTTTGCGCATGCTGCCGCTCCTGGAGAACGTGGGGAGTTCGGTGAGGAGTTCAGTGAGCTCATGCGTGCAGGTCTAGACCAAGTTCGAGATTATTGCCGTTTCTTGGCTGTGTCCATATCAAAGACGTGTCCGGCCCCGTCACGGCCCCTGTTCCCCCCGCCCCGAACAGAAGGCGACCGTCAGGTCCTTCACCAGGGCCTTGCGCTCGTAGTCGTCGAGTTCCACGAGACCCCGCATGGTCAACCGGGTCACCGTGTCCTCCACCGAGTCCACGACCGAGGTCAGCATGGTCGCGCGGTGCTGGGCGTCGAGCGCGGCGATCCGGCGGCGGTGCATCGCGGCGGCCACCTCGGGGGCGTACTCGATCCGCAGCGGCCGTACCGAGAACACCTCCAGGCCGATCGCGCCCGCGTCCTGCGCGACCCGCCTGGTCAGCGCCTCCCCCGCCGCCTCCACCGACCCCCGTCCCGCGCCCGGCGTCTCCACCGGGATCCTGGCCAGGGCCGCCTCGACGCACTCGCGCAGATACGTCTCGTGGTCCTCCACGCCGAGCGTGGCCCGCGCGGTGTCCCGCACCCGCCACACCACGAGCGTCACCACCCGCAGCGCGACCCCGCTGCCGTCGGCGGCGGGCATCGGCTCGCTGCGCCAGTGCCGCAGCCGTACGTCCACCCGGCGGCGCAGCAGCAGCGGGTTGACCCACAGCAGTCCGGTGCGCCGCACGGTCCCCCTGTAGCGGCCGAACAGTCCGAGCACCCAGGCCCGGCCGGTCCGCCCGCGGGCCAGACCGCCGAAGCCGAACAGCCCCAGCGCACCCGCCCCCGCGTACGCGGCCCACTGCGCCGGACCGAGCCCGGCGCCCGCGAAGTCCGGCAGCCGCAGCGCCTGCGCCGCGTGCGGCGGCAACACCCCGGACCACCACGAGGCGGCCACACAGCCCGCCGCCCCGCACATCCCGGCGAACACGCCCGCCGCGCCGGGCAGCACCCGGGCCGGCCGCTCCACCAGGTCCGGGTCGACCTGCGCCACCGGGCGGGGCTTGGCCGGTGTCGGCCGGCGCAGTCGCGGCTGCTCGCCGGTGCCCGCCCGGCTGCCCACCACGGCGGGCCCGAGCGGCACGGGCCGCGGCTCGGGCTCGTCGCGGAACAGCAGATGGACGGGGATCTCGGTGGTCGCCTCGTTCTGGATGAGCCGGGTGGGCCTGGACGGTCCCTCGGACTCGGGTGTCGGTGAAGTGGTCGTGTTCATTGCGTGCCTCCAGCCTCCGCGCCAGATACGCCATGACAGTGGGATGGGATCGAGCGGGCGAGCGGATCCCGCTCCGGTCTACGAGAAGAGCCGCCGCCAGGTCTCCGGGCCCGGGTAGCCGTCGGCCGCGCCGCCGCGCCAGCCCTGGGTGCGCTGGAAGGCCTCGACCCCTCGCCGGTCGGCCTCGCCCCAGCGCGCCCCGGGACCCGTCGCGTAGTACCTGCCGAACCCCTTCCTCACCAGCTGCCTCCCCAGCTGGGTGACGTACGCGTTCTGCGCGCCGGGCCGGAACATGCCCCGGCCCGGGTAGGCGGGGACGCGCGGTGCCGAGGGCGCGCCGGCCGCCCCGGTCGCGGGATACCCACCGTTTCCACCGCCGGAGCCGAAGCCGGAACCGAAGCCGGAGTCCGGGCCGGCGCCGGTCCTCGGGGGCTGCGCGGGGGTGATGTTCCTGCCCTGGCCGGAGATCAGCAGGGCCCAGGTGCTCGGGCCGGGGATGCCGTCGGCGTCGGCGCCGCGCCAGCCCTGGGCCTGCTGGAAGGCGAGGGTGGCCCAGCCGTCGGACGCCGACCACCTCGGTCCCGGGCCCGAGGCGTAGAAGCGTGCGCCGCCGCGCTCGACGAGGAGCCGGCCGAGCTGGGTGACGTACGGATTGTTCGCCCCGGGCCCGAAGGCCCTCCGCCCCGGGAACGACGTCGTCGCGGCACCCCCGGCGCCGGGCCTGTTCCCGCCGAGGGCGGTCGTGCCGACCTGTTCCCCGCCGCCGGGAGCGGCCGCCGTGAGGCCCTTGTACCGGTAGGGCACGTAGCGGTCCGAATGGCTCCAGTAGGCATAGGGAGTGGGCTGCCGGCGGGTGGTCGGGCGGGTCTGCTCGTAGACCAGGTAGTAGCTGTGCGTGTAGTCCGTCCAGCCGCCGAAAAGGACGACGTGCGAGCCTTTCTCGGGGTCGGACGGATTATGGAACAACAGAATGTCGCCGGGCTGGAGCTCCTCCTTGGTAATCCGTGTCCCGTACTGGTGGAGGCTGCCCGTCCACTCGTTGCCGGGCAGGTTCCAGGCCTTGGAGACGAAGCCCGAGCAGTCCTGCCGGTATCCGTCGTACCAGTAGGTGCTCATGCTGTACGGCACCTCTGCCGAAACCCATTCCTTGGCCCGTCTGATGATGTCCGCCCGGGTCGTCGGGGGCGTTTTCACCGGTCCCGCCACTCCCCCGGGCTTGGCCGGCTGCCCGGCCGGACCGTGCAGCGGCGCCTTGCCGCCCTGCGGGGTCTCGGGCTCGTCACCTGCGGGTACGCCGGGCCGGTCGGAGGTCTGCGGGGCCGCGAAGGCGGGCACCGCGTGGGCGGTGCCGAGCGCCGCGGCCGCCGCCGTGGCGACGACCACCACGCGATGGGCGGCCGGGCGACCGCCGAACCGCGCGGGCGGGGAATTCGATCCCGCCCACCGCCGGGATACGCATCCGGGGCACTCGCAGTCACTCTCGGGATCGAATTCCTCGAATACCGGAGAGCCCATGCGATTCCCCTCACACTCCAGCTGAAAATGTCCGCGACTGTGCACGTTCGCCAGTTTCTCAACTGTCTTCCCGACGCGCATGCTGACGGTCCGAATGATGTACGCGACACCCGCCCGGCCCAGTGACGCGGCGGCCCGGCGGCCGGGTGGTCCGGCGCACCCCCGGTGGTCCTGTAGAGTTCTCACGTCAGCAGGCGCCGCTAGCTCAGTTGGTTAGAGCAGCTGACTCTTAATCAGCGGGTCCGGGGTTCGAGTCCCTGGCGGCGCACAGACACCGAAGGCCCTTCGCGAAAGCGAGGGGCCTTCGCTCGTTGTGAGCACGAGCGCGGGTGTACACGCGACGGGCGTGCACGCGACGGGCCGCCATATCCGTCCGCCTCACAACTTCCCCTGCTCAATTCAGACATAAGACCCGCGTTGCTCACGAGAGTGCCGGAAGACGGTCGTCACCGCCGTCCACGGGGTAGGTGAACCTCACAGCCTCCCGCGCCGGTCGCCGGGCTACTCCCGCAGCCCGGGCGCGCGCGGTCGAGGACCGGCCCGGTCGGCGGTTTCGGGGGAGCGGGCCGTCGACCGGGCCAGGTGACGTCGGCCCGGACGGCGCCGGGCCGGCGGCCGGGCGGGTGGAGGGCGTCGGGTCAGACGCCGGTGCCCGTCAGATACGCCGACACGATCACGTTCGCCGTGTAGCTGCGGCTCACCCGGTCGAAGGTGCCGCCGCAGGTGATCAGGCGCAGCTCGGCGCGGTCCGGCTGCCGGGGGCCGTAGGCCTGCCGGGCGTCGAAGCGGTCGCGCTGGACCACCTCGACGTCGTCGACGGTGAACTCGGCGATCTTCCCGTCGTCGCGGACCACCCGTACCGTCTCGCCGGCCTTGAGCGTGCTGAGCTTGTAGAAGACGGCGGGCCTGGTCGCGGTGTCGACGTGCCCGACCAGCAGGGCCGTGCCCCGGGCGCCGGGTTTCGCACCCTCGGCGTACCAGCCGACGACGCCCGCCTGGTCGAAGGGCGGTGGATCGATGCCCCCCTGGGGGTCCAGCCCGCGGGCGACGACCGGGGCCTGCACACCCAGGTCGGGGATGTCGATGCGTTGCGGCAGCGCCTGCCCCAACGGCTTCGCGGCGGGCGGGAGTTCGGCGTCCGGCGGGCGGCCGACCGCGGCCATGTCACCGGTGGCCGGGGCGGATGTGCCGTGCCGTACGTCGGTCACCTCGCGACCCCACAGCCACAGCCCGAGCAGCAGCACCGCCCAGGCCAGACCGGTGAGGAAGCGGCCGGAAGAGCGTTCGCGGTCGGGCATGCTCAATCCGCCCTGCGTCTCCGGTGCACCCCGCGGAACACGACGGCGGCCGCGGCGACACCCGCGAGCACCAGCCCGACGACCGCCTGCACGGTGCCGGGACCGTCCACCCGCGCCTCCTCGGCGGCGGCGAGCGGGGCGAGGGGAGCCAGCGGGGCGGTGCCACCGCCGCCGGCGTGCACCGGGGCGACGGGAGAGGCGGGCGTGGACGGCCCGTACGGCTCCGCCGACTCGAAGTCCGACGGCCGCGACGCCTGCGACGACTCGGCGGGCGACGGGGCGACGACCTCGAGGTGACCCTTCACCTTGAAGTCGACGCAGGTGATCCGCACGTCGTAGGTGCCCGCCCCGATCGAGGAGCGGACCCGGGTGTCGCCGACGAGCGTGCCGCCCGCGCCGGCGAGCTGCGCGTCCGCGACGAAGGCGTCCGAGGCCGCGGTGGCCGTTCTGCCGCCGCAGCCGCTGACCTTCAGCGTGACGTCGGCTCCGGGTGCGGGCGTGGACGGCGTGATCGAGACGCTGCCGCCCTTGTCCCCGCCGTCCTCGCCCGAGGCGTACGCCGTCGGGATGAGCACCGCGGCGGCGACCGCGACTCCCGCACAGACAGTGATTTTCAGTGAACCCATCGTGAACCTCCAGCTGGTTGGAGACTCTCCCGCCGGGACCCGACGCGCATCCCCAGGCGGGGCATCACTGCTCCGTACGAGTGGCTCACGCCGTGTTACGGGTTTCAGATCCGGTCGACGAGATCCGCGATCGAGTCCACGATCTTCGACGGGCGGTACGGGAAGTTCTCGACCTGCTCGGGCCGGGTCAGACCGGTGAGCACCAGGAACGTCTGCATGCCGGCCTCCATGCCCGCGAGGACGTCGGTGTCCATGCGGTCGCCGATCATCGCGCTGCTCTCGGAGTGGGCGCCGATGGCGTTCAGACCGGTGCGCATCATCAGCGGGTTGGGCTTGCCCGCGAAGTACGGGTTCTTGCCGGTCGCCTTGGTGATCAGCGCGGCGACGGCTCCGGTGGCCGGGAGCGCGCCCTCGGCGGAGGGGCCGGTCTCGTCCGGGTTGGTGCAGATGAACCGGGCGCCGTCGTTGATGAGCCGGACGGCCTTCGTCATCGCCTCGAACGAGTAGGTGCGGGTCTCGCCGAGGACGACGTAGTCGGGCTCGTGGTCGGTGAGGATGTACCCGATGTCGTGCAGCGCGGTGGTCAGCCCGGCCTCGCCGATGACGTACGCCGTGCCCTCGGGCCGCTGGTCGTCCAGGAACTGGGCGGTGGCCATCGCCGAGGTCCAGATGTTCTCGATCGGCACGTCCAGGCCCATGCGCCGCAGCCGGGCGTGCAGGTCTCGCGGGGTGTAGATCGAGTTGTTGGTCAGGACCAGGAACGGCTTGCCCGAGTCGCGCAGCTTCTTCAGGAAGGCGTCGGCGCCGGGGATCGGTACGCCCTCGTGGATGAGCACACCGTCCATGTCGGTGAGCCACGACTCGATGGGCTTGCGGTCTGCCATGTGCGGGATCTCCCTGCCGTACGCGGACGCGAGTACGCGGTGGCCGCGCCTGTACGCGGTGCTGCGCCTGCACGCGGTTGCTGCGTGCGCCCCAGCCTAAGCACAGGCCCGATCTTGAGGGAATGGCCGGTGGTGAGGCGTCCACCGGCTGGGACGCGGCCTCGGTTCAACGGCGTCGCCGGGCCAGCCGGCGGGCCAGCAGCAGGACCGTCCCGGCGGCGAGGAGACAGACGGTGGCGCCGACGAGAACGGCGGGTGAGGTGAGGCCGGTGCGGGCGAGTTCCTCGGCCTCGTCGGCGAGGGAGAGCCGGCCGGTGTCCGCGGCGGAGGCGTCCGGGGCGGGAGTGGGGACGAGAGGGGGAACGGGGGCCGCGGTGGCGGTGGCAGTGGCGGTGGCAGTGGCGGTGGCGGCGTGGGTGGTACCGGGGGTGGGCGCGGCCGGGTCGAGGCCGGGAGCCGTGCCGCGGTCGGGGGCGGTGTCGCGGTCAGGGGCGGTGTCGGGGGCGGTGTCGCGGTCGGGGGCGGTGCCGGTCTCGACGGCGAAGCGGTAGTCGTTCGACTGTCCGATCCAGTCGCCGTCGTCGCCGTGCCGCTGGACGACCGCCGCGTTGGCGGTGACGTCGTTGGGCGCGGTGTCCGAGGTGAGGGCGAGGCGCAGCTTGACGGTGAGGGTCCGGCCGGGGCCCACGGAGAAACCGGGGAAGCTGCCGGCGCCGTCGGTCCGCCCGTCAGTCCGCCCCTCGGCCTCCCGGGCGGTGGGCCCGTCGGTGAAGGCCCCGACCAGTTCGTCGTCGTCGGTGGGTTCGAAGCGGACCGGGTGGGGTTGTCCGTCGGCGTAGAACTCCAGGCGCGCCTGGGACGGCTTCAGGGTGCGTCCGGCGTCGACCAGGACGACCACCGGGTGGATCCCGTCGCAGGTGAGGCGGGTGGTGTTGGTGAGATCGAGATACCAGATGCCGTAGCCGCCCCCGGCCCGGTAGGAATCCGGGCCCCCGTGCAGCCGGGTGGTGAGGGGGAAGCCGGCGCCGTCGGGACCGGCACAACTCGGGCCGGCTTCCGCGTGGGCGGGCGCGGGGAGGAGGGCGGCGGCCACGGCGAGGCAGAGGGAGACAGGCGGGCACAGTCGCATGAACACGTGAGCCTGCACGCCGCCCCGCGCCGGGCGGGAACGGCACACCGCACGACCGTACGAATCCCCTCGTTCGGCGGAGGCGGCACCGACCGGTCGGCTCAGCCGTCCTGCCGTCCGAACACCGGACCCAGCAGCAGCTGCGCCGCGCCCTCCGCGACGGCGCGGGCCCCGCCGGGAGCGAGACGTACCGGCACGGCACCCCCGCGCGATCCCTCACGGCGCGCATGGGCCTCGAGGACGGCGGCGACCCCCCGGACGAAGGGGTCCGGCGCGGCCGTGATGGTGCGTCCGCCCAGCAGGACGGCGTCGATGTCGAGCAGGCCGACCAGGTTCGCGGCGCCCTCGCCGAGCACCCGCGCCGCCTCGGCCACGTCACCCCGGTCCATCGCCGCCAGGCACAGTGCCTCGACACAGCCCCGGTTGCCGCAGGAGCAGAGCGGCCCGTCCAGCTGGATGACCTGATGTCCGAACTCCCCCGCGCCGGTGCGGGCACCCCGGTGCACGGCGTCGCCGATCACCAGGCCGGCGCCGAGGCCCGTCCCGAGGTACAGGCAGGCGAAGGAGCCGCGTTCGCCGCGGACGGCGAGGCCGAGCGCGGCGGCGTTGGTGTCCTTGTCGACGACCACCGGCACGCCGAGCCGCGCCGCCAGCACGTCCCGCAGCGGAAAACCGTCCCACTCGGGAAAGCCGGTGACCCGGTGCAGCACGCCGCGCACATGGTCGAGCGGACCCGGAAGCGCCACCCCGACACCGAGCGGGGCCAGGAGGGCGCCGCCCCCGAGGGCCTCGGAGAGGACCTCCGTCACCTCGCCGAGCAACGCTTCGAGGACCGCCTCCGCCCCCGCGCCCAGGGACGTCGGGGCGCGCCGCTCGCCCACCACGCGTCCGTCGAGGTCGGCCAGCACCACCCTCAGCTCGTCCCGGTCGAGGTGGACGCCGACCGCGTGACCGGCCTCGGGGACCAGCCGCAGGACCGTGCGCGGCTTGCCGCCGGTGGAGGCGCGCCGGCCGGCCTCCGCCGCCAGCCCCTCCTCCCGCAGCCGGGCGGTGATCTTGCTGACCGCCTGCGGGGTGAGCCCGGCGCGTTCGGCGAGCTCCAGCCGGCTGATGCCCTCGGCCCCGGCGGTGCGCAGCAGGTCGAGCACGAGCGCGGTGTTGTGGCTGCGCAGCGCCAGCAGGTTCACGCCCGCGGCCCGGCGCGTCACGGCATCCGCCGCACGCTCCGGCGCGAGGCCCGGCGGGACTCCCCAGGTGGACCCCCACACGGGCGCCGTACCGGGCTCGGGCGCGGACGTGTCGCGCGGGCGGTCCGTGTCGCCTCCGTCGTTCGTCCTGTTCACTCTGCCATTGTGCCTCGCGCTTGCACTTTGGCAACAGCGTTGCCAAAGTGGTCGGCATGACTGGACGCACGACTGACCACACCGGCTCCGAAACGGGCCTCGACACCGGCACCTCATCCGGCACCCGCCCGGCCGCCCCTCCGCTCCGCGTGGGCCTGATCGGCTACGGCCTCGCGGGCTCCGTCTTCCACGCCCCGCTGATCGCCGCGACCGAGGGCCTCGTCCTCGACACGGTGGTCACCTCGAACCCCGAGCGGCAGGAGCAGGCCCGCGCCGAGTTCCCGGACGTACGCGTCGCCGCGGGCCCCGACGACCTCCTCGCCCGCGCCGGCGAACTGGACCTGGTCGTCATCGCGTCCCCGAACAAGACGCACGTCCCGCTCGCGACCGCCGCGCTCAAGGCCGGCCTGCCGGTCGTCGTCGACAAGCCCGTCGCCGGCACCGCGGCGGAGGCGCGGGAGCTGGCCGCCCTCGCCGAGGAGCGCGGACTGCTGCTGTCCGTCTTCCAGAACCGCCGCTGGGACAACGACTTCCTGACCCTGCGCAAGCTGCTCGACGAAGGCGAACTGGGCGACGTGTGGCGCTTCGAGTCCCGGTTCGAGCGGTGGCGGCCGCTGCCGAAGGGTGGCTGGCGGGAGTCCGGCGACCCCGCAGAGATCGGAGGTCTCCTGTACGACCTCGGCAGCCACCTCGTCGACCAGGCGCTGGTGCTGTTCGGCCCGGTGGTCTCCGTCCACGCCGAGGCGGACATCCGCCGGCCCGGCGCGGAGACCGACGACGACACCTTCATCGCGCTGACGCACGCGAACGGCGTCCGCTCCCACCTCTACGCCTCCGCGACGACGTCCCAGCTCGGCCCGCGCTTCCGGGTGCTGGGCTCGAAGGCGGGCTATGTGAAGTACGGCCTGGATCCGCAGGAGGCGGCCCTGCGCGAGGGCGGCCGGCCCGACGGCACTCCCGGCTGGGGCACCGAACCGGCGGAGCTGTGGGGCCGCGTCGGCGCCGGGGAATCGCCGCTGACCGGCGGCGGACGAGCCGAACGGACCCTCCCCGGCGACTATCCGGCCTACTACGCTGCGGTGGCCAGGGCACTGATCGACGGCGGCCCCAATCCGGTGACCGCCGCCGAGGCGGCCGCCGCCCTGGACGTACTGGAGGCGGCCCGCCGTTCGGCACGAGACAAGGTGGCGGTGACGCTGTGATGGGAACCCACCAGATGACCCCGAAGTTCACCCCGGAGATCACCCCGACCCTGGAGGAGCTCCAGGCGCAGGAACGACGGCTGATCTTCCGCCAGTTCACGAACGACGACGCGTGGGAGCTCGGCTCCCTGCTGGTGGAGCTGGCCCGCGAGCGCCAGGCGCCGGTCGCCGTCGACATCCACCGGGCCGGCCAGCAGCTCTTCCACGCCGCCCTGCCCGGTTCGACGCCCGACAACGACGCCTGGATCGCCCGCAAGCGCCGGGTGGTGGAGCGCTTCGGCGCCTCCTCCTACCTGGTGGGCTCCCGCTTCCGCGCCAAGGGCACGACGTTCGAGGACTCCTCCCGCCTGGACCCCGACGAGTACGCGGCGCACGGCGGCTCCTTCCCCGTCAACGTGGAGGGCGTGGGCATCATCGGCGCGGTGACCGTGTCGGGCCTGCCCCAACTGGAGGACCACCGGTTCGTGGTGGAGGTGCTGGAACAGTTCCTGGAGAAGTACCTGGGCTGAAGCGCGCCCGAAGGGGCGCGGGGAACCGCGCGACCGGCCACGGACCGGCCCGCGGCCGACAACCGGCCCCGGTTCCCCGCCCCCGGCGGAGCGCTACGCGTCCTTGAACTCCTGCCGCTGGCGGCCGAGCCCGGCGATCTCCAGCTCCACCACGTCCCCGGCCCGCAGGTACGGCTTGGGCTCCGGCCGGCCCATGGCGACGCCGGCGGGCGTCCCGGTGTTGATGACGTCTCCCGGGTACAGGGTCATGAACCGGCTGACGTACCGGACGACCTCCCCCACCGGGAAGATCTGCTCACCCGTGGTCCCGTCCTGCTTCAACTCCCCGTTGACCCAGAGCTTCAGGGCGAGGTCCTGCGGGTCGGCGACCTCGTCGGCCGTCACCAGCCACGGGCCCAGCGGATTGAACGTCTCGCAGTTCTTCCCCTTGTCCCAGGTCCCGCCCCGCTCGATCTGGAACTCCCGCTCCGACACGTCGTGCGCGACGGCGTAGCCCGCGACATGCGCGAGCCCTTCCTCCGCCGACTCCAGGTAGCGGGCCGTGCGTCCGATGACGACCGCCAGCTCCACCTCCCAGTCGGTCTTGACGGACCGGCGCGGCACGAGAACGGTGTCGTGCGGCCCCACGACCGTGTCCGCCGCCTTGAAGAAGACGACGGGCTCGGCGGGCGGCTGGGCCCCGATCTCCCGGGCGTGGTCGTGGTAGTTCAGCCCGATGCACACGATCTTGCCGATCCGGGCCAGCGGCGGCCCGATCCGCAGCCCGGTCGCGTCCAGCACCGGCAGCTCCCCGGACCCGGCGGCCTCCCGCACCCGGCCGAGGGCCACGTCGTCGGCGAGCAGCGCCCCGTCGATGTCCGGGACGAGCCCGGAGAGATCCCGCAGGACCCCCTCGCGGTCGAGCAGCGCGGGCCGCTCCGTTCCCGCCGTACCGACTCGCAGCAGCTTCATGGTCACTCTCTCCCTCGATCGCGGGGCACCCGCCCGATGGGTGCAGCCATCGGAGGACTGGTCGATCCTCCAAGCTCGCCTTTCGGTCCGCAAGCCCCCGTTCACGGACTGGACCGTCCCCCGTTCAGGACGGCCCCCCGTTCAGGAGCGGCACCGGTACGGGACCGTCACCGGTACAGGGCCGTCACCGGTACAGGACCGCCCGTTCGAGCGCGCTCCAGGTCGTGCTCGTGATCACGTACAGCGCGGCGGCCAGCGGTACGACGGCCACGGTGACCAGCGTGAAAAAGGACAGGAACGGCATGGCCTTGGCGATCGTGCCGACTCCGGGCACCTCCTCAGCGCCGCCGATCCGGGGCAGCGGCACCCGCTTCGCCCGGACGAGGTTGAAGGAGGCGACGGCCGCGACGACGGCGAAGAGCCCGAGGTAGACCAGTCCGGCCGCGCCGAACACCCCGCCCCCGGACAGCGCGTCCGCCCAGCGGCCGCCGAGGGGCGCGGCGAACAGCTGATGCCCGAGCAGGCCGTTGCCCTCGCCGCCGATCGAGGAGCTGGAGAAGAGGTGGTAGAGCAGGAAGAAGGCCGGTATCTGGCAGAGGCTGGGCAGCAGCCCGGACAGCGGCGACACCTTCTCCTCCGCGTGCAGTTCCAGCACCGCCCGCTGGAGCTTCTCGGGGTTCCGGGCATGCTTCCTGCGCAGTTCGGCGATCTTCGGCTGCAGCGCCGTACGGGCCTTCTGGCCGCGGGCGGCCGCGCGGGACAAGGGGTGCACGAGGAGTCGTACGAGTGCGGTGAACAGGACGATCGCGGCGGCCGCGGCGGTGGCGCCGAACAGCGGGTGGAGCAGGTCGGCGAGCCGCTCGACCAGGGTGGCGAATACGGACATGGGTGGGGAGCCCTCCGGGGGTCTCGTCGTGCCGGGAAACGGGATGGCGGCATGACGACCCGCGTGGGTCACCCACGTGACGGTGGAGAGCGGCCCTACGCGACGGTCGTCGGGAGGGCGTGGCCCGGCGCCCTGGGGCGGGGGCGGCCGGAGGCGTCGGGGTCGCGTTGCGGCAGGAAGGCCGTACGGCGGGCCCGGTCCCTGATGGCCGTACGCACCCGGGTGGGCGGGACGGCGGGGGCGCTGCGCGCCGCGACCAGGGTGCAGACGGCCAGCGCGGAGCCGGCCGCGGCGGTCGCGGCGAGCGCGACGGCGGCGGAGAGGCTGCCGGCGTCGAGGAGCACGACGTCGACGAAGAGGAGGAACAGCACGAGGGCGGGACGCGGGACGAACCGACTGCGGACCACGCTCTCCCCCTCCCGCTTCCCTCGCCGGCTCTCGCTTCTCCCGCCGGCTCCTGCGTCGGTTATACCTGACCGGCCTCGATCGGCTCCAGCAGCCTCTTCGGCTTCAGCAGCGCCCGGCTGACCGGATCCGCCGGGTCGGGGTCGAGTCCCGGGCCCGGCACCATGAGGACGTCCGGGACCGGTACGACAGTTCCGCAGGCGGGACATTCGCCGTACGGGCCGAGTTCGGTGCCGCAGTCCACGTGTCGGAAGATCCGCAGTTTGGCCTCGCCGAAGTGCTCGCGGCCCCAGAGGCCGAGCGAGCGCAGTGTCGGCCACAGGGCGATGGCGCGCTCGGTGACGACGTACTCGTCCCGCGGCGGGGACTCCTGGTAACGGCGCTTGACGAGGATGCCCTCGGCGGTCAGCGCCTGGAGGCGGGCGGCGAGGACGGCGCGCGGGATGCCGAGGTGGACGAGGAAGTCGTTGTAGCGCCGGACGCCGTAGAGCGCGTCGCGGACGACGAGGAGCGTCCAGCGCTCGCCGACGACCTCCAGTGCCCGAGCGATCGAGCACTCCTGTGTCGCGTAGTCCTTGCCGAGTGCCATGACGTCCACTGTAGCCATTTACCCCGGGTTGGTTCAATGAACGAACCAAGGGTGCTAGCGTACGGAGGCATGAGTAGGTTCATTGAACGAACTGATGCCAGGGCCGAGCCGGCCCCCGCCCCCTCCGTCGAGGCGGAGCCGGTGGCGCCGGTGGCGCCGGTCCGGGCCCGCGCCACCCTCGCCGTGACCAGCGCGGCCACCGCCCTCGCCCTGATGACGTACACCGCGCCGGCGGTCACGCTCGTGGACACCGCCGCCGCCCTGCACACCGCGCCCTCCGCCCAGGCCTGGCTGCTCAACGGCACCCCGCTCGGCCTGGCCGCGGCGCTGCTGGTCGCCGGCAGCCTGGCCGACGACCACGGCCGCCGCCGGCTCTTCGTGTCGGGCACCCTGGCCCTCGCCCTGACCACCCTGCTCGGCGCACTGGCGACGACGACCTGGCAGTTCACCCTGGCCCGGGTCGCGCAGGGCGCGTCCAGCGCGGCGCTGCTGGCGAGCAGCCTGGGCCTGCTGGTGCACGCCTTCCCCACCCCGCGCGGCCGGCTGCACGCCACCGGGGTGTGGGGCGCGTTCGTCAGCGCGGGCATCGCCGTGAGCCCGGTGCTCAGCGGCGCACTGCCCGGCTGGCGCCTGGTCTACGTCCTGCTCGGCGCCGCGACCCTGCTGATCGCCGCCGTCGCATCCCGCGTGCTGACGGAGTCCCGCTCACCGCGCGGCGGCCGCCCGGACCTGCCGGGCGCGGCGGCCTTCGGCGCGGCGACCGTCGCCCTGATCGCGGCCCTGACGCTGGGCCGGGACGGCTGGCTGCGGGCGCCGGTGGGGCTGCTGCTCCTGGCGTCGCTGATCCTGCTGGGGCTCTTCGTGCTCGTCGAGCGCAGGGTGGCCACCCCGATGATCGACCTCTCCCTGCTCCGCAACCCGGCCTTCCTGGCCTCCTCCACCGGCGGGCTGGTCACCGGCCTCGCGGTGATCGGCCTGTTCAGCTTCCTGCCGACGGTGCTCCAGAAGTCGCTGGGCATGTCCCCGATGGCCACCGCCTGGCTGTTCCTCCTCTGGTCCGGCCTGTCCTTCGTGGTCGCCCTCCAGGCCCGCCGGCTGGCCGGCCGCGTCCCGACCCGGGTCCAGCTCGCCCTCGGCTTCGCCCTGCACGCGGCGGGCGTCCTGACCCTGCTCGGCGCGGTGGACGCGGGCTCCTGGCACCGGATGCTGCCGGGCCTCGTCCTCGCGGGCATCGGCAGCGGCCTCCTGAACGCGGCACTGCCCCTGCTGGCGGTGGAGTCGGTACCGGCGGCGCGAGCGGCGATGGGGTCGGGTGCGCAGCAGACGCTGCGCTACGTCGGCTCGTGCGCCGGCGTGGCCCTGACGATCGCCATCGCCACCGGCACGGGCGGCGGGCTCGCCCACGGGACGGACGTGGCGATGGCGGTGTCGGCGGGACTGGCGATCCTCGGCGCCGTGGGCGTGCTGGGCGCCCTGGGCGGGACACCGGCAGCGGCCGCGGCACGGAACCTGGCCACGACGGGCCCCCGGGGGCGGAACTGACGGACCCGAGGGGACGCACGGAACTCACGGAACCGAGGGGACTCACGGGACCGAGGGGACTCACGGGACCGACGGACTCACGGGGCGACGGGACCGACGCCACCAGCACAACCGACCGACCGGTCACCCCGGTGGGTACTTGTATCAACCGATTGACACAAGATCCGGCTCCCGGCATCTTGTACTCACCAGTTGATACAAGTACTCACCGGGGGACCCGACATGCTGGACACCGTTCCACCTGAGCGTCTGCTCGCCCGTGCCGACCTCTGCGCCCGCTGGGCCGGGCTGACCCTGGGCGCCGTCGTCGCACAGCAACTGGCGGTGCGGGACAGCGACGACGGCGCCATGACCTTCCTCAGCGCGGTCACCGCGTTCGGACTGTGCGCGGTCGGCGGCGTGCTGCTCGGCGACTCCCTCACCCCCGCCCCGCTCGAAGCGGTCCGCACCGCCAGCCTCGCCCCGCGCCGGGTCCGCGACCACGTCCCGCCCCGGATGGCCCCGCTGCTGCTCTTCCAGGCAGCGTGTCTCGTCGTCCTCCTGACGATCGGGGCCGCCGCGGCCTCACCCGACAGCATGGGCCGGGCCGGGCGGGCCGTGACCGTCACGTGCAGGAGCGTGACCAGACCCCTCGGCCCCTGGCCCGGCATCTTCTACGCCGTCCCGATCCTCGTCTCCCTCGCCCTCGGAACCGCCGCCTGCGTGTGGGCCCTGCGCCGCATCGCGCACCGCCCGGGCGAGAACCAGCAGCGCCACGACCGCTCGTGGGCGATCACCGCCGCCTGGGGACTGCTGGTCTCCAGCCAGTTGCTGCTCGTCCTCGGCATGATCGGCAGAGTGCTGTCCCGCACGACCTGCGCCGGCATGCTGGGCAACGTCACCGCCCTGGTGATCTACCCCCTGGGCCTGCTGAGCCTGTTCACGCTGGGATGGTGCCTGTTCACCATCGTGATGCCCCGGGCCGTCGGCGATGAGTGAACCCGCGGTCCGCGTCGACACCACGAGCCAGGTACCGCCGTTCGAGCAGATCCGCGCCCAGCTCGCCGCCCTGATCGTCACCGGCCGGCTGACGGAGGGCGAACGCCTGCCGACCGTGCGCCAGCTGGCCTCCGACCTGGGCCTGGCCCCGGGCACCGTGGCCCGCGCCTACCGCGAGCTGGAGGCCACCGAGCTGATCCGCACCCGGCGGGGCGCGGGCACCCGGGTGGCTGCGCCCCCGTCCGAACCGGCCCGTCCCGACCCGGGCCGACTCGCCACCCTGGCCCGCGACTTCACCGCCTCCGCCCGCGCCCTCGGCGCCGACACCGAGGCCGTCCTGACCGCCGTCCGAGAGGCCCTGGAGGAAGGGTCGTAGGCGGCCGGCCGCGACACCGTGGGCGGAGCCTGGACGCGGCCGGCGGAGGCCGCGATACGGGAGGCGCAACCGCCGCCCCCGCCGGACCGCTCTACATGACCATGCACAAGACGACCACGCCCGGAGCAGCCGCGGACGCAGCGGCCCGGCACGGGATCAAGTACCGCGCAGAAACGTTCGTCCGGCAACTGGTCTGCTTCGCCTGGCTCCAGGCGCGCTGCTGCGCCTTCGCGGTCGCGCTGCTCGGCGGCATGGCGGTCTCGAAGCTGCTCCCGCCCCTGCCGGTGGCCCGCTACGACCTGCTGCTCGCCTACGGCGTCCTGCTGACCGCCGTCGGTTTCCTGCTCGGCTGGGAGACCCGGCGGGAGGTCGCGGTCGTCGCCGCCTGCCATGTGCTGGGGCTCGCCTTCGAGATGGTCAAGGTGCGGGTGGGGTCGTGGAGTTACCCCGAGCCGGGACTGGCGAAGCTCGCCGGGGTGCCGCTGTACGGAGGCTTCATGTACGCGGCCGTCGGCAGCTACGTGTGCCGCGCCCGGCGGCTGCTCGACCTGGCCCTCACCGGCTACCGCGCCCGCGCCACCGCCGCGTTGGCCGTCGGCCTGTACGTCAACTTCCTGAGCCACCACTGGCTGCCGGACCTGCGCCTGCCCCTCGGCGCCCTGCTGCTGGCCGCGACCACGGGCACTCGGGTGCACTTCACGATCGTCGAACGCCGGCACCGGATGCCCCTCGCGCTGTCCTTCGCGCTGATCGGCTTCTTCCTCTGGCTGGCGGAGAACATCGCCACGTACCTCGGGGCCTGGCGATACCCGTACCAACTGCACGGCTGGGAACCGGTCTCCCTGTCCAAGTGGGTCTCCTGGGCCCTGCTGATCAGCGTCACCTTCGTCATCTGCGGGGCCGGACGGCGCGTCGGCGCGCTAGCCCCGGGGCCGGGACGCGACGAGCTTGCCCCACACCACCAGGCGGTACCGGGAGGTGTACTCGGGCGTACAGGTGGTGAGCGTGAGATAGCGGCCGGGGGCGTCGTAGCCGTGGGCGGGCCGGGTGAGGGAGCGGGGCACGGGCCGGATGACACCCGAGTCGCGGGGTGAGGTCTGCGGCAGGATCTTGTCGACGAGGTAGGTGTAGGTCGCGTTCCGGGTCTCCACCTCCACCTTGTCGCCCTTCCTGATGCGGTCGAGATACCGGAAGGGCTCGCCGTGGGTGTTGCGATGCCCGGCGACCGCGAAGTTGCCGTCCTGCCCCGGCTGCTGGGTGCCGGCGTAGTGGCCGACGTACCCCTTGTTGAGCACGTTCCGCTTGCTGGTGCCCTCGGCGACGGGGACGCGGAGATCGAGCCGGGGGATGCGGAGGACGGCGTAGGTCTGGGAGGTGCGCGGGGTGGTGGACGACGCCGCCGTACCGCCCTGCCCGGCGCCCCCGCCGGCCGCCGAGGGCGCACCCTCGGCCCCGGTGCCGGAGCCGTCGCCCCCGGGTTCGCCGCCACCGGCGCCCGTGGCGTCACCGGGTTCCGTGCCGGCTCCCCACTCCCGCTCCAGCGCCTCCACCCTCCGCTCGGCGCCGTCCTTGGCCTCCCGGTTGGTCCACCACAGCTGATGCGCGACGAGGAGCAGCACCAACACCCCAGCGGTCACGAGGAGTTCGGCGCCGCTCCAGAGCACCCGCCGGTACCGGGCGCGCCGTCGCCGGGTGCTGTGCTGTACGAGGGGGATCCGCTGCACGAAGGAACTCCGCTCGCCGAGGGGGATCCGCTGCACGAAGGAACTCCGCTCGCCGAGCGGGAATCCGCACGCGGGCACCATAGGGGGAGGCGGACAAGGTCTCCAGACCCGTACATACACGGCCCGTTCCCACCCCACCCGTTCGTCCCCTCGAACTCCTCGCCCGCCCTTTCTCCACAGGTTTGAGAAAGGGCTGTCATAACTCTCGACAACACCACGCACCGCGCCCGATGCTTCGTGACGCACTGAGCCTCCAGTGCCTCACGCACCCGATCGCCGCCGGCAGGGACACCCGGGAGTCGATCGGAACGAGCCGATTGCTCCACGTGATCGAAGCGGAGAAGTCATGATCCGACGCAGGACACTGCTGGCGGCCACGGGCGGCGCGCTCTTCGGAAGCGCCCTCGCGACGGGCACCGCCCACGCCGACGCGACGATTTCCGTCAACCCGGCTACGACGTACGGCACATGGGAAGGCTGGGGCACCTCCCTCGCCTGGTGGGCGAACGTCTTCGGCGCCCGGGACGACTTCGCCGACATCTTCTTCACGACCAACTCGGTGGCCTACAACGGCAAGACCCTCCCCGGTCTCGGCCTCAACATCGCCCGCTACAACCTGGGCGCGTGCAGCTGGAACACGGTCAGCGGCTCGAGCATGGTGGCCTCCGCCAACATCCCCGCGTTCAAGCAGATCGAGGGCTTCTGGCAGGACTGGAACAACGAGGACCCCACCTCCTCGGCCTGGGACTGGACGGCGGACGCGGCCCAGCGCGCGATGCTCCAGAAGGCGGTGTCGCGCGGCGCGACGACCGAGCTGTTCGCCAACTCCCCCATGTGGTGGATGTGTTCGAACCACAACCCGTCCGGCGCCTCGGGCGGCGGCAACAACCTCCAGACCTGGAACTACCGCCAGCACGCCTCCCACCTGGCGGCGGTCGCGCTGTACGCGAAGTCGAACTGGGGCGTGAACTTCGCCACGGTCGACCCCTTCAACGAGCCCTCGTCGTCCTGGTGGACGGCGACCGGCACACAGGAGGGCTGCCACATGGACGCGACCGTCCAGTCGGCCGTACTGCCCTACATGCGCAGCGAGTTGGACAAGCGTGGTCTGACGGCGACGAAGATCTCGGCGTCGGACGAGACGAGCTACGACCTCGCCCGCACCACGTGGAACTCCTTCTCGTCGACGACGAAGGGGTACGTGAACCGGGTCAACGTGCACGGCTACCAGGGCTCGGGCGGCCGCCGCGACCTGCTCTACACCGACGTGGTGACGACGGCCGGCAAGGCGTTGTGGAACTCGGAGACGGGCGACAACGACGGCACCGGCCTGTCGATGGCGAGCAACCTGCTCTACGACTTCCGCTGGCTGCACCCGACGGCCTGGGTCTACTGGCAGGTCATGGACCCGTCGACGAACTGGGCGATGATCGCGTACGACGCGAGCACGCTGGCGGCGGGCGCGGTCACCACGAAGTACTACGTGATGGCCCAGTTCAGCCGGCACATCCGCCCCGGCATGACGATCCTCGACACGGGCGTGAGCTACGCGGTGGCGGCGATCGACAAGACGGCGAAGCGGCTGGTGATCGTGGCCGCGAACACCTCCACCTCGGCCCAGACCCTGACCTTCGACCTCTCCCGTTTCACGACGGTGACGGGCGGCTCGTCCGGCCTGGTCCCCCGCTGGAACACCGTGACGAGCGGGTCGGGCGACCTCTACACGGCCCGCTCGGACACGTATCTGAGCGGCAAGACGATCAGCGTGCCGTTCGCGGCGGGCGCGGTGCAGACGCTTCAGGTGGACGGGGTGACGATCTAGGTACCGCCGGTCGGAGATCGACGACGCCGCCCGGTACCTGACCAACTCGGGGAGCCGATCTGCGCCTCTGGCCAGCAGATATCTCTCCTTCGTCACCGGGCGGCGCTACGGTGTCAACCATGCGCCCCGACACTCCTGCCGAGAACGTCGACCACACCGCCGAAGCGGCACGCCTGGAGCGGACCGCCGGCCTCTATCCCGAGGACGCGGAAGCCCTGCTGCTACAGGCCGCGGCCCACCTGGAACTGGCCGGCGACCGCCCCGCCGCGACGACCTTGTACGACCGTCTCCTGTCCTCCACGGAGGGTCCGGAGAACCTGGACAGCCCCCACCTGGTCCGCGCCCTGAAGGCCGCCAACCTGTGGGAGTACGGCCACGAGGCCGAGGCCCGAGCCATCATCGACGGCATCCGGGCCGCGGCCCCCCGCGACCCGGCCCCCTGGGTGATCGTCGCGGAGTCGCTGGAAGCCCACGACGAGCTGGAGGCGGCGCAGAAGACGTTCACGGAGGGGGCGACCCTGCTCCTGGCGGACGCGCCGGAACCCCCGCACGCCGCCCACCCGCTGCTCTTCGGCCGCCACCGGGTACGCCGGATGCTGGGCGCGGGCCACGACGAGTGGGACCTGCTGGCGGACACCCTCCACTCGCTGCCCGTCTCCCTGGACGAGCTCCACGACCCGAAACGCGTCTGGTCCCTGGGCTCGGACAACCCGGCGGAACTGGAGGCGGAGATCTCCCGACTCCGCGCCGAGCTGGGCGCGTACCGCGAGGAGCTGTCCCGCCCGTTCCCGGTGGCCGTCCTCCACTGGCCGGCGGCCGAACTGGCGGAGCTCGTCGCCGCCTACCCGTCACTGTCCGCGGAGTACCCGTCCCACGAGGAGCACCTGTCCGGCATAGAGGCCTCCCTCACCGAACTGGCCGCCTCGGGCACGGCCAACCTCGGCATCGTGACCGGCACGGTCCCGTCCTACGAGGCCTTCGCAGCCTCGGAAGCCACATCCCCGACCGACACGGACCTGCTCCCCCAGTACGCGACGACCCTGGCAGCCCGGGGCCGGGCGGCGGGGTGGCCGCCGGAGCGGGGGGCGGGGTGCTGGTGCGGATCGGGGAACTCGTACTCGGCGTGCCACGGGTCGGAGGCGTAGAAGAGGGCACCCTGTCTCACAGTCCGGGACAGCCACGATGGTTCGACACGCCCTCTGCGGCCGCCAGACCTGCACCCCATTGGCGGCCGCTCGGCGGGAATGACGTTAGGAGCGCCGGTCGGGATTCCCCCGGCTCTCCCACCACTCTCTGTGATAGCGAATGTAGTCCGGATGCACTCGATGCCAGCCCTTGGTCTCAAGCTTTGGCAACATCGGCGCACCAAGCATCGACGCACGCACGACGATTGACCAATCCTCGTCTACAACGACTGCGCCAACATCCAGTCGCACATGACAGTTGGGGCAGACGCAAAGAATATTTGGCTCAACGTCAGGCCCGTTGTGAGGATCTCCCAGGGGCCTGATATGCGCACCCTGACTGTGAGGCTCTCCATCCGGCCCGAGCAAGTGGAGCCCGCAGAGCTGACACTCTCCCCGATAGAGGTTCTTCACTCGCCGAGATGTTGCGACACTGCGCATGTAGCGCTTGACCGATACGGTCCGCACTTCCGGAAAAATCTCCTCAGCCTCATCGGCTTGGAGCTCCTCCACCTGATCGAGCATCTCGGCAACACGCCGTTCTACTGGCGTGAGCGCTTGGTGCAAATCAGGCAGTCGCTCCAGGTCAAACTGGCAGATCTCGATCTCGGACCCATCGAGAGCAGGCCACTTCGAGACGCCTGTACGAATGGCCGTAATCTCGAATATACCGTCATACCGATAACCTTTAGGCGGCGAGTAGCGCTCATCGCCCTCATAGCCGCGTATTACGCGAATCGGGTATTTGCGCTCATAGCTGCGCTTGAGGGCGGCGTTATCCACGTACGACCACGACTGGCTGCGAAGCAGCTTGCCGGTATCGGGATCACGATCCCTACCCTTCGACGCACCCGTGTACTTCATAGTCGTCCAACGGTCGTCATCATCCACGTACCCACCGTTGAGAACGATCGCATCAGCGACGGGTAAGCCATCCTGGTCATCCTTGAGCCAGGAGATGCCCCGTTGGTTGGTTTGATGGAGCTTGGCGCCCATCACCTCGCGTCGGCTTCCGAAGTGGTCGCCCACGACGACACCCCGAACATTCCCGATCACCCGTTTGATTTCCACGAGCCCATACTGGACCGACCTCGATCGATCCAGTCAACTAAATAATCAAATCCGCAAAGTTGGGCCCCGCGATCGCGCCGTACCCGCCCCCGCACCTGTCCGTGTCTGTGCCCTCTGTTACACATAAGGCAGCTGTCCGAGTGAGCGGGGGAAGCCGACGTGACCAAGCCAGAAGAAGCTTCGGGGCCCTCCGCAGGCCTGTACGAGGAGCTCATCACGCTGCGCTTCGCACAGCAGTTGAAGGAGCTCACCAGCCTCGGTTGGCATCCCGTGAGCGAGGCAGTGGGGCCAGGATCGATGCCTCATGTTTTGTCACGGCATGTGGCAGAAACGGTCCGTAAGGTCCTCCAGAGCCTTCCGGCAGAGGAGCGTGTCTACGCCGCGAACCACATCCTCGAGTCCATCAGCACGCTGGATGGAGCACAAGAGTGGGTGGACCTCGTAGCCGACGGCCCTCGCCAACTCCTCGCAATCACTCGGCAAGAAGCCCCGGGCGTTTTTGCCGTGCGGCCAGGCATCCCACTCTCCGACACTGCGCTCATCACCAACTCCCCTGAGGATCCAAGCCTCGGCTTTGAGTTGCGCGCCGAACTCGCCACGGCTGACCGAGTCGACCTACTCTGCGCCTTCGTCAAGTGGCATGGCTTGCGGATCCTCGAGCAGTCACTCAGGGCCGCACATGAACGAGACGTGCCGATACGGGTCATCACGACCACCTACATCGGCGCGACCGAGCGACGTGCCCTGGATCGGTTGGTGGAGGACTTCAACGCCGAGGTCAAGGTCAACTACGAAACTCGATCGACGCGACTACACGCCAAGGCTTGGCTGTTCCGCCGAAAGAGCGGCTACGACACGGCCTACGTCGGCAGCTCCAACCTGTCGAAGGCCGCGCTGCTCGACGGCTTGGAGTGGAATGTACGGCTGTCGTCTGTCGCTACGCCTGACGTACTGCGCAAGTTCGAGGCCACCTTTGAGGCTTACTGGAGTGATCCGTCTTTCGAGTCATACGACCCTCAAGTTGACGGAGGCCGCCTCCAAGAGGCGTTGGCGATCGCAGGCGGCACATCGTCGACCGTCGTTGCCGACCGCGGGATCACGCTGTCCGGCCTCGAAGTACGGCCGTATCCGCACCAGCGCGACATGTTGGAGCGACTAGAGGTCGAGCGCGCGGTACACGACAGGCACCGGAATCTACTCGTGGCAGCTACCGGCACAGGCAAGACGGTCATGGCTGCGCTCGATTACAAGCAGCTTCGCAAGAAGCACGGTGGTCGCGACCTACGTCTACTGTTCGTCGCTCACCGTAGAGAGATCCTTCAGCAGTCTCTTCGCACATATCAGGACGTCCTGGTGGACCCCAACTTTGGCGAGTCCTTCCACAGCGGCGAGCTCCCGGAGCGTTGGAATCACGTGTTCGCTAGCGTGCAGTCATTGAATGCGCGGGCCCTCGATCGACTTCCCTCTGATCACTTCGATGTCATCGTGATCGACGAGTTCCACCATGGCATCTCGCCGACATATCGGAAGATCCTCGATCACTTCGAGCCACTGGAACTTCTGGGTCTCACCGCTACACCAGAACGTATGGACGGCAAGAACATCCAAGACGAGTTCTTCGAGGGTCGCATCGCTGCCGAGATGCGGCTGTGGGAGGCACTCGAGAACGATCTCCTCAGCCCGTTCCACTACTTCGGAATCAGCGACAACACCGACCTGAGCACAGTGGAGTGGAAGCGCGGTACGTACGACCCCAGCGCGTTGAGCAACAAGCTATCAAGCGATGTGAGGCGCGCAGGGCTTGTCGTCAAGGCTGTCAAAGAGAAGGTCGCTGAGCCAGGCGCCATGCGGGCACTGGGGTTCTGCGTATCGGTGCTCCATGCCAACTTCATGGCGGAGTCCTTCCGCACAGCTGGCCTTAACGCCATCGCACTATCCGGCGAGACCCCTGTTGGCGAGCGCAAGCAGGCGCTTGCCGACCTGAGGTCGGGAACTCTACAGGTGATCTTCTCGGTCGACCTCTTCAACGAGGGGCTCGATATCCCTGACGTAGACACACTGCTGCTGCTCCGCCCCACCTCCAGCGCCACTGTGTTCCTGCAACAGCTTGGCCGTGGACTCCGTCGCACCGAGGACAAGGCCGTGCTCACAGTGCTCGACTTCATCGGGCAACACCGCAAGGAATTCCGCTTCGAGAATCAGTTCCGAGCGCTCACAAACCTGACCCGCAAACGCCTGCTAGACAACATTGAGTACGACTTTCCTCAGCTACCGTCCGGCTGTCAGATCATCCTTGAGGAGAAGGCGAAGAAGATCATCATCGCCAATATCAAGGAGCAGATTGGCGTTAATGTCACGGCCCTGGCGCGCGAAGTATCTGACTATGGAGAGTCAGCATTGAGCCGCTACCTAGAAGAGAGCGGTCGTGAGCTCAAGGAACTTTATCGCGGCCACGGAAACTCCTGGACAGGACTGCTCCGCCGCTCAGGGCTACTCAAGGGCGAAGCAGCCGAAGGCGAAGCAGCCCTCCTCAAGCGTGTCCCCTCCTTCCTGCACGTGGATGATCCACTGAGGGTGGCCGCCTACAGCCGCATGCTGGAGGACGATGCCCCCTCCTACAGCGAGCTCGACGAACAAGCGCAGGCCTACGCCCGCATGCTCTTCTTCCAGCTGTGGCCACTCGGCGGCGTGACACGGAAGGGGTTCGCGAACTACGACGCCGGGTTCTCGACACTGCACGCACAAGCAGCGGTGCGTAGTGAGCTGCGGCAAGTACTGGCGTACAACCTTGCCCACACCGAACACGTACCGATCCCGCTCTTGGGAGTTGGCGGCCCATCAGGGATCCCGCTGACCGTGCACGCTTCGTACAGTCGCGAGGAGATCCTTCCGACCCTTGGGCAGTCATTTATTGGCGGATTCATGCCGGCGGATTTTCGCGAGGGGGTGAAGTGGTGCGAGTCAATCAAAACTGACGCTCTGCTGATCACCCTGGACAAAGACGAAAAAGACTTCTCTCCGCAGACCCGCTACCACGACTACGCTCTGAGTGAGACGCTCTTCCACTGGGAGTCACAGAACCAGACATCAGAGACGTCTCCCACTGGTCTGCGCTATCAGCATCACGCTGCGGGTGGCAGCCACGTGCTGCTGTTTGTACGCCGATACAAGAACACAGACATCGGCAGTGCTCAGCCTTGGATGCTGCTGGGCTTTGCCGAGTACGCGGAACACAAAGGAAGCAAGCCAATGGCCATCACCTGGCGACTCAAGGAAGTCATCCCAGCTGACGTCTGGACGTACTCAGCAATCGCAGCCGGGTGATGCGTCACGGCGATTCGTCCACGCCATCGAATGCTGCTTCGAAGCGCATCTGTGCTCGATCCAGGGCCTCATCCGCGTCATAGCCATGCATTCGGAGCCAGTGAAGGAGGTCGGCGATGGCATCAACCACCATAGATTCCGCCATCGCCGCCCCAAGCCGACTCGACCCATGGGCGCTCGAGCACGGTGCCATTTCGTACACGGCAGATACCTTCTCGGCTCTCGCGAGTCGAGGGCTCACGCAGAGGCTGTCTGCTGCACTCAGGCCAGTGACGAGCTCACACCACGTCACCTTTTTATCGGCATGGAGCTGAACTCCCCACCGGTCGGCGATGGCACCCACGAGTGCCATGCCGCGCCCTGACTCCGATTCAGTATTAGCGTCGAGGAGGGTGGGCAGCGCCCGTGCGTCGGGATCGTGGACTTCGATGCGCAGGTGGACGCCGCTCATCGACACCGCGAGTGTGGCCGGAGTTCCGGGCCCGACGTGGGTGATGACGTTGGACACCAGTTCGCTCACGCAGAGCTGGGCATCGTCGACGACTTCTTGCAAGCCCCAGATGCCCAGATGCAGCCGCATGATCCGCCGCAGGGCTGCCACCTCCGTCGGCTCGGCGGTGAAGGCGAGGTCCCACGGCTTGCGCGTCATGCATGCGTCCTGACCCACGAGAGCCCTTTCGTCGCAGGTGACATCCCGTGGAGACACACAGCGTCACAGGGAATCACGATGAGTTGCGTCGCCTCAGAGTGCAGCCGGCGAATCCCTTCGTGCAATGTGCACGGCGAGAATCCCACTTCCGAGTGATTGGCAAGCGTGTCTCTTGGCCTGAGACTGAACGTCCGCTATCCGAAACGGGGTTGATATGGCCGGATCTCCGACGGCACGCCGTCGCCGTCTCTCGATCGAGCTGAAGAAGCTCCGGGAACAGTCGACGCTGACCTGCGCCCAGGTGGGCACTGGTCTCGACTGGAGCGGTTCCAAGGTCAACCGTATGGAGACGGGCAGTGGCCGGGTCCAGCCGTCGGACATCGACGCCCTGTGCCGGTTCTACGGCACCAGCGAGGAACTACGAGAGTTCCTCAAATCGCTGGCCCGGCAGGCGAAGATGCGTGGCTGGTGGCAGGTTCATGGCTCAGGTGTTCCGGAGTGGTTCAACATCTACATCGGTCTCGAACAGGAGGCCTCGACCTTCCGCCAGTACCAGTGCGAATTGGTGCCCGGTCTCATGCAGACCCACGCGTACACCTCTGAACTCCACAAGAGCGGTTCGCACATGTCGGCCGAGGACATCGACAGGGCCGTACAGGTCCGGATGGAGCGTCAAGCCCTGCTGGTGGGTTCGGACGCACCCGAAGCCTGGTTCATCGTGAATGAAGGTGCGCTGCGCAACGTCATCGGGGACCGTGCACTGATGCGCGAACAGATCGAACACGTCCTGGATGTCGCCCGGTTGCCTGCCGTCACACTTCAGGTCCTCGCCTTCGACTCCGGTACCTATCCGGTCACCGGCTCATTCAACATGCTGGGCTTCCCCGCGCCGGAGGATCCCGACATCGTCTACCGCGACGGCATCACGGATGCCGTCTACCTGGAGGGCGAGCATCATGTTCGTGAGTACACCCGGGCGTTCGACGGTCTGCGCGCCGCGGCGTTGAGCCCTCAGCGTTCGATCCACCTCATGGAGACGGTGTTGAAGGAGTACGCGAAGTGAGCAGTGCGATACCCGGCAGGACGCGCCGTCCGGCGTGGTTCACGTCGTCCTACAGCAACGGGGCGGGAGGAGAGTGCGTCGAATGTGCGCTGATGGATGACGGCGCGCTGGTGCGCGACTCGAAGTGTGCGGGAGGGCCCGAGATCGCCGTACGGAGCGGGGCTTGGTTCTCGTTCATCCGCACCGTGAAGCATGACACCGAGAGCTGACACGACGAGCACGGACCGGCGCTCTGCCGAGATGGGGGGTACTGCTGCGGTGCTGTTGACGTGGATCGCCGAGGTCGCTGACGAGGTCTTGGTGTTGGAACCCGCCGATCGGCGGAGGGAGTGGGAGGCCAACACCTGGTCGTTGGGGGCGGAGGACGAAGACCGGCTGTCGTTGTCCGTCTTCGAGGTGGTCGCTGCCTTCGAACGGACCGCCGCGGCCATCCGAGGCCGCATCCGCGAGCTGGGCTTTCCGGGGGCGGCGACGTTCTATGTGTGGCACGACGAGCAGGCCGGGCAGCTCCGGTGCTCGACCGGATCGGTGGCCCCGGACGCGTTGCCGTTCAGCGGCTCCTACGTGCTTTCCGGAGATCTCGGACCGGTGGTCGAGGGGTTCCTGAGCGACAGCGAGCCGGGCAGCGTCGTCGCCTGGCCGGAGCTGGTCGAGACGCACGACCGCTCGGGACGGACCGCAGCCGAGCGAGAGAGCGTGCCCTTGCGTGTCTGGGGCAGCGACGTCGGAGCTGCCCCAGCGTGAGCCGGTCGGCTTCGTCGACCGACGGCACGGCTGCCGCCGCACCCCCCGGACGAATGACAAAGCCGCCCGCGTAGGATGTCCGGTCCCGCCCGGACCGCCCGGCCTTCCCAGACCGCCCGGAATCCCCTGACCGCCCTGACCGCCCGGACTCCCCGGACTCCCCGGACTCCCCGGACTCCCCGGACGATCACTCGCCGACGTAGGCCTTGGCGACGGCGTAGGTGTCCTCGTCGAGGTGTAACGGGTGATCCGTCCGTCCTGGACCGTCGTGTGTTGCACGGTCTGCGTCGGTGACTCCGCTGTCATGTGAGTGGACCCCGGAGGCGGGACAACCCCGATCGATTAGGGTGCGCGGAACGTCTCGGAGGAGGAGGTTCCGTGGGGTTCTCGGGGCACTTGGTCTTTGCTCGTGGGGAGCGTTCGCTGCTGGAAGCGCCCGTGTTCGACGGTGTCGACGACGAGGTGAAGAGCGCCGTGCATACGTGGCCGTCGAGGCCCGGCGGTTGGCAGACCCTGCAGTTCGATCACGGCTTGTGGGAGGACGACGACCTGAGCGCCCTGGTCGAGTCGACCGGAGCGCCGGCCTGCGTCGCCGATGTCTCCGACAGTGACATCGCCCTGGTGACCGGTCTGGGAACCGACGGGCAGCGCTGGCAGGCATGGCTCAACCTGGATCTGGCGGCGGCGCTCCTGGTGGAGGAGCCCGAGGATGTGGACGACACCAGCCTGTGGGCGGTCTCTCCCGAGTTCGACGACGCCCTGCGCCGCAAGCGCGCGGAGCTGGAGATGGACGTTCCGGCCGACGCCCGGGGTGCTCTTGCGTGGGCTGCGGCGGCCGGCGTCCCGGCCGGAGCGGAGCAGCCCCGGATCGAGGAGCTGCTCCGCTCGAGCGAGACCTTTGTCGAGGAACTCTTCAGCGACCTGCTGGACGCGTTGGGTTTCCCCCAGCTCCCCGACGCATCGCCGGAGCCGTAGGAGACGGCTTCTCCGTGGGCCCGGGTCCTTCCGGGTGCGGGTCGTCGATGAGCGGCTGCGGGCCCAGCACCGCCAGGAGTTCCAGGCGTTCCGCGTCCTCCGTGTCCGGTTCGGCGGTGTAGATCATGATGCGGAGGTCGGTGCCGGCGACGGTGAGGACGTCGCAGTCCAGGGTGAGGGGGCCCACCTGGGGATGGTCGATGGTCTTGCGGGAGGCCTCGTGGTGGCCGACGGCTCCGGAGTCCCAGAGGTCGGCGAAGCGGGCGCTGTTCGCTCGGAGGTCCACGATCAGTTGGCGTAGCCGCTGGTCAGCCGGGTAGCGGCTCGCCGCCGTGCGCAGGTCGGCGGTCACCGCGGCCTCCAGTGACCGGCGGGACTCCGGCGTGTGGCGCACGCGGCCGTTCGAACCGAGGAACGCGCGCCAGGCGCCGTTGCGCTCGCGGCCGTGCCGTTCGCCCATGAGGGCGGTGTACAGGGGGTTGGTGAGGAGGAGCGTCCAGGACGCGTCCGATACCGCCACCGGTGTGCCCGTCAGGCGGTCCAGCATCCGGTGGACGCTCGGCGCGATGTACGCCGGTACCGTGCCCCGGCCGGGCGGTACGAGACCGGCGGTGTGGAACAGGTGCTCGCGCTCGGCCGGGGAGACGCGCAGCGCCCGCCCGAGGGCCTCGACGACCTGCTCCGACGGGTTCTCCGCCCGGCCCTGTTCGAGGCGGGTGACGTAGTCGACCGAGATGCCCGCCAGCATCGCCAGTTCCTCGCGGCGCAGCCCGGGGGCGCGCCGGTGGCCGCCCGAGGGCAGACCCGCCGCCGCCGGAGCCACCCGGTCCCGCCACCGTCGTACCGTCCGTCCGAACTCCGTGCTCGCCATGTCTCCACTGTGCACCGCCGCGTCCGGGTCTTCCTGGTACCGGCAGTCCCAGGAAGACGGGGCTCCTGGCTGCTCCCCGCCATCGGTCGCAGCCTGGAGGCATGACGACGAACACGAGCACGAGTACCAGCACCAGCACCAGCACGGACGTGAGCGCGGACGCGAACACGACGGCCGCTACGGCCGCGACGGCCGCGACGACGACACTTGTCACCGGGGGCAACAAAGGGCTCGGGTTCGAGACCGCTCGGCGGCTCGTCGGCGCGGGGCACATCGTCTACGTCGGCAGCCGTGACGCCGAGCGCGGGCGGTCGGCCGCCGAACGGCTGGGCGCGCGGTGGGTCCGGCTCGACGTCACCGACGACGATTCCGTCGAGGCCGCGGCCAAGGCCATCGAGGCCGACGGCGGCCTGGACGTCCTGATCAACAACGCGGGCATCGAGAGCCGGGGCGCCGGCAACAGCATCGTCGGCGCCGCGGAAGTGACCGCCGAGCACATGCGGGAGGTGTTCGAGACGAACGTCTTCGGCATGGTGCGGGTCACCCACGCGTTCCTGCCGTTGCTGCGGCGCTCCCCCGCGCCCGTCATCGTCAACGTCAGCAGCGGTCTGGGCTCCCTGGGCCGCGTCGCCGACGCGAGCACCCCGGCGTACGGCTATCCGGGCGTCGCCTACCCGGCCTCGAAGACCACGGTCAACATGATCACCGTGCAGTACGCGAAGGCGTTCCCGGCCATGCGGATCAACGCGGTGGAGCCCGGCTTCACGCGGACCGACCTCAACGGGAACACCGGCGTCCAGAGCGTCGAGGAGGGCGCCGAGATCATCGTCCGGATGGCGCAGGTGGGCCCCGACGGTCCGACCGGCGGGTATCTCGACGCGGCGGGGACACTGCCCTGGTAGTCCCCGAGGGGCGGGGCGGAGGAGTGTGACCCACGGCACTGGAACTGCCTTCCCCGCTCGGAGAGGTAGAGGTGTGAGTTCCAACGATGGCGACGGCGATGACAGGGGCGATGGCGGCAATGGGGACGACGGCAGGCTGCTGCGCGCACGGGTGCGGAGCGGGGAGCGGGCGGCATTCGCCGAGCTCTACGAGTTGTACGCGACGGCCGTGTACAACCATGCCCTTCGGCTGAGCGGTGACTGGTCCGTCGCCGAGGAGGTCATGTCGGAGACGTTCCTCGCCGCCTGGCGGGGGCGCGGGGCCGTGGAGGTCGAGGGCGGGTCGTTGCGGCCCTGGTTGTTCGGGATCGCCACCAACAAGGCGCGCAACGCCGACCGGAGCCTTCGGCGACGGCTCGCCTTTCTCGCCCGGCGGGCCGAGGCCGGAGCCGGCACCGGCGGTTCCGGTTCCGGCGGTTCCGGTACCGGAGGTGGTGAAGCCGTCGGGGACTTCGCCGAGGAACTCGTCGGGCGGATCGACGACGCCCGTCGGCTCGCCGAAGTGCGGCGGGTGCTCGGGCGGTTGCGTCGGCACGAACGCGAGGTCATCGCCCTGTGCGTGTGGGGCGGGCTCGACTACGCGCAGGCCGCGGAGGCGCTCGGGGTGCCGGTGGGGACCGTTCGGTCGCGGTTGTCCCGGGCCCGCACCCGACTCAGGGAGATCGTCGAGCGCGAGGCACGGCGTGCGGGGCCTCGTGCGGAAACGCGCGGGGAACCCCGCTTCCGTCGCGGAGAGGTAGAGAGTGAGACCGCGTTCGCGGTCCTGCCCATTCAGGAGGAAGCCCGATGAACGCCACTCCCGCCGGGTCCGAGCAGGAGGAGCGCGCGGAACTCGAGGAACTGGAACGGCTGTTGCCGACCGGTCCCGTCGAGCAGGTGCTGTCCCCCGGGCGTCGCTCCCAGCACAAGGACGTTCTGATGCAGCTCATCGACCGCGACCAGGAGAGAAACGACGCCGGTTCGCCGGTGCGGACCCGCCCGCGGCTTCCGCGGCCCGCCCTCGTCGCCGGATCCGTCGCCGTTGCCGTCGCGTTGGCCGCCGGGCTCACCGTGGGGATCGGCGGGGGGCGGGACGACGGGGGTGGTACGGCGGCCCGGCCCGGCGCGACCAGTACTGCGGGCGGGGGCGGTACCCGTGGCGCCGTCGTGACGCTCGACCGTATCGCCGCCGTCGCTCTGCGGACGGATGTCGAGCCCGTGGACGACGGTCAGTTCGTGTACGTGCGCAGCAAGGGTGCCGGGAACGAGGGGGCCTTCGACGGACCCGTCGAGCTCGGGAAGATGCATGAGCGGCAGGTGTGGTTCTCGCAGCGGCAGGGGCCCGTGATCGACGTCGGGTTGATCCGCGAGTACGGGCAGGACTGGCCGATCGAGGTCGGCGTGCCGGACGGTACGGATCCGAAGGACGCCGCGGTACCGGCCGGGTTCGACCGGCCGACCTACGCCTGGCTCGCCTCGCTGCCCACCGATCCCGGCGCCCTGCTGAAACTGCTCTACGCCGACACCCCCGTCGAGAAGGGGGAGGACAAGGACCAGGAGGTCTTCGGACGGATCGGCGATCTCGTCGCCGAGCAGATCATGCCGTCCGCGACCGCTGCCGCGTTCTACAAGGCCACCGCCCGGATCCCCGGTGTGACCGAGGTGGCCGACGCGGTGGACGCCGTCGGCCGGCACGGTATCGCCATCGCCCGGGAGGACACCCGGCACGGCACCCGTACCGAGTGGATCTTCGATCCCGGCACCCTCGACTACCTCGGCGTACGCACCGTCTTCAGCCGGGACACCGAGCGGGCCGAGGCGGGGACGGTCTATGACACCAGCGCGGTGCTGGAGCGGGCCGTCGTGGACAGGAGCGGGCAAGAACCGGGCGAGCGGCGTCGGACGGGACGGGGCTAGGCCGCGAGGCGACCGGAACCACCGGACCCGGACGAGTCGCGACTCCGGTGCGCCGCCCTGGTGACGAGCGGGCCGGTCACCGTCACCTCCTCATCAGCCAGGGCCAGGCGTCCGCGTCCCGCTCCAGCCAGGTGCAGAGCACGTCGAGGGTCTCGTACAGGGGGAACGAGACGCGCTTGGCGTGCTCCTGCACATAACCGCGCACCGTCCTGGCGAAATCAAGGGGACCGGCCTCCGGGTCGAAGTCGATGCTGAAGTGATCGCGGTGGTAGCGGCGCTCGATGCCCCGCACCTCCTCGTTCACCTCCCCGAGGCGCGCGACACCACAGAACTGCGGTTTGCCTCCCCAGTTGGTGACCCGGACGTACCGCAGGACCCGGACATCACCGAAGCCGACCGCATCCCGGCTGCGCAGCCCGAGCTCCTCCGACATCTCGCGCAGCATCGTGCTCTTGACCAGCCGCAGCAGATCCGGGCAGCGCCGCAGATCCTTCCAGTCCATGGAGCCGCTTCCCGAGGCGGCCAGCATGCCCTGGTTCGTGTCGTTCTTGTCCCCTTGGAGGGTCAGCACAACGCGACCACTGGAGGTCACGGCCACCACGTCGACCCCGAGATGGTTCGAGCAATTGCTGTAGCGCAGTCGCGGGATCGTGCCGTTGCGCAGGAGCACCGCTTCGCTGGAGACCAGTTCACGGCGACGCCGCTGCTCCCGCAGCATCACCTCGCCGAGCAGGTTGGTGACCACGTGAGCCGAGTACTGGGTCTTCTGTACTCGGACGCGGTCCGTGTCCGGAAGGAGATCGTCGGAGAGCCGGATCTTGTCATCGTCGAAGTCGAGCAGGACGCGGATGAGCCGGCGCACTTCCTCGCACTCGGCGGGCACATCCCAGAAGCCCGGCTCCATCTGGAGTGGGATGTCCGAGTCACTGCGCAGGCGGGCGTCCACCTCCTCGCTGTGCACCGAGGAGAACTCGTTGAAGCGAAGGCGGCTCCAACCGTCGTACGGCGCGGCGTACGAGGCGTCGAACGCTCTGGTGCGGGTGTCTCGGTAGATCCGTGACACCCGTCGCCAGTCTTCGACGATCTGCGCGAGAATCCCGACGAGGGACGCGAGGATGCCGGCCAGTCCCAGCAGCAGCGCAACCAGAGAGCCGTCCTCGAAACCCACCACACTGATGACGACCCCGAGAACCCCTATGCCGAGCAGGCTGCCGTGCAGCGCCGAGAGCCGCCCGAACCGTCCGAGGATGATGCGGAGCAGGTACGGCATATGGGCGCGCCAGGCACGTCGGCTGGTCAACTGCATCGGTTCGGCTCCCATCCGGTTGCACGTGGGGTTCGGACAGCCCGGGGGCGTCGCTGTCGGTCCGGCAAGGACACACAGCGGACGCTGTCGGTCCGGCAGGAACGCACACACAGCGGCCGCTGTCAGTCCGGGGGAGTTCCCGACCACGGATGGAAGTGCCGGCCGCCCACCTCAAGGTAGCGGGTGCCATCGCCGAACTCCCTTTGCAGCCATGTCCCGTGGTTGTCGAAAATCTTCACTGTTTCGGCCAGGTTCGCCCGCAGCGTGGCGTCGTCCACGGTCCGGTAGAGCGTGTGGCCGGTCATCAGGATCACGGTGTCACACCGCCGCAAATCCTCCGGAAAGCGCAGGGGGCGAGCGCCGGTGATCCCCTGGATCTCGGACGGCGGGTAGAGCGGGTCGTGTGCGTACACCTCCACCCCCCGCTCCTGCATGTCATGGATCAGCTCGATCGACGGAGACCGGGTGTGGATCTTCATGTCGGAGGCGTACGCGATGCCCAGCACCGCGGCTCGACCGATCGGCCCGTGCCGCCACACCGTCTGGCGGAGAGTCGCGAAGAGATCCTTCTCCATGCGCTCGAAGTCGGCCACGGCACCCTGGGCGTGGGGCTCCGTACCCAGGTAGTCCTTGGCGAGGGGAACGCAATAGCCGCCGATCCCGAACGAAGGGTGGTAGAGGTCCATGTTCCACTTCGTCGCCGCGAGACGCAGGATCTCCGCCACGTCGAAGTCCGGCAGCATCAGGCTGAGTTCACTGGCCAGCAGGATGTCGCGGTACCGGAAGTAGTTCTCGACCACCTTGACCATGGCGGCGTGCCGCGCGTCCCGGGCCTCGAACACCTCGCCGCAGACGGCCGTGTACAGGCGTCTCATCAACGTGACGATCTCGGGGCTCTCCCCACCGATGACCTTCGGCGTGGAGACCATGCTGCGCTCCCGGTCCGTCAGCCAGTCCCGGCGGGGGGACACCCCGACGTGGTAGTCCACGCCCCGCCGCCATCCGGCATCGCCGAGCACGCTGTGCACCACGGAGTCGAGCCAGACCGGCGCGATGGTCGACTCGATGATCAGGTACAGCGGCCGAGCCTGCGCACCTTCCGCCAGGCGCATGACAACGTCGTGCAGTGCGGACGCGTCGATGACGCCGTTGGCCTCGGTGGGCACACACAGGATGTGCACGGCGTGGCCGGGCTTGAGTACATCGGCCGCATCCGTGGTGGCGCGCAGTGCGCCCCGGAGCGTCTCGGCACCGAAGTCGTCCGGCAGGTGAGGAAGGTGGTGGAAGGGGAGTTCGCCGCGGTTGAGCCTGGCGACCCGCTCGGGGTCGACGTCCATCACCACACAGCGCCGGCCGGCCCTGGCGAGAGCACCGGCCAGCGAGTAGCCGATCAGCCCAAGGCCCCAGATGCACAGTTCCCCGTCGTCAGTCATGCTCATGCGAGCTCCCCCCAGATGCCTGCACGCCGTCCGAGCACAGAGGGCTATGCCCGCCGCGGCCGGGAGTATGTCAGCCAAGTCCGTCCGTCCGGTACCCGCCGATCGAGCGCCGCGCAGAATCCGGCGACGAGTCACGTGCCTGATGCAGACAAGCGGGTGGCCTTCTGGCCGTGCGGCAGCAGCGGGGAACTCGACCGGCCGCGGTTCAGGTTGCCTGACCACTTCGGCCTGGCGTTAGCCTCGCAGCGGACGGGGTGGACCAGCAGGCAGAGAGAAGGCAGGCAGACATGGCGAAGGTTCCCAGTGCGGTGATCGCCGCGGGCGGGCTGGTCGGCGGGTACGGCGTGGCCCGGTGGACGAGGAAGCGACCGCTGGGCGGGGCCGTCCTCGCCGTCGCGGGGGCCGCGGCCGCACAGCAGTGGCGGCAACAGGCGGGCGGGAAGGCGGCGGGGGCGCTGACCGTCGCGTACGTCGCCGCCTTCGCGGGGTCGCATCCGCTGGCGAAGAAGGTGGGCGCCTGGCCGTCGGTGTTCGGCGTGGCCGGCGCGGTCGCCCTCGCGTCCTGGGCGGTCGCCGACCGGAAGGGATGACCGGCACGGGTGCCCTGCGCGGGTGACCGGCACTCCACGGTCGGCCGCACCGCCCGCCCCCTGCCTCGTAGTGAGTGCTACGCGGACTGCGGCCGGTACGGGACGTACGACGGGGTACTGCGAATCCGGCACGTAGTCGGATCCGGCAGGTACATCGGGTCCGGCGCGTACATCGGGTCCGGCGCGTACGTCGGATCCGGGCACGTACATCGGGTCCGGCGCGTACGTCGGGTCCGGCGCGTGCCACGGCGGGGTGCGCCATCCGGTCTTCGGCGGCGCGCGCCCGCGGTCACGCCTCGGGCAGCCCCGACCGGAACGCCCGCCGATACCCCTGGGGGCTGGTGCCGACCACCTTGCGGAAGCGTTCGCGGAAGGCTGTCGGGGAGCCGAAGCCCGCCTGGGTGGCGATGCGTTCCACCGGGTACGCCGTCGACTCCAGCAGGTACTGCGCGCGCCGCACCCGCGCCCGGTGCAGCCAGCGCAGCGGCGTCGTGCCGGTCTGTTCGCGGAAGCGGCGGTTGAGGGTGCGGGTGCTCATGCCGGCCCGCCCGGCGATCTGCTCCAGCGTCACCTCCCGGCCGCAGTTGTCCTCCAGCCAGGCCAGCACGGGTTCGAGGGTCGCCCCGGCGGGCGCGGGCGGCAGGTCGTGGACGATGAACTGGGCCTGGCCGCCCTCCCGTTCGAGCGGCATGACCGACATCCGGGCCGCCTGCGCGGCGACCGCCGAGCCGTAGTCGCCGCGGATCATGTGCAGGCACATGTCGAGGGCCGCGGCGGCGCCCGCCGAGGTGAGGAACTGACCGTTGTCGACGTAGAGGACGTTCGGGTCGACCGTCACCTTCGGGTAGCGCTCGGCCAGTTCGCGCGCCGCGATCCAGTGGGTCGTCGCGCGCAGTCCGTCCAGCAGGCCCGTCGCGGCGAACAGGAACGCGCCGACGCAGACCGAGGCGATCCGGGTGCCGCCCGCCGCCGCGTCCCGCAGGGCCTCCGCGACGCCGATCGGCAGCTCGTCCGGCGGGTTCGCGACCCCGGGCAGGATGATCGTGTCCGCCTCGGCCAGCGCCTCGAGCCCGTACGGCGCGCGCACGGTGAACGCCCCCGCGCTCACCTCCCCGGAGGGGGACGGCGAGCAGACCCTGACCCGGTACGCAGGGCGCCCGTCGGGCAGCCGCGGCCAGCCGAAGGCGTCGATCGGGGCGGACAGGTCGAACGGGACGACCCCGTCCAGGGCCAGTACGGCGACGGTGTGCATGGCAAGAGGGTAGGCATACGACGGATTACGGCCACCCCGGCCCCCCTGGTAGCCCAGGCCCCCGCCCCTGCCCCACTCCTGCCTCGGCCCCCGCCCGGTACGCGCCCGCGCCCGCCTCACCCCCGCCCGGTACACGCCCGGTACGCGCCCGCGCCAGCCTCGGCCCCAGCCCGGCACCCACTCACGCTCGCCTCGACCCCAGCCCGGTACCCGCTCACGCCCGCCTCGACCCCAGCCCGGCACCCACTCACGCCCGCGCCCGCCTCCCCCTGGCGAGAATCCGTCGGCCTCTGGCATTTCCGCCGCTTCTGCGGGTCGGCCGTGCCGCCTAGCGTCGGTGCGTGACCAAGTTCCTCCTCGCCGTGCACGTCCTCGCCGCGATCGTCGCGATCGGGCCCGTCACCGTCGCCGCCAGCATGTTCCCGCCCGCCGCGCGCCGCGCCCTGGCCGCGCCCGACGACGCCCGCGCGAGCGAGACCGTACGGCTGCTGCACCGCATCTGCCAGGTGTACGCGGCCGTCGGCCTCGCCGTCCCCGTCTTCGGGTTCGCCACGGCGGGCGCGATGGGTGTGATGGGTGACCCCTGGCTGATCACGTCGATCGTGCTGACCGTGCTGGCCGCGGGGGTGCTGCTGGTCCTCGTGCTGCCCCGGCAGGAGGTGCTCGTCGAGGGCACGGGGGCGCGCGAGACGACGGTGCGACTTGCCATGTTCACCGGGGTGTTCAACCTGCTGTGGGCGACCGTGACGATTCTGATGATCGTCCGGCCGGGATCGACGACGGGGGCCTGACCCCGGGCCGGCCGACGGCCAGGTTTTCGTTATCGGCCCGGCCTCTCGGCCGTCTCCCCGGCATGCATCCGCAACCGCACCTGAACCGACCCGCACAGATCAGCCTCCGCCAGAACGGCCCCCGGCAGGACGGCAGCCAGCAGACCGCCCCTCGGCAGGACGGCAGCCAGCAGACCGCCCCTCGGCAGGACGGCAGCCGACAGACCGGTAGCGGGCAGGTCAGCAGCCGGCAGGTCAGCCGGCGGGGCCTGCTGAAGGCCGCGGGCGTGGCGGCCGGAGCCGTCGGTGCGGCCGCCGCCCTTCCCGCGGCCCCCGCCGCCGCCGCCGTCGGATACGCGCACCCGGGCCTGCTGCACACCGCCGCCGACCTGGCCCGTATGACCGCCAAGGTGAAGGCCGGCGCCGCGCCCTGCACGGCCGGATACGCCAGGCTCACCGCCAACCGGCATGCGCAGAGCGGCTGGACGGCCAACCCGCAGGCGACCGTGTACCGGGGTTCGGGCTCGCCGCAGAACTACACGATCCTCTACAACGACCTCCACGCCGCCTACCAGAACGGCCTGCGGTTCCACGTCAGCGGTGAGAGCGCGTACGCCGACACCGCCGTCGCGATCCTCAACGCCTGGTCGGCGAAACTGACTTCGCTCGCGGGCTCGGCCGACCGGTTCCTCGCGGCCGGGCTCTACGGCTACCAGGCCGCCAACGCCGCCGAACTCGTGCGCGACCACGCCGGCTTCGAGCGGGAGCGTTTCCAGAGGATGCTGACCACCGTCTTCTCGTCGCTCAGCGAGAGCTTCCTCGTCAAGCACAACGACGCCGTGGTCACCAACTACTGGCCCAACTGGGATCTCGCCGCCATGGCCTGCGTCCTGGCCACCGGCATCTTCTGCGACGACGGCGCCAGGGTGGAGCAGGCCGTCGAGTACTTCAAGAACGGCTCCGGGCTCGGCGCCGTCGGGAAGGCCATCCCCGTGGTGCACGACGACGGTCTCGCCGAGTGGCTGGAGGCGGGCCGTGACCAGGGGCACGCGCTGCTCGGCGTCGGCCTCATGGGCACCTTCTGCGAGATGGCCTGGAACCAGGGCATCGACCTCTACGGCCATGACGACAGCCGTTTCCTCAAGGGCGCCCAGTACGTGGCCAAGTGGAGCCTCGGCGGGGATGTCGCCTATACGGCCAACACCCGGGCGAAGGGTGCCGTGAACGGCTGGTCGGGCAGCGAGACCGCCTCCGGTGCGGCCGCTGTCGATCCCACGATGACCCGGCCGATCTGGGCGATGATCGCCAACCACTACACCGGGCGCCGGGGGCTGTCCGCGCCCTACCTCACCCGCATCGCGGCCAAGGCGGCGCCCGAGGGCGGCGGCGGGGACTACGGGCCCAACAGCGGCGGCTACGACCAACTCGGCTTCGGGACGCTGGCGTTCACACGGGACAGGTCGGCGTCGACCGTGGGGGGATCCTCGACCGCTACGTCCCCGACCTCGTCCCCGTCCCCGACCGCAGCCGGGCCCTCGTCCCCGTCCGTGTCCTCGTCCCTGTCCGCGTCGGGTGCCGTGGCGTCGGGCGGGTCGGCCTCCGTCCCGGCAGGGACGGCCGGGGCGGAGGGCGCCGCCGCGAAGGGCGGCGGCCTCGCGTCCACCGGCTCCACCGATCTCGTCGCGTGGACCACGGCCACCGGCCTCACCGCCCTGGCCGGCGGCCTGCTGTTGCTGCGCAGGCGGGGGCGGGGGCGGGAGCGGGCCGGGGGCGAGGCCGGGGGCCAGCCGGAGTAGGAAGCGCCGAGGGGCACCCGGGTGAGGCGACCCCCCGAGGGCGACCGCGTGCCCTCAGGCGGTGGCCTCGCGCGGCCCGCCCGGCCTCGGCCCGCCCGGCGTCGGACCACCCGGCCTCGTCTCCTCGCGGGCCTTCGGATCCGCCGCCGTCAGCGGCTGGGCGATGTCCTCCAGGGAGCGCCGCTCGGCCTTGACCGCCAGGAACACCGCCACCAGGCCCGCCGCGCACATCAGGGTCGCGCCGATGCAGAAGGCGAGGACCGTGTCGCCGACCTTGCCCGTGTCGGTGAGCTCGGCGAACAGCAGGGGGCCGCTGATACCGCCGGCGGCGGTGCCGAGGGCGTAGAAGAAGGCGATGGACATCGCGCGGGTCTCCATCGGGAAGACCTCGGACACCGTCAGATAGGCGCTCGACGCACCCGCCGACGCGAAGAACAGCACCGCGCACCAGCAGGCCGTCATCGTCGTCGCGGTGAGCGAACCCTGGTCGAACAGCCAGGCCGTGCCGAACAGCAGCACACCGGAGAGCAGATACGTGGAGGAGATCATCACCCGTCGGCCGACCGTGTCGAACAGCTTGCCCAGCAGCAGCGGACCGCAGAAGTTGCCGATGGCGATGACGGCGAAGTAGTAGCCGGTGTTGCCGCTCGGCACGTCGAAGAACTTGGTCAGGATCGCGCCGAAGCCGAAGGTGATCGCGTTGTAGAGGAAGGCCTGCCCGATGAAGAGGGAGAAGCCGAGTACCGCGCGGCGCCGGTAGGAGGAGAACACCGTGCGGGCGATCTCGACGAAGGAGACGCTGCGGCGCTGGTGGATGGTGAGCTCGCTCTCGGCCCGGGGCAGCCGCTCCCCCTTCTCCTGCTCGATCTGCTGTTCGATCGAGGTGACGATCTCCTCGGCCTCCCGGTCCCGGCCGTGGATCAGCAGCCAGCGCGGGCTCTCCGGGACGTGCCGCCGTACGAGCAGGATCACCAGGGCGAGGACGGCGCCCAGCGCGAACGTCAGCCGCCAGCCCACGTCCGCGGCGAAGATGTCCGTGTTCAGCGCGACGATCGACAGCAGCGAACCGGCGACCGCGCCGAGCCAGAAGCTGCCGTTGATGATCAGGTCGACGCGGCCCCGGTACTGCGCGGGGATCAGCTCGTCGATCGCGGAGTTGATGGCCGCGTACTCGCCGCCGATGCCGAAGCCGGTGAGGAAGCGGAAGAGCAGGAACCACCAGGTGTCGAAGGAGACCGCGGTCAGGGCGGTGGCCGCCAGATACACCGCGAGGGTGATCATGAACAGCTTCTTGCGGCCCCACTTGTCGGTCAGCCGGCCCCAGAACAGGGCGCCGACACAGGCGCCCGCCACGTACAGCGCGGCCGCGATGCCGGTGACCTGCCCGGAGGTGATGGGCAGACCGCTGCCGGGCTCCGACAGTCGGCTCGCGATGTTCCCGACGACCGTGACCTCGAGGCCGTCCAGGATCCACACGGTGCCGAGCCCGAAGACGATGGTCCAGTGCCAGCGCGACCAGGGCAGCCGGTCGAGACGGGCGGGGATGTCGGTGGTGATCGTGCGGTCCTTCTCAGCCGGCACGGCGGCTTCGGCGCTGGTCATGGGCTCCCTCCTCGGCACGCTCCCCATCGGGCGGCATGCGGATCAGGTTCCCGCGACCGGCCCGTTCACGCCCCGAGCGCGCGCGCCACCGTGTAGATCAGCAACCCGGCCAGCGAACCCACCACCGTGCCGTTGATCCGGATGAACTGGAGGTCACGGCCGATGTTGGCCTCGATCTTGCGGGTCGTGTGCTCCGCGTCCCAGCCGGCGACCGTGTCGGTGATCAGGGAGGTGATCTCCTTCCGGTACGTCGTCACCACGTGCACCGCCGCGCCCTCGACCCAGCTGTCCACCTTCTCCTGGACCTTGCGCTCGGTGGCCATCCGGGCCCCCAGGGACAGGAGCGAGGCCCGCACCCGCAGCCGCAGCTCACTGCGCTCGTCCTCCGCCGCGGCGACGATCATGGAGCGGACGGCCGTCCAGGCGGACGCGATCAGATCCTGCACCTCGCCCCGGCCCAGCACCTCGCCCTTGAGCCGCTCCACCCGCGCCCGGGTGTCCGTGTCGGACTGGAGGTCGGAGGCGAAGTCGGTGAGGAAACGGTCGAGGGCGCCCCGGGCCGGGTGGGAGGGCATGTCCCGCATCTCCGCGCAGAACCGCAGCAGTTCCTTGTAGACGCGCTCGCCGATCCGCTTGTCGACGAACCGGGGCGTCCAGCCGGGCGCGCCGCCCTCCACCGCGCCCATCACCGAGTCGCCGTGCAGCACCAGCCAGTCGTACGCCCGGGTCACGACCAGGTCCACGGCCCGCCGGTGACCGCCGTCCGCGACGACCTTCTCCAGCATCTTCCCGATGCCCGGCGCGATCTCCTGCGCGTCCGCGCGGCGCGTGATCGCCTCCCCCACCACCGCCTGCACGTCCGAGTCGCGCAGCACCGTGAGCGCGCCCCGCAGCGCCGTCGCCAGCTCGGCCGTCACCCGGTCGGCGTGCTCCGGTTCGGCCAGCCAGGCGCCCAGCCGGGTACCGATGCCGACCGCGCGCAGCCGCTGCCGTACGACGTCCTCGGAGAGGAAGTTCTCCCCGACGAACTCACCCAGCGAGACACCCAGTTGGTCCTTCTTGCTCGGGATGATCGCGGTGTGCGGGATGGGCAGCCCGAGCGGGTGGCGGAAGAGCGCCGTGACCGCGAACCAGTCGGCGAGCGCACCGACCATGCCCGCCTCCGCGGCGGCCGCCACATAGCCCGCCCAGGGGCCCGCGCCCCGATGGGAGGCCCACTCGGCGAGCACGTACACCACGGCCACGAACAGCAGCAGCCCGGCCGCGGTGAGCTTCATCCGGCGCACCCCGCGCCGCTTCTCCTCGTCGGCCGCGCTGAAGACGGTCATCGTGCGCGCCGCCCTGGTGCCGGCCGGCCGCTCCGCTTCCGTACGATCCATCCGCTCCATCCGTTCCGGTCGACGCCCCGTGCCACCCGTGTCCCGCACGCAGATATTGTCCCTACTTGACCGACTCCTGGAACGGAACAAGAGTTCCCGGCGTCTGTCAGGTGGGGGAGCTCAACGGTGAACTCCTGCACGAACGCATCAACGCACAAACACAGGACCGCAGGACCGCAGGACTGCGTCCCCGGAGCCGCGCCGCTCCCCTCACCGAGGAGAACCCCCGCATGACCAGGCCACACATCGGGGGTGTGGAGGTCTCCCCCACAAGACACGGCGTCCTCCTGTCGGCGATCATCGCCCTCGTGGTGGGCCTCTCCGCCGCCATATACGTCTCCGTCGCCTCCGATCACGGCCCCGGGCCCGACCTCCGCGCGGTCACCCGCGCCGCGGCCCCCGGCCCCGGCAGCGCCGCCCCCATCTCGACGGGCGTCTGGGTCGGCACCTGGGCGGCCGCCCCGGTCAGCGGTGAACCGGGCACCGCGAACGACGGCATGGCGGGCCGCACGGTCCGCAACGTCGTGCACACCAGCGTCGGCGGGACGAGTGCCCGCGTCACGCTGTCCAACCTCTACGGCACCGGCCCGCTCACCGTGACGCACGCCACCCTGGCCGTCTCGGCCGGCGGCGGGAGCGCGGCAGCCGTCCCCGACACGCTGCGCCGGCTCACCTTCGGCGGCGCCACCACCGTCGTCGTCCCGCCCGGCGGGCAGACGGTCAGCGACGCCGTGACCGTCGTCGTCCCGCACGACTCCGACGTCCTGGTCAGCACCTACTCGCCCACCTCCGCCGGTCCGGTCACCTACCACCCGCACGCCCGGCAGACCAACTACGTCGCCGAGGGCGAGTCCACCGAGGACGTCACCGGCGCCGCGTTCACCGGGGCCGGCGGGTTCTGGCGCTACCTGACCGCCCTCGACGTGCTCAGCAACGAGGCCGACGGCACCGTCGTCGCCCTCGGCGACTCCATCACCGACGGCATCACCTCCACCCCGGGCGCGAACCGCCGCTGGCCCGACGTCCTCGCCGACCGGCTGCGGGCGAGCCTTGCCGCCGACGGGGACGCGCCCCGCTACGGCGTCGTCAACGAGGGCATCAGCGGCAACCAGGTCCTCGCCGACGACTCCCGGCGCGGCGCCGCCGGCCTCAACCGCTTCGAACGGGACGTCCTCGGCCGTACGAACGTCAAGGTCGTCGTCATCGACCTCGGCATCAACGACATCCTGCGCGACCCGGGGCTGGCCGACCCGCAGGCGGTCGTGGACGGCCTGCGCACCCTCGTCGAACGCGCCCACGCCCACGGCATCAGGGTCGTCGGCACCACCCTCACGCCGTTCCGCGGCCACCGCGGCTACAGCGACGGCCGCGAGGACGTACGGCAGCGGATCAACCAGGCGATCCGGTCGGACGGGGTGTTCGACGCCGTCGTCGACTTCGACCGGGCGCTGCGCGACCCGTACGACCCGCGCAGCCTGCGCCCGGAGTACGACTCGGGCGACCGTCTGCACCCCAGCGACCGGGGCTACCGCAAGATGGCGGAGGCCATCGACCCGGCGGACCTGGAAGGCCCGGCGCCCGCCCGCCTGTGACAGCCGCCGGGCCGTGTGAGAGCCCCGGCCGCACACCGCCCCGGCCCTCGCACCGCACGCTCAGTCCTCGTGGCGGCGCTCCCGCTGTTCCTCCCGGGACCCGGCACCCGCGCCGTGGCCCTGACCCTGGCCGTGGCCGAGCCCGTGCAGGATGTCCTTGTGGCCCTCCAGCCCCCGCCGGTGGGCCTCCCCCTCGTCGTCCCGGGACGACGAACGCAGCTCGCGCCTGGCCGCCTTGCGGTCCAGCTTCTCCTGCCGCCGGGCGGCCCGCGTCTTCTTGCGCTCGATGCCGACCCCGCCCCAGAAGGCGAACCCGCCGACGATCACCCGCGGCGCGCCCGGCTCACCGGGAACACCGGTCTCGCGCTGGTCGAAGCCGCCCATCACACCGATCCCGCGGACCACGACCTCGACCCCCGGCGGCACCGTGATCTGCAACCCGCCCATGATCGCGACACAGTTGATCTCGATCTCACCGGCCGCGAAGTTCGCCTCACGCAGATCGATCTCGCCGCCGCCCCAGAAGGCGAAGCAGTTGAACCGCCGGGGAGCCGTCCAGCGGCCCCTGCGCTGGAAGCCGGACAGCACGGCCACCGCCCAGGTCGACGAACCCTCGCCGCCCACGATCCGGCCGGCCCAACCCCCGTCCTCCAGCGGCTCCTTGTGCAGCGACACGAGAGGCGGGGGCGTGATCCCGGCGACCGGCAGATCACGGGTGATCGGCGCCAACTCCCCGTACGTGCGCGCCTTGTACGTCTCCTCCAGCCGCTCCTCGAACTCCGTCATGTCGAGCCGGCCCTCCGCGAGGGCGTCCCGCAGGACCTCCGCGACCCGCTCACGATCGGCGTCGGAGGCACGGAGATCCGGCAGGCCCGGGGCTGCGTCGTCGGTCATATCAGCAGCCTACGAGTTCCCGGGCCCCGGCACTACGGTCTCCCGCGCGGGCTCCCGGTCCGCCGAGGGCCCGGAAGCGTCCGCCGTCGAGTACAGCATCTTCGCGATCACGGCCTCGATGTCCGGCTCCCGCACCGACAGGTCCACCAGCGGGTACTCCGCCGCGATCCGGGCGACGAGCGGAGCCGCCGACTCCGAGGCCGGGAACGCCAGCCACTGCCTCGGCCCGTCCACCTTCACCACCCGCGCCGCCTCCCCCACCTCGACCGGCGGCAGCTCCCGCTCCAGGTCCACCACCAGCGTCCGCTCGCTCTCCCCCACCTCGTGCAGCCCGGCGAGCGCACCGTCGTAGACCAGACGGCCGTGGTCGATGACCATCACCCGGGAGCAGAGCTGCTCGATGTCCTGGAGGTCGTGCGTCGTGAGCAGGACCGTCGTGCCGCGCTCGGTGTTCAGCTCGCGCAGGAACTCCCGCACCCGCGCCTTGGAGACCACGTCGAGACCGATCGTCGGCTCGTCCAGATAGAGCACCTCGGGGTCGTGCAGCAGAGCCGCCACGATGTCCCCGCGCATCCGCTGACCGAGCGACAGCTGACGCACCGGCACCTCCAGCAGGGAGGAAAGATCGAGGAGTTCGACCAGCCGGTCGAGGTTCTCCCGGTAACGGCCGTCCGGGATCCGGTACATACGGTGCATCAGCCGGTAGGAGTCGATCAGCGGAAGGTCCCACCACAGCGTCGTACGCTGCCCGAACACCACCCCTATGCGATGCGCCAGCCGCATCCGCTCACGGGACGGGTCGATCCCGGCGACCCGCAGCCGGCCCCCGCTCGGCGTCAGGATCCCCGTCAGCATCTTGATCGTCGTCGACTTCCCCGCGCCGTTCGGCCCGATGTAGCCGACCATCTCCCCGCGTGCCACGGTGAAGGAGATCGCGTCCACCGCCCGCACCCGCCGCAGCTCCCGCTTCAGGAACCCCGTCCTGCGCCGTACGTCGAAGACCTTCTCGACCCGGTCCACCTCGATGAACGCACTCTCCGACACCGGCACACCCTCCGACACGGTCACCCTCAACTCCCCGTACTCCGATACGTCCGCAGCCCCGCCCGCCACGCCAGCCCCGCCACCGCACAGCACGCCGCCGCCACCAGCGGCGGAGCGAACGCCGCCCACTCCGGCAGCCCCAACGGATACGGCCGCCCCAGCACATACGCCGCCGGCACCCAGTTGACGAACGCCAGCGGCAGCACGAACGTCACCCCGCGCACCAGCTCCTTGCCGAACACCGTCGGCGGATACTGCAACAGCGTCTGACCGCCGAACGTGAACGCGGCCTGCACCTCCGACGCGTCCTGCGCCACGAACTGGAACGCCGCGCCCGCCACGAACACCGCCGAGAAGATCACCCCGCCGCACACCAGCATCACCGGCACCAGCGCCACCTTCACCGGCGTCCAGGCGACGTCCAGCGCCGCACACGCGTAGCCCAGCACCAGCGTGCCCTGGATCAGCCGGGCGACCCGGCGCAGCGCGAACCGGTCCGCGGCGACCTGGGCCAGCACCGGCGCCGGCCGCACCAGCAGCGTGTCGAGCGTGCCGTCCCGCACCCGCGAGCCCAGCCGGCCCGCCGAGCCGATCGACAGGTCCGCGAGCCCGAACGACATCGCCGACAGCCCGTACAGAAAGGCGACCTCCGGCAGCGTGTAGCCGCCGAGCACGTCCACCTGCGAGAACATCAGCAAGATCGCGACAAAGTCCAGCCCGGTCACCAGCAGGCCACCGACCACGGTCAGCGCGAACGACACCCGGTAGGCCAGCGTCGAACGGATCCACATCCCGGCGATCAGCCGATAGGCCCGCAGCCCCTCCGCCAGCCGGCCGCCCTCACCCACCCTGCACCACCACCCGCCGCGTCGCCGCCCCCTGCACCAGCCGGCCCACCGCCAGCAGCACCACCGCCCAACCCGCCTGGAAGGCGAACGCGGGCAGCGGATCGGTCCGCCCCATCAGCACGTCGGCCGGCATCTGCAACAACGCCGACCACGGCAGCAGCGTCACGATGTCACCGAGCGGCTGGGGAAACGCGTTGAGCGGCAGCGCCATCCCCGAGAAGAACATCCCGGTGACCATCAGCACCTGCACCGCACCCGTGCCGTCCATCAGCCAGAACCCGCTCAGCGCCACCAGGAACCGGATCCCGTAACCGACCACCATCGCCAGCGCGATCGTCACCCCGAAGGCAAGCCAGATCACCGGATCGTGCGGCAACGCGGTGGGAAAGAACAACGCCCCGAAGACGAAGGGCAGCACCCCACGGCCCAGCAACTGGAACAACGCCCGCCCCAGGTCGGCCGCCAGCCACCACGCCTGGAGATCGGCCGGCCGGTACAGATCGATGGCTACCTCACCCGTGCGGATCCGCTCCATCAACTCGGTCTCGAAACCGCCGCCCTGGATCGCCAGCGTCGCGAACAGCGCCTGCCCCAGCCACACATAGGTGACCGCCTGCGCCTGGTCATAGCCCCCGAGGTGCGGCCGCTCGTCCCACAACGCCAGATATGTGTAGACGAGGATCAGGCCGAAAACGGTATTGGTGAACACCCCTGCGGCCGTGGCCACCCGATAGGTCGCGTACCTTCTGAAACCCCCCGCCGCGACGGCCGCGTACAAACGTGCCGATCCCAAGGCAACCGTCCTCCTCGCCCGCTAGTCACCCTTGGTGCCCGCTTCGACACCGAAGCGCAGGAGCCTAGTGCGCCGCCGCCGTCGCGTGCCACGCGTTTTCCGGGCACGACGTGTGACCGAACGCGCGCCGATTGTCGGGAACGGAACGCTTGGTGCGAGAGTCTTCAACAGGGGACGCACAAGGCGTACGAGGCTTACGAGGCGTACGGGAACGTACGACGCGAAACAGGAGTCCAGCAGCACATGAGTGACGAGCCACAGCCGCAGCAGCCCACCGAGGGCTCGGCACCCGGAGCGCCCGAGGCGGGTGACGGAGGAAGTGGCAAGGAAGGCAAGAAGATGAAGCGACCCAAGCGCACCGGCCTGCGCCGGCTCCTGCCCACCTGGCGGATGGTGCTCGGCACGTTCGTCCTCGGCGTCCTGGTGCTCGCCGGACTCTTCTTCCTCGGCTACTCCATGGTCAAGATCCCACCGGCCAACGCGCTCGCCACCAAGCAGTCCAACGTCTACCTCTACGCCGACGGCACCGAGATCGCCCGCGACGGCACCGTCAACCGCGAGAACGTCGACCTCTCCCAGATCTCCAAGGACGCACAGCACGCCGTGCTCGCCGCCGAGGACCGCGACTTCTACACCGAGTCCGCCATCGACCTCAAGGCGATGCTCCGGGCCGGCTGGAACACCGCCACCGGCAAGGGCAAGCAGTCCGGCTCCACGATCACCCAGCAGTACGTGAAGAACTACTACCTCGCGCAGGAACAGACCGTCACCCGCAAGGTGAAGGAGTTCTTCATCTCCATCAAGCTGGACCGCGAGACCTCCAAGGACGACATCCTCGAGGGCTACCTCAACACCAGCTACTTCGGCCGCAACGCCTACGGCATGCAGGCCGCCGCCAAGGCCTACTACGGCATCGAAGCCGCCGAGCTCACCCCCGCCCAGGGCGCCTACCTCGCCGCCCTGGTCAACGCGCCCAGCGAGTTCGACATCATCGCCCACCCCGAGAACAAGGCCGCCGCCGAGGCCCGCTGGAACTACGTCCTCGACGGCATGGTCACCAAGGGCTGGCTCAGCGAGGCCAAGCGCACGGGCATGAAGTTCCCCACGCCCAAGGAGACCTCGGGCGCCGACACCGGCATGTCCGGGCAGCGCGGCTACCTCGTCAACGCGATCAAGGACTACCTGCGCGAGAACAAGATCGTCACCCAGGACGAACTCGACGCCGGCGGCTACCGCATCACCACCACCATCGACAAGAAGAAGCAGAACGCCTTCGTCGACGCCGTCAACGACAAACTGATCAAGAAGCTCGACAAGAAGAACCGCAAGGTCGACACCTACGTCCGGGCGGGCGGCGCCGCCGTCGAGCCCAAGACCGGCAAGGTCCTCGCCCTGTACGGCGGCATCGACTACGTCAAGCAGTACACCAACAACGCCACCCGCCAGGACTTCCAGGTCGGCTCCACCTTCAAGCCGTTCGTCTTCACCTCGGCCGTCGAGAACGGCTCCGAGACCCAGGACGGCCGCCAGATCACCCCCAACACGATCTACGACGGCACCAACAAGCGGCCCATCCAGGGCTGGAGCGGCGGCACCTACGCCCCCGAGAACGAGGACTACGTCAACTACGGCAACATCGACGTGCGCACCGCCACCGACAAGTCGGTGAACTCGGTGTACGCGCAGATGGCCGTCGACGTCGGCCCCGCGAAGGTCAAGCAGACCGCGATCGAGCTCGGCCTGCCCACCGACACCCCCGACCTCCAGCCCTACCCCTCCATCGCCCTGGGCACGGCCACCGCCAGCGTCCTGGACATGGCCGAGGCCTACGCCACCCTCGCCAACCACGGCAAGCACGGCACGTACACCCTGATCGAGAAGGTCACCAAGGACGGCGCCGACGTCGTCGACCTGCCCGAGCAGAAGTCCTCCCAGGTCGTCAGCCGCGAGGCCGCCGACACCACCACCTCGGTCCTGCGCAGCGTCGTCCAGAACGGCACCGCCACCGCGGCCCTCGCCGCCGACCGCCCCGCCGCCGGCAAGACCGGCACCGCCGAGGAGGACACCGCCGCCTGGTTCGCCGGCTACACCCCCGACCTGGCCACCGTGGTCGCGGTCATGGGCCAGGACCCGGAGACCGCCGCCCACAAGTCCCTCAAGGGTGCGATGGGCCTGCCCCGCATCAACGGCGGCGGCGCGCCCACCGAGATCTGGGCCCAGTTCACCAAGAACGCCCTGAAGGGCACCCCGGCCTCGGACTTCAACCTCCAGATCCAGGAGGGCGGAGAGCAGTCCGCCTACCCGTCGTCCCCGCCCTCCGAGGACGAGCCCACCGACGACGAGACCGACGGCAGCTCGCCGAGCTCCGACGCGACCGACGGCCGGACGCAGGGCCAGACCCAGGGGCAGACGAACGGCGGCACGACCACCGGCACCACGTCGACCGGCACCAGCTCCGGCACCACCGACGGCGGCACCACCGACGGCAGCACGTCGACCGGCACCACCGACGGCGGGACCGCGACCAACGGAACGACCTCGGGCACCAGCTCGGGCACCACCGAGGGCAACACGTCCACCGGCACCACCGACGGCACGACCGGAGACACCGGCAACACGGTCGGCACGACGACCGGCCCCCAGCTGACGTCCACCGGCTGGGACTGACGTACCGATGTGTCCTGACGCGTCCTGACGCGTCCCTGAGGTCCCTCAGTGACCGCTGGTCGCCTTGAGCCCCACCACGGCGACCAGCAGCAGACACACGAAGAAGATCCGGGCGGCGGTCGCCGGCTCCCCCAGCACCGCCATGCCGACCACCGCGGCCCCGGCCGCCCCGATCCCGACCCAGACGCCATAGGCGGTACCGATGGGGAGGGAGCGGGCGGCGTACGACAGCAGCAGCATGCTGGCGACGATGCCGGCGCCGGTGAACAGACTCGGGACGAGGCGGGTGAACCCGTCCGTGTACTTCATCCCGATCGACCAGCCGACTTCCAGCAGACCGGCGACGACGAGCAGAACCCAGGCCATGAGGGACACCTCCGAGACACGAGCGCGAACGCACTGACACAGCGATGCGTCGTCTTTTCCTGCGTTCCCGCCGCGTCACTGGCTGCGGCATCCCGGTACGGCGCGTCTCGTCGGGCTCCTTCCAAACGTAGCAAAGAAACAGCAAGAGGGCTGGTGACCATGGTCACCAGCCCTTTGTGCCGACTGAATCAGAGGTACAGACCGATCGGAGGTACAGGCCGATCAGAGGTACAGGCCGGTCGAGTCCTCGGAGCCCTCGAACCGGTCGGCCGCCACGGCGTGCAGATCGCGCTCCCGCATCAGCACGTACGCGACGCCCCGCACCTCGACCTCCGCGCGGTCCTCGGGGTCGTACAGCACCCGGTCCCCCGGCTCCACGGTCCGCACGTTCTGGCCCACCGCGACGACCGCCGCCCAGGCCAGCCGACGACCGACGGCCGCGGTGGCGGGAATCAGAATGCCACCACCCGAACGCCGCTCACCCTCGCCGGTCTCCTGCTTCACGAGCACACGGTCGTGCAGCATCCGGATGGGCAGCTTGTCGTGCGTGGTACTCAGGTCGTCTCTCTTGGCGCTCACACCACTGAACCTACCTGCCCGAAGCGGATCCGTACGCGAGTGGGGCCCCGGGGAACACCCGGGGAAGCACGGCGGTCAGCGCTTGCGGCGCGACCCGCCGAACGCGAGCAGCCCCACGACGCCGACGACCACGAGCGCCACCGGCACGACCCGCTCCAGCCGGGGCGCGCCCTCCTCGTCCACGAACTGCGCCCGCACCTCGCTCACGGCGCGGTTGACCTGGACGTAGGCCCTCCCGAGCGTGTGATCGACGTTGGCGACGACCTTGGCCTTGGCGTCCCCGACGATGGTCTTCGGGTGCACCCGCACCCCGATCTCGTCCAGCGTCTCCGCCAGCACCTCGCGGCGGGCCCTGATGTCCGCCTCGATCTGCGCCGGGGTTCTGGTGTCCGACGTCTCCGCCACGGTAAGGCCTCCGAAGTCAGCTGTGTCTTGTTCTGGACAGTCTGTCAGCTCTGCCCGCCGCCGCACTGTCAGGACCCCCGGTTACGCTGGTCCGATGAGCGAGCGACTCCAGCCCGGGGACGTGGCCCCCGCCTTCACCCTCCCCGACGCCGACGGCAACCAGGTGTCCCTGTCCGACCACAAGGGCCGCAAGGTCATCGTCTACTTCTACCCGGCCGCGCTTACCCCCGGCTGCACGAAGCAGGCCTGCGACTTCACGGACAACCTGGAACTCCTGGCCGCCGCCGGGTACGACGTCATCGGCATCTCCCCCGACAGCCCCGAGAAGCTGGGCAGGTTCCGCGACAAGGAGTCCCTGAAGGTCACCCTCCTGGCCGACCCCGAGAAGGCCGTCACCGAGGCCTACGCCGCGTACGGCGAGAAGAAGAACTACGGCAAGACCTACATGGGCGTCATCCGCTCCACGATCGTGGTCGACGAGTCCGGCAAGGTCGAACACGCCCTGTACAACGTCCGGGCCACCGGCCACGTAGCCAAGATCATCAAGGACCTGGGCATCTGAGTCCCCCTTCTCCGTCGCCGAGCGGCCCGCATCGGGATCCCCGACACGGGCCGCTTCTACATTTCGGGCGTGACTGTCCGATAAACGGTTCGTTACTCCGTACGAGACCACGAACGGGTGGTCGGAGACGGAGGGGGTTCGGATGGGCGCGAGCGCTTACACCAGGGAACGACTGGAGGAGGCGGCCCGGGGGGCTCGGACGCTGACGGAGGTGTTGCGAAGGCTGGGGGTGGAGCCGGGAAGTTCGACGCGGCGCTATATCCGGGAGCGGATGCGCAAGCTCGGGGTGGATACGTCGCACTTCGAGCGGGAGGGGGTGAAGTGGACGCGGGAGATCCTGGAGTCGGCGGTGGCCGCCTCGGCGAACATGAGCGAGGTGTTGCGGCATCTCGGCCTGGAGATCGTCGGCGGGCACCACACTCACATCAGCCACCGCATCAAGGCGTACGGGATCGACACGTCGCATTTTCAGGGGCAGACCCGGCGGGGTGCAGCACGGCGCCCTCGGACGCCGGGAACGCTGCTCGTCGAGCAACCTCCGACCGGCGCTCGACGCATCCAGAGCGACCGCCTCAGGTGGGCGATGACAGCCTCGGGCATCTCGGAGCAGTGTGCCCTGTGCCAGGTCGGCACGGTATGGCAAGGGCGTCCGCTACCGCTGGAGGTGGACCACATCGACGGCAACCGGCGAGACAACCGAATCGAGAACCTGCGCTTCCTGTGCCCCAACTGCCACTCGACGACGGACAATTACCGAGGTCGCGGCAAGGGTCGCACCTCATGACCAGCGGCACGCGATACACCCGAGAGCGATTGGCGGAGGCCTCCGCGCAGTGCTCGAACATCGAAGAGGTCATCGCCTTCTTCGGCACCAGACCGTACGCCCAGCTCAATCGCTACCTCACCCGGCGGTTCGCTCACTTCGGCATCGACATCTCGCACTTCGACGGCTCCGGCAGGCGGATCCGCCCCACACGCGGTGTGTTGCGAGCAACTGTCAGCGAGTCCCTGTCCATCGCCGAGGCTCTACGCCGTCTGGAACGCCCGGACAACGGCGGGCAACGCGCGCTTTTGCGTCAATGGATCGCCGAGGAAGCTCTCGAAACCGCGCATTTCTTGGGGCAAGCCCACCAGCGGGGCAAGACTCGGCCGGACATGTCGAGGCGGCCTGCCGAGATCCTCGTTCAGCACGACGGCAAGCGCCGGACCAGGACCCGCCTGCTTCGCCGAGCGCTGCACGAGGTCGGCGTACTCGAGGCTTGCGCGAGCTGCGGCACGGGCCCCGAGTGGCTCGGCAAGCCCATGACCCTGGAGGTCGATCACATCAGCGGGGACTGGAGCGACGACCGGCGGGAGAACCTGCGGTTGCTGTGTCCGAACTGCCACGCCGTCACCGACACCTGGTGCAGAGGGGGCGGACGCAGAACGACCTAGCCCAGTAAAGTAGGCCGCAGCACTGGCGCCCGTACGCCAAGGGCTGAGCGGCAACTTTTAGGTAGTTGTGTCTGTCGGTTCGAATCCGACCGGGCGTACAAGAGAAACAGGCCCCGCACCTTCGATTCGAAGGTGCGGGGCCTGGATCGTTGGCTCAGCCCAGCAACTCCCGCACCACCGGCACCAGTCCCCGGAACGCCTTGCCGCGGTGGCTGATCGCGTTCTTCTCCGCCGGCGTCAGTTCCGCGCAGGTGCGGGTCTCGCCGTCGGGCTGGAGGACCGGGTCGTAGCCGAAGCCGTTGGTGCCGGCCGGGGTGTGGCGGAGGGTGCCGGTGAGGCGGCCCTCGACGACGCGTTCCGTGCCGTCCGGCAGGGCCAGGGCCGCGGCGCAGGCGAAGTGGGCGCCCCGGTGTTCGTCGGCCATGTCCGAGAGCTGGGCCAGGAGCAGGTCCAGGTTGGCCTGGTCGTCGCCGTGTTTGCCCGCCCAGCGGGCGGAGAAGATGCCCGGGGCGCCGTTCAGCACGTCGACGCAGAGGCCCGAGTCGTCGGCGACGGCCGGGAAGCCCGTCGCCTGCGCGAGGGCGTGGGCCTTCAGGAGCGCGTTCTCGGCGAAGGTGACGCCGGTTTCCCTGACGTCGGGGATGTCGGGGTAGGCGTCCGCGCCGACGAGGTCGTGGGGCAGGCCTGCGTCGGCGAGGATCGACCTCAGTTCGGTGATCTTTCCGGCGTTGCGGGTGGCGAGGATCAGGCGGGTCATGCGCCCAGTATCCCCAGTGCTCCCGCATCTCGGGTGCTACGGGGTGCAGACCTTCGTCAGTTCGCCCGCCGCGTCCGTGACCGGGCTCAGGTCGGGGGTGTTGTCGCCGTTCTCGACGGCGGTGCGGACGTTGGCGACGGCGCTCTGGAGGTCGTCGACCGCCTTGTTGACGTCGGCGTTGTCCGTCTTGTCGCCTATCTTGTCGAGGTTGTTCTCGATGGAGGTCAGCGACTCCTGCGTCTGCGTGGGGTCGTTCGCGGCGTTCTCCACGGCCTGCTGGAGGTCGGTGACGCTGTCGGCGATGGAGTCGGCGGTCTGGACGCAGTCCAGGGCCTTGTTGACTGCGTCGCAGCCGGTCGCCGTCAGTCCCACGGTGAGGGCGACGGCCGCCGCGGCGGTGACTATGACGGTACGGCGACGCCACTGTGGGCGTGGGCTCGCGGCCGTGGACATAAGTGTGTTCCTCCCCTTGCCAGGCCCAAGGGGCCCCCGTTGGTGTACTGGCCAAGACGCCTCGGCGGGCGGACCGGTTGCTCGCGCCCGCCGCTCCTCTTGGTGTTCCCTTTACTTTTCGAGGACCGTATCAAGTGCCGTGCGCTGTAGGACAGTCAGTTCCGTGCAGCCCAGAACGGCAAGGTCCAGAAGGGAGTTGAGCTCATCGCGGGCGAACGGCTCGGCCTCGGCGGTGCCCTGGACCTCGACGAAGCGGCCGTCGCCGGTGCAGACGACGTTCATGTCGGTCTCGGCGCGGACGTCTTCCTCGTAGCGGAGGTCCAGCAGGGGCACTCCTCCCACGATGCCGACCGAGACCGCGCTCACCGTGCCGGTGAGGGGCCGGCGGCCGGCCTTGATGAGCTTGCGGCCCTGGGCCCACGTGATGGCGTCCGCCAGCGCGACGTACGCGCCGGTGATGGCCGCGGTGCGCGTGCCGCCGTCGGCCTGGAGGACGTCGCAGTCGAGGACGATGGTGTTCTCGCCCAGCGCCTTGTAGTCGATGACCGCGCGCAGGGAGCGGCCGATGAGGCGGGAGATCTCGTGGGTGCGGCCGCCGATCTTGCCGCGGACGGACTCGCGGTCGCCGCGGGTGTTGGTGGCACGGGGGAGCATGGAGTACTCCGCGGTGACCCAGCCCTCGCCGCTGCCCTTGCGCCAGCGGGGGACGCCTTCGGTGACGGAGGCGGTGCAGAAGACCTTCGTGTCGCCGAAGGAGACGAGGACGGAGCCCTCGGCGTGCTTGCTCCAGCCACGTTCGATGGTGACGGGGCGGAGCTGTTCGGGGGTGCGGCCGTCGATTCGAGACATGGCGCTGAGCCTAGCCGTACCCGCGGAAGGGGCCCCTCCCACGGTGGTGGGAGGAGCCCCTCAGGAGTGAGTGCTCGGCGGTGAGCCCTCAGGTGTGAGCGCGTCGGCTCACATCATGTCCTCGATCTCCGCGGCGATGGGGTCGGCGTCGGTGCCGATGACGACCTGGATGGCGGTGCCCATCTTGACGACGCCGTGGGCACCGGCGGCCTTCAGGGCGGCTTCGTCGACGAGCGAGGCGTCGTTGACCTCGGTCCGCAGCCGGGTGATGCAGCCTTCGATCTCTTCGATGTTGTCGAGGCCGCCGAGTCCGGCGACGATCTTCTCAGCCTTGGTGGCCATGTTCCGTCTCCCTGAATTCCCTGATGCGAACCGCGATGTGAACCGCTTTGTCGCAGTAACCCACAGTTGGCCCAACTTCGCGAGCGATTGTGTCGGGTGTACCGAAGGATGACGTCAGTGATGACGTCGCAGCAACCCAATCGTCCGTAGCTGGTCTACACCACCTGACAGGCGGTCGCCAAACGATGAGTGCCGAGAGCGCCGAGACGAAGATCAGCCCCGCACGCCGGCGCTGGCACACCGCGTTCCAGGGCCTCCAGAAGATGGGACGCAGTCTTCAGCTGCCGATCGCCGTGCTGCCGGCCGCGGGCATCCTCAACAGGCTCGGCCAGCCTGATGTGTTCGGGGACGACGGGCTCGGCTGGACGAACGTGGCGAAGGTGATGGCGGGTGCGGGCGCCGCGCTGCTCGACAGCACCCTCGGGCTGCCCCTGCTGTTCTGCATCGGTGTGGCCATCGGCATGGCGAAGAAGTCGGACGGTTCGACGGCGCTGGCGGCGGTGGCCGGATTCCTCGTCTACTACAACGTGTTGCGGCAGTTCCCGGAGGACTGCGGGCCGGGTTCGAAGGTGATCCCGAACATCGGGTGCCAGGCGACGGACAACACGGTGGGGGCGTTCGCGTACCAGAATCCGGGAGTGTTCGGCGGGATCGTCATGGGGTTGCTGACGGCGTTCTTCTGGCAGCGGTACCACCGTACGAAGCTGGTGGACTGGCTCGGCTTCTTCAACGGCCGCCGTCTGGTGCCGATCATCATGGCGTTCGTCGCGATCGCGTTCGCCGCGTTGTGCCTGTGGGTCTGGCCGCCGATCGGCGATGCCCTGGAGAGCTTCAGCGACTGGCTCGACGGGCTGGACGCGTGGGGTGCGGGCATCTTCGGCGTCGCGAACCGGGCGTTGCTGGTGATCGGTCTGCACCAGTTCCTGAACGTGCCCATCTGGTTCCAGTTCGGCAGTTTCACGAAGCCGGACGGCACGGTGGTGCACGGCGACATCAACATGTTCCTGGCGGGCGACCCGGACGCCGGTCAGTTCACCTCCGGTTTCTTCCCGATCATGATGTTCGCGCTGCCCGCGGCGGCGCTCGCCATCACGCACTGTGCGAGGCCGTCCCGCCGCAAGGAGGTCGGCGGTCTGATGCTGTCGGTGGCGCTGACGTCGTTCGTCACGGGCATCACCGAGCCGATCGAGTACTCGTTCCTGTTCGTCGCCCCCCTGCTGTACGCGGTGCACGCGGTGCTGACGGGGGCGTCGATGGCGGTGACGTGGGGGCTGGGCGTGCACGACGGTTTCAGTTTCTCCGCCGGGCTCATCGACTACGTCATCAACTGGAACCTGGCGACGCGGCCGTGGGCGATCGTCCCGATCGGTCTGTGCTTCGCCGCCGTCTACTACGCGATCTTCCGTTTCGCGATCACGAAGTTCGACCTGTCGACCCCCGGACGGGAGCCGGAGGAGGAGCGGGAGGACGTCACCAAGGCCTAGCCGGGGGCCGGTTCGGGGGTGCGGCCGGGGACTCGGCCGAGGCACCGCCGGGCGTAGCTGAACATAATACCACGATTACGGGAATCGTGGGTTCCTTATGCCACCTTCATCGTGCTACAACATGGTCTACACCACTGAGTGGTGTAGACCACCACCCGATGGAGGAAGTCTATGAGCACCGCCACCGCGCCCACGGCGGCCCCCCAGAAGAGATGGGGATCCGGCCTTCTGCAGGGGCTCCAGAAGGTCGGCCGCAGCCTTCAGCTCCCGATCGCTGTGCTGCCGGCGGCGGGCCTGCTGCTGCGGCTCGGGCAGTCGGACGTCCAGGAGAAGCTGAATCTGCCCGACAAGGTCACGGCGGTCTTCGCGACGGCCGGCGGTGCCATCTTCGACAACCTGCCGATGCTGTTCTGTATCGGTGTCGCCATCGGCTTCGCCAAGAAGTCGGACGGCTCCACGGCGCTGGCCGCGCTGGTCGGCTTCCTGGTCTACGCCAACGTCCTGAAGGCGTTCCCGGTCTCCGAAGCCAAGGTCCAGGCGGGTGCGGACATAGCCGCGACCTACAACAACCCCGGTGTCCTCGGTGGCATCGTGATGGGTCTGCTGGGCGCGGTGATCTGGCAGCGGTTCCACCGCACGAAGCTGGTGGACTGGCTCGGCTTCTTCAACGGCCGCCGTCTGGTGCCGATCATCATGGCGTTCGTCGGCACGCTCATAGGTGTCTTCTTCGGCCTGGTCTGGGAGCCGATCGGTGAGGTCATCTCGGACTTCGGCGAGTGGATGACGGGTCTGGGCGCCTTCGGCGCGGGCCTGTTCGGTCTGATCAACCGCGCGCTGATCCCGGTCGGCATGCACCAGTTCGTGAACTCGGTCGCCTGGTTCCAGATCGGCGACTTCAAGGACGCCACCGGTGCCGTCGTGCACGGCGACCTGACCCGCTTCTTCGCCGGTGACCCGACCGCCGGGCAGTTCATGTCCGGCTTCTTCCCGATCATGATGTTCGGTCTGCCGGCCGCCGCCCTGGCCATCGCGCACACCGCCCGCCCCGAGCGCCGCAAGGCCGTGCTGGGCATGATGATCTCGCTCGCGCTGACCTCCTTCGTCACCGGTGTCACCGAGCCCATCGAGTTCTCGTTCATGTTCATCGCACCGCTGCTCTACGCGATCCACGCGGTGCTGACAGCGCTGTCCATGGCGATCACCTGGGCCCTCGGCGTCCACGCGGGCTTCACCTTCTCCGCGGGCTTCATCGACTACGCACTGAACTGGAACCTGGCCACCAAGCCCTGGCTGATCATCCCGATCGGCCTGGTGTTCGGCGCGATCTACTACGTCGTCTTCCGCTTCGCGATCACGAAGTTCAACCTTCCCACCCCGGGCCGTGAGCCCGAGGAGGAGGTCGAGGACCTCACCAAGGCGTAGCCGCCCGCCGGTACGCACGCGAAGGCCCCCGGAGCCCTGAACCGCTCCGGGGGCCTTTCGCATGCCCTGGGGTCTAGATCTCGTACGTCTGCCTCGGCGCGGCCAGTTCCACCGGGCCGTCGAACACCGCGCGGGCGTCCGCCAGGTTGACCCGGGGGTCCGTCCACGGCGGGATGTGGGTCAGTACGAGCTTTCTCGCGCCCGCCCTGCTCGCCGTCTCACCGGCTTCGCGGCCGTTGAGGTGCAGGTCGGGGATGCTCTCCTTGCCGTGCGTGAAGGCGGCCTCGCACAGGAAGAGGTCCGTGTCGCGGGCGAGTTCCTCCAGCGCGGGGCTGATGCCGGTGTCGCCGGAGTAGGTCAGCGACCTGCCGTTGTGTTCGACGCGGATGCCGTACGCCTCCACCGGGTGCGCCACGCGTTCCGTGTGCACGGTGAACGGGCCGATGTCGAAGGTGGACGGCTTGACCGTGTGGAAGTCGAAGACCTCGCTCATCGAGGAGGCCGACGGGGTGTCGGCGTAGGCCGTGGTCAGGCGGTGCTCCGTGCCCTCCGGGCCGTAGACGGGGATGGGGTCGCAGCGGCCGCCGTCGTGCCGGTAGTAGCGCGCGACGAAGTAGGCGCACATGTCGATGCAGTGGTCGGCGTGCAGATGGCTCAGGAAGATCGCGTCGAGGTCGTAGAGACCGCAGTGGCGCTGCAACTCGCCCAGGGCGCCGTTGCCCATGTCGAGAAGCAGCCGGAAGCCGTCGGCCTCGAGGAGGTAGCTCGAGCAGGCCGATTCCGCGGACGGGAACGACCCCGAGCAGCCGACGACGGTGAGCTTCATGAAGGCGAAACCTCCGCTGGCGGGAAACCGAGAAGTACCGGGTGAGGTCCGGGGGACGGATCGTGGAACGAATGATCGTTAAATGGGGCGACGGGGGTCTTGCGGTGCGTCGAGCGTAAGGCGCAAAACCCCGGGTCGCTCCTCCGCCAGGGGCCGTTGTGGGCGAACTCACCTGTGGTGTCACCGGTTCGGCTGGACCGGGGGCATGTGAAGTGGGGACGGGGCGCGCGAGGGCGCTCACGCGCCGGTAACGTCGTCGTATGGACACGTCCTGGTGGCTCGCGCTCGCGGCGGTGATACTGCTCGCGCTGGTCGCGACGCTCGTGGACGGCTGGGGGCGGGGGCGGCGGCCGAAGCGGCGCGGGACCCGGCCGCCGGGCCGGGCGACGGGTCGGAAGACCGGCCGGCAGACGGGCCGGCCTTCAGGCCGGTCGACCCGGGGCCGCGGCGTCGCCGACCGTCCGAAGCCCGCGGAGATCTGGTGGGCGGACGTGCCCTTCGAGGACGGCCCGGGGGTGAAGGACCGGCCGTGTCTGGTGCTCATGGTGCGCGGTGACCGCGCCACCGTCGCGAAGATCACCAGCAAGTACCACGACGAGCGGGCCGGTGTGATCCCGCTGCCGCCGGGTGCCGTGGGGGACGCGCAGGGGCGGCCGAGTTTCCTGGAGACGGACGAGTTGCGCCAGATCCGGATGAGCGACTTCCGGCGCAGGGTGGGTGTGGTGGACCCGGTCCTGTGGGACCAGGTCCGTCACCTGGCTACCTGAAACCCTACGCCCAGAGCTGGCCCTGGAGCGTCTCGATCGCTTCCTCCGTGGTCGCCGCGGTGTAGACGCCCGTCGACAGGTACTTCCAGCCGCCGTCCGCCACGACGAACGCGATGTCGGCGCTCTCCCCCGCCTTCAGCGCCTTCATGCCGACGCCGATCGCCGCGTGCAGGGCGGCTCCGGTGGAGACGCCCGCGAAGATGCCCTCCTGCTGGAGGAGTTCCCGGGTGCGGGTCACGGCGTCCGCCGAGCCGACCGAGAAGCGGGTGGTGAGGACGGAGGCGTCGTACAGCTCGGGTACGAAGCCCTCGTCGAGGTTGCGCAGGCCGTAGACCAGGTCGTCGTAGCGCGGCTCGGCGGCGACGATCTTCACGTCCGGCTTGTTCTCGCGGAGGAACCGGCCGACGCCCATCAGCGTGCCCGTCGTGCCGAGACCGGCGACGAAGTGGGTGATGGACGGGAGGTCCGCGAGGATCTCGGGACCGGTGGTGGCGTAGTGGGCGCCGGCGTTGTCGGGGTTGCCGTACTGGTAGAGCATCACCCAGTCGGGGTGTTCGGCGGCGAGCTCCTTGGCGACGCGGACCGCGGTGTTGGAGCCGCCCGCGGCCGGGGAGGGGACGATCTCGGCGCCCCACATGGCGAGCAGTTCCCGGCGCTCCTGGGAGGTGTTCTCGGGCATCACGCAGACCATGCGGTAGCCCTTGAGCCGGGCCGCCATGGCGAGGGAGATGCCGGTGTTGCCGCTCGTCGGTTCCAGGATGGTGCAGCCGGGGGTGAGGCGGCCGTCCTTCTCCGCCTGCTCGACCATGTGCAGGGCGGGGCGGTCCTTGACCGAGCCGGTGGGGTTGCGGTCCTCGAGCTTCGCCCAGATGCGGACGTCGGCGGACGGCGAGAGCCGCGGCAGGCGCACCAGAGGGGTGTTGCCCACCGCGGCCAGCGGGGAGTCGTAACGCATGGAGGTCGGCGGCCGATCAGGCCATGCCGCCGGCCACGGCCGGCAGGATGGTCACGGTGTCGCCGTCGGTCAGCTTGGTGTCGATGCCGTCGACGAAGCGGACGTCCTCGTCGTTCAGGTACACGTTGACGAAGCGGCGCAGCTTTCCGTCGTCCACGATCCGGGCGTGGATGCCCGCGTGCCGGGTCTCGAGGTCGGTGAACAGGCCGGCGAGGGTGTCACCGGTACCCTCCACCGCCTTCTGACCGTCGGTGTACTGGCGGAGGATGGTGGGGATGCGGACCTCGATGGCCATGGCTCAGGGCTCCTGTCGGAAGGTGTGGGCGGCGCGGGTTCGTGCGGGTGGCTCCCCCACGCTCGGCTGCGCCGGCACGGGCGGTACCCCCATCGGCTCTCGGCCGTACGGCGGCGGGTGGGACGTCAACAGATGGCGCTGGCGAGCCTGCACAGGTCGACGTGCAGCCGCGCCACGAGCAGTGCGCCCGGCGTCTTCTCGCTCACGTCGTTCAGAACCATGGGCTCATCGTATCGATTCCCGGTCCGGCTTCCGGAATGTGATCCCACATCGCGGACGGTATGGGGCCGGGGAGTGAGATGTCACCGCTGCGTCAGGCCGACGCGCGGCGTACCAGGCGGGTGGGGACGATCACGGAGGTCCCGTCCGGTGAGCCGTCCGGTGCCATGTCCGGCGCGTCTTCCCGGGCGAGCAGCAGCCGGGCCATCAGCCGGCCCATCTCCTCGATGTCCTGGTGGACGGTGGTGAGCGGCGGGTCGGTCGTCTCGGCGATGGAGGTGAGGTCGTCGAAGCCGACGACGGCCACGTCCTCGGGGACCCTGCGGCCGCGCTCCCGCAGGGTCTGGAGGGCGCCGGAGGCCATGAGGTCGGAGGCGACGAACACGGCGTCGAGGTCGGGGTGGCGGTCCAGCAGCGCGGCCATGGCGTCGGCGCCGCCCTGCCGGGTGTAGTCGGCCCGCTCGACGAGGTGCGGCGTCCCGGCGCCGGGCAGGACGTCCCGGTACCCGGCGAGCCGGTCGGCGGCGGAGTTCTCCTGGTCGTAGGGCCCGGCGACGGTCGCGATCCGCCGGCGCCCGAGGGATACCAGGTGCTGGACGGCCAGCCGGGCGCCGCCCCGGTTGTCGCCGTCGACATGGGCCTGGCCGGGCCGTACCGGGTCGCCGTCGCGCAGCAGCGGGCGGCCGCCGAACACGGCCGGGAGGCCGAGCCGGTCGATGATCTCGGCCAGCCGGTCGCCGGGGCGCAGGGAGAACAGGATCGCGCCGTCGACATGGCCGCCGCCGAGGTAGTCGGCGACGCGCGGGTAGTCGTCGGGCTCCTCCAGGAACAGCAGGACGGCCTGGGCGCCGTGGAGCGCGAGTTCGCGGCGGACACCGCGCAGGAGGAGGTCGAAGAAGGGGTCGATGAAGAGCCGGTTCTCGGGCTGGGCGGCGACGACGGCGACGGCGTTCGTGCGGTGCGTGACGAGTTGCCTGGCCCCTTGGTTGGGGACGTATCCCAGCTCGGAGATCACCTGGCGGACCCGGTCGACGACCTCGGCCCGTACCCGGGCCTCCCCGTTGATCACGCGGGACACGGTCGACTTCGAGACTCCCGACCGGCGGGCGACGTCTTCGAGCGTGGGCCGCCGTACGTGCGAGCGTTGCGTCAACACCATCTCCGTTGGGGCGAGTTGTGCGTACACCTTGCGGAAACGGTAACCGGCGGGCGGCGCCGGGACCGGGGCCTGTCCTAGACGACCGGCTTCCCCGTCAGTTCCACGCCGGCCGCGCGCAGTTCCTCCAGGGCCCGGTCGGTGCTCTCCTTGGCCACGCCGGCGGTGAGGTCGAGCAGGACCTGGGTGCGGAAGCCCTCTCGGGCCGCGTCCAGGGCGGTGGCGCGCACGCAGTGGTCGGTCGCGATGCCGACGACGTCCACCTCGTCGATCTGGCGGTCCCGCAGCCAGTCGCCCAGCCTGGCGCCGTTCTCGTCGGCGCCCTCGAAGCCGCTGTACGCGGCCGCGTAGGCGCCCTTGTCGAACACGGCGTCGACGGCGCCGGAGGCGACGGCGGGCGCGAAGTTGGGGTGGAAGCCGACGCCCTCCGTGCCCGCCACGCAGTGCGCGGGCCAGGAGTGCACGTAGTCGGGGTTGTCGGCGAAGTGGCCGCCGGGCGCGATGTGGTGGTCGCGGGTGGCCACCACGTGCCGGTATCCGGCGGGCGCCTGCCCGATCAGCTCGGTGATGGCGGCGGCCACATCGGCGCCACCGGTCACCGCGAGGCTGCCTCCCTCGCAGAAGTCGTTCTGCACGTCTACGACGATCAAGGCGCGGCGCATGGTCGGTGTCCTTCGACTGAGGGTGAAGTAATTGAGCCTAGAGACTTTGTCGGCCCCGCGGGAGGGGGCGTCGCCCGGTGTGCGCCGGGCACACGCCCTAGTTACCCGACAGGCCCTGTACATACTCCGTGGGAATGACGGGTTCCCCGCGCGACAGCTGGTTCGCGGAGAGGGGCAGGCCGGCGCGGGCCGCGGCGTGGCGGTCGCGGACGGCGTCCAGGGGCTCGCGGCCGACGACCTCGCCGCCCTTGACCAGCTGGACGAGCAGCTGGTGGTCGGCCAGTCCGGCGGGGACGGCCCCGGTGCCGACGACCTCGGCCTCGGCCACCCCGTACGCGTCGGGCCGGCGCGCCGCCCACTTGCGGCCGCCGATGGAGGTCTTGCCGCCGGAGGACTTCTTCGCCACCGGCACCAGAGGTTCCCGCGGGTCGGCGGATCCGGCGCGGGCGACCAGTTTGTAGACCATCGAGCAGGTCGGGTGCCCGGAGCCGGTCACCAGCTGGGTGCCGACGCCGTACGCGTCGACGGGGGCCGCGGCCAGCGAGGCGATGGCGTACTCGTCGAGGTCGGAGGTGACGACGATCCGGGTGTTCGTCGCGCCGAGCTCGTCGAGCTGCTGGCGCACCCGGTGGGCCACGAGGAGCAGGTCGCCGGAGTCGATGCGGACCGCGCCGAGCTCGGGCCCGGCGATCTCGACGGCCGTCCGGACGGCCTCGGCGACGTCGTAGGTGTCCACGAGCAGGGTGGTGCCCCGGCCGAGCGAGTCGACCTGGGCCTGGAAGGCGTCCCGCTCGCTGTCGTGCAGGAGGGTGAAGGCGTGGGCGCTGGTGCCCACGGTGGGGATGCCGTAGCGGAAGCCGGCGGCCAGGTCGGAGGTGGTGGCGAAGCCGCCGATGTAGGCGGCGCGGGCGGCGGCGACCGCGGCCAGTTCGTGGGTGCGGCGGGCGCCCATCTCGATCAGGGGGCGCTCGCCCGCGGCGGAGGACATCCGGGAGGCGGCGGCCGCGATCGCGGAGTCGTGGTTGAGGATGGAGAGGATCACGGTCTCGAGGAGCACGCACTCGGCGAAGGAGCCCTCGACCCGCATGATGGGCGAGCCCGGGAAGTAGACCTCGCCCTCCGGGTAGCCCCAGATGTCACCCGAGAAGCGGTATCCGGCGAGCCGGTCGAGGGTCTCCTCGTCGACGATGTTCCGCTCCCGCAGGAAGCCGATGACGTCCGCGTCGAAGCGCAGGTTCTCGACGGCGTCCAGGACCCGCCCGGTGCCCGCGACGACGCCGTAGCGCCGGCCGTCCGGCAACCGCCGGGTGAAGACCTCGAACACGCTGCGCCGTTCGGCCGTGCCCGCTTTCAGGGCAGCCTGGAGCATCGTCAGTTCGTACTGGTCCGTGAAGAGCGCCGTAGAGGGAACATCCACCGGCAGCCCAAGGTCCGCTGTGTTCATGGCAACGGATAGTACTCCCTTTTCGTCGGTGTGACGATTTCCCGGATGCGTGGCAGCATGGGGCTTGTGACGTCACCCGCTCCCCTTGAGATCGAACGCACCGAGTCGGCGGAGGAGGTCTTCGCCGTACCCGAGCCGGACGTCCCGTGGGTCACGATCGTCCACAACGACCCGGTCAACCTCATGAGCTACGTGACGTACGTCTTCCAGTCGTACTTCGGGTACACCAAGGACAAGGCCACGAAGCTCATGATGGACGTCCACCACAAGGGCCGGGCGGTCGTCTCCAGCGGCTCGCGCGAGGAGATGGAACGCGACGTGCAGGCCATGCACGGTTACGGCCTGTGGGCCACCCTGCAGCAGGACCGGAAGTAGCCTGCCCTCCTATGCCTGGACACTTCGAACCGCTCCCCGGCGGCGGCGCGGCCGTCGCACTCGACGACGTCGAGATCTCCATCATCCGGTCGCTGGCCGTGCAGCTCCTCGAGCTCATCGGCCCCGGCCCCGCCGAGGACGCCCCCGACGACCCGCTCGCCGAGCTCTTCGCCGAGGGGCCGAGCGAGCCCCCCGCCGACCCGGTGCTGCGCCGCCTCTTCCCGGACGCCTACACCGACCCGGAGGGCACCCCGGGACCCGCGCGGGCGGACGAGCAGAAGGCGCACTCCGCCGAGTTCCGCCGCTACACCGAGAACGACCTGCGGGCCGGCAAGCGCGAGAACGCCCTCGCGGTGGTCCGCTCGCTGGACGCGCTGGCCTCCGAGGCGGCCGGGGCGGGCGGGGCGGTGCTGAAGCTGACGCCGCAGGAGTCCCAGCAGTGGCTCCGCGCGCTGAACGACCTGCGGCTCGCGATCGGCTCCCGTCTGGAGATCACCGACGAGGACGACACCGACCTCCTCTACCGGCTGCCGGACGAGGACCCGCGCAAGCCGATGGTGATGGCGTACCTGTGGCTGGGCGGCCTCCAGGAGACCCTCGTGACGACCCTCCTGCCGTAGCCCTTCCGCGCAGCCGAGCCGCACAGCCCTTCGCGCAGCCCTTCGTACAGCCCTTATGCAGTGGTTCGTGCGCATTTTTGTTCGCTCAGAGGACGCTCAAATCCGGATAACGATCGCGTCAACGCGACGGCCGGGAGTGTCCTCTTTGTGTCTCGTTCATCCGCTTCTTCTTGTGTCGTGCGCCACAGACCGTCCGGCTGATCAATATTGCGGGCGTGATAAATCTTCACGACCGCCCGGCGAACACCACCCGTATGTTCGGCCGGGTGCGCCACCGAGCCGGTTGATCGCCGGCCAGGCATCGCTCCATCAATCCGGGGGGATCGAAACCCGATCCGAGGCCGACGAGAGGCCCGGTTCGGCATGGAGAAAGGCGCACCACACATGACCTCTGAGAAGGTCACTGACACCGCTGTCACTGACACTCCCGAAGAGGGGTACGAGCGCGGACTCGGCAGCCGCCAGGTCCAGATGATCGCCATCGGCGGCGCCATCGGCGTCGGGCTCTTCCTGGGCGCCGGGGCGAACATCGCCAAGGCCGGTCCCAGTCTCATCCTCATGTACGCCCTCGCGGGCGGGATCATCTTCTTCATCATGCGGGCGCTGGGCGAGCTGCTCCTCTACCGCCCGGTCTCGGGCTCCTTCGCGGAGTACTCGCGCGAGTTCCTCGGCCCGTTCTTCGGCTACTTCACCGGCTGGACGTACTGGCTGATGTGGGTCGTGACCGGTATGGCCGAGCTGACGGCCGCCGCGATCTACGTCAACTACTGGTTCCCGGCCGTCCCCCAGTGGGTGACCGCGCTGGTCTTCCTGGTGATCCTCTTCGGGGTCAACCTGATCTCCGTGAAGCTCTTCGGTGAGCTGGAGTTCTGGTTCTCGATGGTGAAGGTCACCGCGCTCATCGGAATGATCGTCATCGGCCTCGGCGTCCTCACGTTCGGCTTCAGCAGCGCCGGCGACACGGCCGCGGTCTCCAACCTGTGGGCCTTCGACGGCTTCTTCCCCAAGGGCGTCGGCTCGTCCCTGATGACCCTCCAGGGCGTCATGTTCGCCTACCTCGCCGTCGAGCTGGTCGGTGTCACGGCGGGCGAGTCGCAGGACCCGGAGAAGACCCTGCCGAAGGCGATCAACACCCTGCCGTGGCGCATCGCGCTGTTCTACGTCGGCGCGCTCACGGTCATCCTCTGCGTCGTGAAGTGGACGGAGTTCGCGCCGGGCGTGAGCCCGTTCGTCGAGGCGTTCGCGAAGATCGGCATCCCCGCGGGCGCCGGCATCGTGAACTTCGTCGTGCTGACGGCGGCCCTGTCCTCCTGCAACTCGGGCATGTACTCCACGGGCCGCATGCTGCGGAACCTGGCCGACAGCGGCGAGGCCCCCGCGGTCTTCCGGAAGCTGTCGTCGACCAAGACCCCGGCCTTCGGCATCACGGTCTCGGTCCTGTTCATGGGCATCGGCGTGATCCTGAACTACGTCGTCCCGGAGAAGGCCTTCGGCTACGTCACCTCGGTGGCCACCGCGGCCGGCATCTGGACCTGGCTGATGATCCTGATCAGCCACGTCCTCTACCGCCGCGCGGTCGTCGCGGGTCGGCTGCCCGCCTCGTCCTTCCCGGCCCCGGGCGGCTCGGCGTTCAGCTGGGTGGCCATCGTCTTCCTGCTCTTCGTCACCGGCCTGATCGCGTACGACGCCGACTCCCGGATCTGCCTGTACGTGATGGCGGGCTGGGCGGTCGCGCTCGGCATCGGCTGGGCGGTCCTGAAGGGCCGCAACCCGGAGATCACCGACCGGCGCGAGCCGGAGTTCGAGAAGGTCGGCTGACCGACCCGTCGACCATCCCCGGGACGTCCGGCCGCAGGGAGCACTCGTGGCGCCCCCTGCCGCAGCCGCTCAGGACGTCCGCGATGCGGGCCGTTCCGTACCACTCCTCGGTACGGGACGGCCCCTTTGCTTATCCTGGCGACCATGCTGACCATCACCCAGGCCCTGCACGACCAGATCGTCGCCCACGCCCGCAAGGACCACCCCGACGAGGCGTGCGGCGTGGTCGCGGGCCCGGCGGGCTCGGACCGCCCGGAGCGCTTCATCCCGATGCTGAACGCGGCCATGTCCCCCACGTTCTACGAGTTCGACTCGGGCGACCTGTTCAAGCTCTACCGCGAGCTGGACGACCGCGACGAGGATCCGGTGATCATCTACCACTCCCACACGGCGACGGAGGCGTACCCGTCCCGCACGGACATCTCGTACGCGAACGAGCCGGGCGCGCACTACGTGCTGGTGTCGACGGCGGACACGGACGGCGGGGGCGAGTTCCAGTTCCGCTCGTTCCGCATCGTGGACGCGGTGGTCACGGAGGAGGACGTGCGGGTGGTCGAGGCGTACTGAGGCGCCGTCCGCGCCCCCGCCTAAGCCCCCGCCCACGCCCCCGCCTACGCCGCGGCCGCGCCCCGCAGCAGCGACCGGATGGGGCGCCACAGCTCCGGTACGACGACGCCGATCGGGACACCGTTGTCAGGGGCCGTGCGCCAGATCAGGCCGTCCGGGTGGTGGAGCACCGCCGTGACCTCGTCCGGGGTGGGTGGTGCCGCGTTGCCGCGCAGGTAGACGGCGCGCAGGCCGAGATTGCGGAGCCTGGTCAGGGCCCGTGCCCGGTTGTGTGCGTGGACCAGCACGCGGACGTCCGCGGAGGGGCCCGGCAGGCCCTCCCGGGCGGTGGGGCTGGGCAGGTTCAGCGCCACCACCACCATGCCGTCGGGCAGCTTGCAGAAGCCTCCTGCGGCCATGCGGTCACACCCCCGTGCGAGTCGGTATCGAGGTCGTCGCCGAGGCCTTCACGGAGGTCGGCGTCACTGTCGGTGTCAATAAGAAGGGCACAGGAGGCACCTAAACACGATCGGCGGCAACCCGCTAGGGGTTGCCGCCGATACGCGTCTGACCTGCTGAAACGTCGACTACTTGGTCGACGGACCAACCTTCACCTTGATCGTCGAGCCATTGACGGCCTCATTGACGATCTTGATCGAGGTGTTGGTGTCAGTGACCTTGACGCCCGCGAGCGGGGTCGCCGCGTCGGAGTACGTCGACTTGCCGTCGTCGAAGACCGGGACACCCGGACGCGACTTGATCTTGACCGCGACGTCCGCCCTGTGCAGCGTGATCGCGTCGGTGCGGTACAGGCTGAAGGGCGAGTCGAAGCTCTGCAGACGGGCGTTCATCACGGAGCCGTCGGCCCACTTCAGCGCGGTCGGGTTCGAGTCGATCGGGAGGATCAGGCCCTCACCCGGGTGCTGGCTGGTGTTGTCGTCCGCCTGCGAGGTGTCCCACTTCCAGATCAGCAGACCGTTCTGGTACGGGTAGTGCTCCACCCAGTCCGGACGGGTCGTCGAGAAGCCGAAGTTGTACGGGCCGACCTTGAGGGTCTTGTCGTACGACACGTACTGGCGGTTCTCGGCGATGTAGTACTGGGCGTAGTCGTCCGTGATGGACGCGCCGATGCGGGAGAAGCCGGCCGCCGTCCAAGCCGCGTCCGCGGTCTCCGCGTTGTCCGCGAAGAGCGTGGCGCCGTCCGCCGTGACCGTGATCTCGTCGGCCGCGAAGCCCTTCTGGGCCACGCCGCCGTCGGTGGCGTAACGGAAGCGGACGCTGATCTTCTGGCCCGCGTAGGCGTTCAGCGGGAAGGTCAGCTTCTGGTAGGCGTCGACCGTGCCGGTGAGGGCGGGCTTGCCGCTGCCGTCGCGCGGGACGGCGCTGCCGTCGGCCAGAGTGCCGTCGACCGGCGTCCAGTTGGCGCCGTCGGTGGAGACCTCGGTGTACAGGTAGTCGTAGTCCTGCTCGATGTCCCACCAGCCGTCCAGGGACAGCGAGGCCGACGACTTGCCGGTCAGGTCGACCGCGCGGGTCAGGGTGTTGCGCAGGTCGTCACCGCTGCCGCTCCACCACTGCGTGGCGCCCTGGGCCGGGGCGACCACCTCGGTGGTGACCTCCTTCTCCGGCAACTGGACCACGAGGGCCTGGGCGTTCTTGGTGTTGTACTCCGCGACGCCGAGTGTGTGGGTGGACTTCACGCCCGCCTTGGCGACGTCGTAGTCCAGCCAGCCCAGCTGGAGCTTGTCCCAGGCGTTCATGTCGCCGGGAAGGTTGCCGATGGCCTCCTTGCCGGTGCCGAGCCAGGAACCGGAGGACATCAGGGTCCAGAACCCGGTGGAGTTCTCGCCGCCGCCGGAGGTGTCGTACTCGTCCGGCAGACCGAGGTCGTGGCCGTACTCGTGCGCGTAGACGCCGAGTCCGCCGTTCTCCGGCTGGATGGTGTAGTCGCCGACCCAGATGCCGGTGTCACCGACCTGGGTGCCGCCGAGCTTGTTGGTGTCCGGGCCGGTGGAGCCGGCGTCGGTGCCGAAGGCGTACCAGCGGTGGGCCCAGATGGCGTCCGCGCCCTGGGCGCCGCCGCCCGCGGACTCGTCCTCGCCGGCGTGCACGATCTGGAAGTGGTCGATGTAGCCGTCGGACTCGTTGAAGTCGCCGTCGCCGTCGTAGTCGTAGCGGTCCCACTGGTCGAACTCGGCCAGCTCCGCCTTGATCTCGGCGGCGGTGGCGCCGGCCGCCTCACGCTCGGCGACCCACGCGGTCACGCCGTCCTGGACCGCGTACCAGGCGCCGGTGGAGGCGCTGTTGGAGCCGTACCGGGCCTCGTTGTAAGGGACCTTGACCCAGTCGGTCACCTCGCCCTCGACCGAGTAGCGGCCCGAGGACTGCTTCTCGTAGTACTTCTTGAGCGACTCGGTGTTCTTGCCGGTGCCGAAGTACAGCTCCTGGAAGTGCTTCTGGTTGTAGTCCGCCTGCCAGGCGGTGGAGTTGTCCTTGCTGCGGTCCGGCGCGGCTATCTGGTTGTGCAGCGGGCCGGCCGTGCCGCCGTAGCGGCTGTCGACCTGGTCGCCGAACTCGACGAGGATCGTGAAGATCTTGTCGGTCTTCTCGCGGCCGAGCTCGACGTACTTGCTGTCGCCCTTCCGGCTCTTGAGCTGGACGACCTTCGAGCCGTCCCGGTCCTTGACCGACGCCTCGCCGGATATGACCTGCTGGAGAGCCTCCTCTCGCTGCGCCTCCTGGGTCTTGCTGAGCGGGCCGTCGAAGTCGTGCTCCTTGGCCTTGGCCGGCTGCGGGTCCTGCCGGTCCACCGCCGGGGCCTTCGCCGAGGTGTTGTCGGCGGCCTGTGCCACGGCGAACGTCGAGAACGTCGCCGAGGCCGCCGCAAGGGCGACGACCGTGGCGGCCGTCCTGAACGTCCAGGATCTACTGGTCACTTGATGTCCTCCCACGCACGCGTCCGGACGCGCGGAAAGGGGGGATCCCTGTCAAGGAAGGTCCGCGCGCTGTTATACGCGTGTAGTCAAGTGACGCCATTTGACTACTGGTTTACGAGAAAAGACAGACCTTGACTTGGACAAGTCAACTGCATTATTGGGAGCGGGTGTTCGCATTGCGGACATATGACTGTAACGTTGCGGAGGCCCCGACAGGCGCGCGGGACGGTCCACTTGATGGACGCCATGACTCCGTGCGCCCCCTGTGCACCGGCACCGTGGGTTAGGTCACGCTTACCGTTCGTCCCGCTCGGGCATGCAGGCGAATAGAGTCGAGACCGCCCCCGCTTCCGAGGACACCGATTGCCATGCCTCGTCCGACTGTCGCACAGCTCACGTACGGTTCCTGCACCGTCATCTGCTCGACGCTCGCCATGCTGCTGCTGTCACAGACGAGTTCGGGCCCCGGGATCGCGGTCGTCGTCGTCGCCGCGGTCGCGCTCGGGGTGCTCGTCGCCATGACGGTGCCGGTACCGAAGCCGTCGCGTGCCCCCGTGGCCCGCTCGACGCCCCGTTCCGTGATCCGACCCGCGGCCCGCTCCACGGCGAGCGTGCCCGCGGGCCGGCCCGAGCCCGTCACCGTTCCCGCCGCGCGCGCCCCCCTGCACGCGACGGTCCCGGCTTCGGTCGCCTCGGCACCCGAGCCCGTCCGGGAGCCCACGGCACCCTGACACTCAAGCGCACGACGAAGGGCCCACGCCTCGTGGCGCGGGCCCTTCGTCGTGCGCGCGGCCGGCTCACCGCGTGCTGACCACCACCGTCTTGGCCGCCTTGTCGTGCAGACCCTGCTTGTAGGGCTTGTCGAAGAAGCTCCAGCCGCCGCAGATCGCCGTCCACACACAGGCGCAGCAGAACGCGAACGGCACCCACAGCACCAGGGCGCGGATCAGCGAGGTCTGGGCGGAGGGCGTGGAGCCGTTGTCGAGGTTGGCCACGCGCAGGCCGAGCCACTTCTTGCCCAGTGTCTGGCCGGACTTGGCGGTCAGGATCGTGTCGTACGCGACGTACAGGATCGCGACGAGGAGCTCCCGCCCGAAGGTCTTGCCGAACTCGATCTCGTCCGCGTCCACCGTGTACTGCGCGACCCCGAACGCCCAGGCCAGCAGGGTCACCACGATGAAGACGAGGATCATGTCGATGATCCGGGCCAGCGTGCGCTTGCCGCTGTCGGCGAGCGGGGGCATCCCGGAGAGCGGGTCGGCGGGGTAGCCGCCGTAGGGGTCGCCGCCCTGCGGACCACCACCGTACGGGCCGCCGCCGTACGGGCCGCCGCCGTAGGGCGGGGGCCGGCCCGACCCACCACCGTACGGATCGTGCGACGCGTCGTACGGCGAGCCCTGCCCCGCACCGGACGGGGGCCGGCCCTCGCCGTACGGGGGCTGCGGCGGCTCCTGCTGCGGGGGCCGCTTCCTGAACGGGTCGTCGTCCGGCGGCTCGCCGCCGCCGGAGCCGGGAGGCGGTTCGGTGGTCATGCCCCCGAGTCGACCGCGAACCCGCGGGCTCCGCATCCGGCGAGCGGCCGTCCGGGGGACGGCGCCGAGAGCGCCGAGAGCGCCGAGGCGTGGGAGTACGCGGGTGCGGGGGTCGGGGTCGATGTGCGGGGTCGGGGGGCGGGAGCCGGGGGGCGGGAGCGGGGGTCGGGGTACGGAGGTCGGGGTACAGGGGTCGGGGTACGGGGGTGTCGGTCAAGCCCCCGCGACGAACGTGTGCGCCGCCTTGTCGTGCCAGCACTGCCGCCACGGCCTGTCGAACAGGCCCCATACGACGCCCACCACACCGACGACGAGCAGACCCGGCACGCTGTAGACGAGCCAGCGGCGCAGGGCCGCCCCGAAGGACGGGGGCCCGCCGCCCTCGATGTCCCGCACCTCGACACCGAACAGCTTCTTGCCCAGCGTGCGGCCCCACTTCGCGGTCGGCACGGCTTCGTAGACGATCCCGAAGACCAGCAGCACGGCGAGGACGATCCCGAGGTACACCGACGTCGTGCCGTCGAGCAGCCAGACGGTGACGGTCTCTCCGGTGAGCTTGGCGGCGTCGACCTTCGCGGTCACGTGGTCGAGGGCCTTCGCCCCCAGCGGCACGGCGGCCGCGGAGGTGACGGCCGCGAGGACGAGCGTGTCGACGAAGCGGGCGGCCAGCCGCCTGCCGAGGCCCGCGGGACGGGCCGAGGCCGCCCGCCGGGCGGCCGCCTGGAAGATGTCGTCCACCGGGGGCTTCCAGGGCGCGACGGGTCCGTCCTCGGCGCCCGCGAGCCGGTGCACCTGCTGCGCCCACGAGGGCTGCCCGCCGCCGGGCCCCGCGGCCATCGGGACGGCCGGCTGGGCGGCGGCCTGCGGGGGCTGCGGCTGTGGGCCGGCGGCCTGCTGGGGCACGCTCGGAGCGCCCGGCCGGGGGCCGAGGGCGGACGCGGGCGCCTGGGCGACGGGCTGAACACCGGGCTGGGCACCTGCCTGAGCACCGGACGGCGCGGCCGGGAACCCCGCGGGGCCCTGCGGGGCGGGGGCGGGAGCAGGGGCCGGAGCAGGCGCGGGAGCGGGGGCCGGAACAGGGGCGGGAGCGGGGGCCGGTGCGGCAGCCGCGACGTGTGCCGGGCCCTGCGGCGCCGGGACGCCCGGGGGCTGAGCCGCCGCACGCTCGGCGGCCGCCTTGCCGGCCCCGAAACCGGGCTTGGCGGGGGCGGCACCGGGAGCGGCCGGCGCCGCGACCGGACCCTGAGCGCCGAAGGGGGCCGCGCCGGGGCCGGTCCCCGCCGTGGGGGCGGGCCCCTGCGCCGCGGCGGGGAACGCGGCCGCGTTGCCCGCCGGGCCGGGTGTGCCCGCCGGCTGCGCACCGGAGGCGCCGTCCTGGTGGCCGGCGCGCGGGGCCGGCGCGCGGAAGGTCACCGTGCCCTCGTCGGGGACGAGCCCCGGCGGGCCGGCGGGACCGGACGCGGGGGCGGCACCGCCGCCCGGGGTGGGCCGGCGGAAGACGAACGTGCCCCCGGAGACCACGTCCCCGCCACCGTCGCCCGCGCCGTCCGCCGGATCCGCGGGAGGGATCGTGGACGTGCCGTCCGTACTCGTCGACAGGCCCTCGGGCTGGGCCGGGGCGGGCGAGGGCATCCTCGGGTCGGCGCCCTGCGGGGCGCCCCAGGAGACCCGGCGGTCCTGGTCGCCGCCGAAGCCGGACTGGTGGGCGCGGTCGGCGCCCCACGCGGAGGCGGGCTCGGGACGGACGCCGTACGGGTCCGCCGGTGCCGGTTCCGGGTCCTCGTCGAAGAAGTGCGGGCCGGTCTCCTCCACGGAGGCCGGCGGCGAGCCGGGCGGAGAGGTGAGCGGTCGGCCGTCGGAGGGCGCCGGCCGGCTGGTGCCCGGTACCCAGGAGGCACCGTTCCAGTACCGGACGTATCCAGGGATGGACGGGTCCGGGTAGTACCCCTCGCGGGGCCTGTCGTCGCCGGGTGCCGGGGTTGGGGCGCTCATGTCCGTCGTCCCGTATCTGCTCGGGGGTGGGTTGGGGGGCTCCACATCTATCAGACCGACGCAAGCCCCATGGCCAGTCCTGTCGGACCCGCCCCTTTCCGGGCAACCCCGTGCAGGCTCTTCACACGTTCGGAACCGCCCGTCGAAGCCCGGCGCCGGAACGCGCCGAAAAAAGTCCGCCGAACCCGCGTAATGGTTCCGGGTCCGGCCCCTCTCCACTCGTACGGGCCCACCGCGGGCCCGCGCGAGGTCCGTCTCGAGAGGAGAACCGACATGCATCACACCGTGGTGGAACGCGAGCTGGAGCTCAAGCTGATCCTGTCGCCGGAGCGCAGCATCCCGGTCCCGGCCCGGCTGGGCTACCGCAGCGACGACCCGTTCGCCGTCCACGTCGCCTTCCACATCAACTCCGAGCACCCGGTCGACTGGACGTTCGCCCGCGAGCTGCTGGTGGAAGGCGTGTTCCGGCCGTGCGGGCACGGGGACGTGCGGGTGTGGCCGACGAAGGTGGAGGGGCGCAGCGTCGTGCTGATGGCACTGAGCTCGCCCGACGGGGACGCCCTTCTCGAGGCGCCCGCGGCCCAGGTCTCGGCCTGGCTGGAGCGGACGCTGCGGGTGGTGCCCCCGGGGACCGAGGCGGAGCAGCTCGGCATCGACGACGGTCTGGCCGAACTGCTCGCCCCGACTCCCGCGGACGACCTGTGGCTGTGCGACCCGTGGCCGTCGGACGAGTCCAAGGACGGGGAGTGAGACACGGCTCCCGGTCCCGGTCCTCGTCCCGGCCCCGGGGGCGTCAGAACAGTTTGCCCGGGTTGAGGATGCCCAGCGGGTCGAAGGCCGCCTTGACCGCCCGCTGCATCTCCACGCCCACGGGGCCGATCTCGCGCGCCAGCCACTCCTTCTTCAGCACGCCCACGCCGTGCTCGCCGGTGATGGTGCCGCCGAGTTCCAGGCCGAGGCCCATGATCTCGTCGAAGGAGTCGCGGGCGCGCCGGCACTCGTCGGGGTCCGCCGCGTCGAAGCAGACCGTGGGGTGGGTGTTGCCGTCACCCGCGTGGGCGACGACCCCGATGGTCAGCCGGTGCTTCTCCGCGATGCGCTCGACGCCCTCGATCATCTCGCCGAGCCTGGACCGGGGCACGCACACGTCGTCGATCATCGTCGCGCCCTTGACGGCCTCCAGGGCGACGAGCGACGACCGCCGTGCCTGGAGCAGGAGTTCGGACTCGGCGAAGTCGTCGGCGGGGACCACCCGGGTGGCGCCGGCCGCCTCGCACAGCGCGCCGACGGCGGCGAGGTCGGCGGCCGGGTCGGGGGTGTCGAAGGCGGCCAGCAGCAGGGCTTCGGTGGTCTCGGGGAGCCCCATGCGGGTCAGGTCGTTGACGGCTCCGACCGTCGTACGGTCCATGAGTTCGAGGAGGGACGGCACATGTCCGCCGGCCATGATCCGGCACACCGCGTCGCAGGCGGCGACCCCGGACGCGAACTCGGCCGCCAGCACCAGCTGCTGCGGCGGCTGCGGCCGCAGGGCGAGGACCGCTCCGACGACGATCCCCAGCGAGCCCTCCGAGCCCACGAAGAGCCGGGTGAGGTCGTATCCGGCGACGCCCTTCGCGGTGCGGCGGCCGGTGGTCATCAGGCGGCCGTCGGCGAGCACGACGTCCAGGCCGAGGACGTACTCGGCCGTCACCCCGTACTTGACGCAGCACAGGCCGCCCGAGGCGGTGCCGATGTTGCCGCCGATCGTGCACGTCTCCCAGCTGGAGGGGTCGGGCGGGTAGTAGAGGCCGTGTTCGTTGACCGCGCGGGAGAGGGTCGCGTTGACGACGCCCGGTTCGACGACGGCGATCCGGTCGACCGGGTTGATCTCGACGATCCGGTCCATCTTCGTCAGGGAGAGGACGACACAGCCCTCGGAGGCGTTGGCGCCCCCGGACAGTCCGGTGCGGGCGCCCTGCGGCACGACCGGGACGCGCAGCTCGGTCGCCGTGCGCATGACGTGCTGGACCTCTTCGACGGTGCGCGGCAGCACCACCACGGCGGGGGTGCCGGCCGGACAGAAACTGGCCATGTCGTTGGCGTAGGAACCCGTGATGTCCGGGTCGGTGAGGACGGCCTCGGCGGGCAGGCCGACGAGCAGACGGTCGACGAGGTGACGGCTCATGATCACAGGTTCGCACCCGGGGCCATCGGTGTGAACCCCGTCCGCCCGGCCCTTCGGCTGACGTCGTACGGTCGTCGTACTGACGCACAGTGAACGCCATGGAGAACAGCGCCATGGAGAACGCGGAGCGCGCCCCCGAAGAGCGCGCCGCCCCCGAGGAGGCCGCCGCGGACGACGCGGCTCCCGCGGCGGCCGGCAAGGTTTCCCGGCCGCGTCGGCGGCTGCTCGTCGGCTCGCTCGTGGGGTGCCTCGCGCTGGGCGGCGGGGTGCTGCTGTGCCTGCCCGGTGAGGAGCCCGCGGTGCGGCGGGCGTCCGCGGCGGCCCCGGGGGCGCAGGCGGGCACCGCGGTCCGTACGGGGGTGCCGGCCGCGCTGCCGGATCTGGCGGTGCTGATCGGCGAGCGCGAGAGCCGGGTGCGGGCGCATCCACGGGACGCGCGGTCCTGGGCGGTGCTGGGCGCGGCCTATGTCGAGCAGGGCCGGCGCACCGCCGACGCCGCCGTCCTGTACCCGAAGGCCGAGCAGGCACTGCGGACCTCGCTGAAGGTGCGCCCGAAGGCCAACGCCGAGGCCCTCGACGGTCTGGCCGCGCTGGCGAACGCCCGCCGCGACTTCCGGGGGGCCGTGTCCTGGGGCGAGGCCGCGCGCAAGCTGGCGCCGAAGCGCTGGACGACGTATCCGCAGCTCATCGACGCGTACACCGGGGTCGGCGACTACAAGAAGGCCCGCAAGGCCCTCGACTCGCTGACGGCGCTGCACTCCGGTCCCGCCGTGCGGGCCCGGGCGGCGGGCGTCTACTGGGACCGGGGCTGGCGCGAGGACGCGCAGGCCGCGCTGGCCGACGCGGCGGCCGGCGCCTCCTCCCCCGCCGAGCAGGCGGCCTGGCTGGAGCGGGCGGGGCAGCTGGCCTGGGAGCGCGGTGAGCGGGCGGACGCCCTGCGGCACTTCCAGGAGGCGGTCAGGATCGACCCCGACCAGCGGGCCGCGCAGGCCGGCCAGGGGCGGGCGCTGGCGGCTCTGGGGCGGTCCTCGGAGGCGCTGAACGCGTACCAGGTGGCGCTCGCCAAGCAGCCGTCGCCGCAGTACGCGCTGGAGCTGGGCGAGCTGTACGAGTCGCTGGGGCTCACGCAGGCGGCGCGGGTGCAGTACGACCTGCTGCGGGCGCGGGTCCGTCAGGACGCGGCGGGCGGGGTGGACGGGGCGTTGGTGCTCGGCCGGTTCGAGGCGGACCACGGGGATCCGGCCTCGGCGGTACGGCGGCTGCGGGCCGAGTGGCGGCAGCAGCCGGGGATCGCGGTCGCGGACGCGCTGGGCTGGGCGCTGCACCGGGCCGGGAACGACAAGGAGGCGCTGAGGTTCGCCGTGATCGCGACCGACCGGGTGCACGGGGGCGCCGTGCACAGCGCGCCGTACATGTACCACCGGGGCATGATCGAGCGGCGGCTGGCGATGCCGGGGCCGGCCCGGCGTCACCTCCGGGAGGCCTTGCAGATCAACCCGTACTTCTCACCGCTGCTCGGCCCGGTGGCCCGGGCGGCGGTGGCCCGGCTGGGCGGCGAGCCGGCCCCGGCCGAGCTGCCCGAGTAGGGCTCACACCGCCGTCCGGCCGGCCGGCACGTCGCTCGTGATCAGCGCCGTCACAGGTTGCCGCGCTTCTCCTGCTCGCGCTCGATCGCCTCGAACAGGGCCTTGAAGTTGCCCTTGCCGAAGCCCATCGAGCCGTGTCGTTCGATGATCTCGAAGAAGACGGTCGGCTTGTCCTGGACCGGCTTGGTGAAGATCTGCAGCAGATAGCCGTCCTCGTCGCGGTCGGCGAGGATCTTCAGCTCGCGCAGGGTGTCGACGGGGACGCGGGTGTCGCCGACCCACTCGCCGAGGGTGTCGTAGTAGGAGTCGGGGGTGTCGAGGAACCGGACCCCGGCCGCCCGCATCGTCCGTACCGTCTCCACGATGTCGTTGGTGTTGAGCGCGATGTGCTGGACGCCGGCGCCGCCGTAGAACTCCAGGTACTCGTCGATCTGGGACTTCTTCTTGGCGATGGCGGGCTCGTTGATCGGGAACTTGACCTTGAGCGTGCCGTCCGCGACGACCTTCGACATCAGGGCGCTGTACTCGGTGGCGATGTCGTCGCCCACGAACTCCTTCATGTTCGTGAAGCCCATGACCTTGTTGTAGAAGCCGACCCATTCGTTCATCCGGCCGAGTTCGACGTTGCCGACGCAGTGGTCGATCGCCTGGAAGGTGCGGTGGGCGGGCGGTTCGACGATCGGCTCGGCGGCGGCGAAGCCGGGGAGGTAGGGGCCGTCGTAGCCGGAGCGGTCGACGAGGGTGTGGCGGGTCTCGCCGTAGGTGGCGATCGCGGCGAGGACGACGGTGCCGTACTCGTCCTTCAGCTCGTACGGCTCGGCGACCGAGCGGGCGCCGTGCTCGATGGCGTAGGCGTACGCGGCCCGCGCGTCGGGGACCTCGATGGCGAGGTCGACGACGCCGTCGCCGTGCTCGGCGACGTGCCGCTCGAGGAAGTGGCCCCATGCGGTGGAGGCCTTGACGACGGAGGTCAGGACGAAGCGGGCCGAGCCGTTGGTGAGCACGTACGAGGCGGTCTCGCGGCTGCCGTTCTCCGGTCCGGAGTAGGCGACCAGTTTCATGCCGAAGGCGGTGGAGTAGTAGTGCGCCGCCTGTTTGGCGTTGCCCACGGCGAAGACGACCGCGTCCATTCCCTTGACCGGGAAGGGGTCGGCCTGCCGGGCGGTGTCGGGAGTGAGGTGTGTGGTCTGCGTCATAGCGGAAGCCTCGCGCCGGGCAGCAAGGTGCGCAATAGTTCGCTTCATCGCTGGGCAATGTGTTCAGCGGTGCAACGGTTTCGGCGGGCTTTCTGTACAGGGTGACCATCGCGGAGGCGGGCGGGTATGGCGATCGACCGACTGGACGGCCGGATCATCGTGCTGCTGGCCCGGGAACCGCGCATGGGGGTACTGGAGATGTCCCGGCGGTTGGGGGTGGCCAGGGGGACGGCGCAGGCGCGGCTCGACCGGCTTCAGTCGAATGGAGTCATCCGGGGATTCGGCCCCGAGGTCGATCCGGCGGCGCTCGGCTACCCGGTCACGGCGTTCGCCACGCTGCAGATCCGGCAGGGGCAAGGAGCCGACGTGCGAGCCCACTTGGGGTCCGTGCCGGAGGTGCTGGAGCTGCACACCACCACCGGCAGCGGGGACATGCTGTGCCGGCTGGTGGCCCGTTCCAACGCCGATCTCCAGCGGGTGATCGACCTGGTTGTCGGTTTTGATGGCATTGTCCGGGCCTCCACCGCGATCGTGATGGAGAACCCCGTTCCGCTGCGGATCATCCCGCTGGTGGAGCAGGCCGCCGAGGACGACCGGGACAGGCCCTGACCCAGCGGACCTGGCCCGGAGCTGGTCCGGATCTGGTCGACATGGGGCGGTGAGGGCGTGTGAGCTTCTGGGAGTACGTCGGCAGCCGTCACCAGCAGCTGCTCACCGACGCCTACCAGCACGCCAGCGTCGTCTTCCAGTGCATGGTCATGGCGACCCTGCTGGGAGTCGTGGTCGGGGTCGTCACCTACCGCAGCGGCTGGGCGGGCAACCTCGCCACCCTCGGCACCTCCGCGATCCTCACCGTCCCGTCGCTCGCGATGATCGGTCTGCTGATCCCGCTCGTGGGGCTCGGCGTCCCGCCGACGGTCATCGCGCTGACCCTGTACGGGCTGCTGCCGGTGGTGCGCAACGCGATCGTGGGGCTGCGCGGCGTCGATCCCACACTCGTGGACGCGGCCAAGGGCATCGGGATGTCCGGGACGATGCGGCTGCTGCGGGTCGAGCTGCCGCTGGCCTGGCCGCCGATCCTGACCGGGATCCGGGTCTCGACGCAGATGCTGATGGGCATCGCCGCCATCGCCGCGTACGCCTCCGGGCCCGGCCTCGGCAACGAGATCTTCCGGGGCATCGCCTCGCTCGGCAGCAAGAACGCGCTCAACCAGGTCCTGGCGGGCACGCTCGGGATCATCGTCCTGGCCCTGCTGTTCGACGCCGTGTACGTCCTCATCGGACGGCTGACGATTCCCAGGGGGATCCGTGTCTGAGACCGAGTCCGGGGACGGCGCCCACGGCGCGACGATCGAGCTGGTGAATCTCACCAAGCGCTATCCGGGCAGCCCCAACCCCGCCGTCGACAACGTCACCATGGAGATCAAGGCGGGCGAGACCGTCATCTTCGTCGGCCCGTCGGGCTGCGGGAAGTCGACCACACTGAAGATGATCAACCGGCTGATCGAGCCGAGCGGCGGCCGGATCCGGATCAACGGCGAGGACGTCACCGACATCGACCCGGTGAAGCTGCGCCGCAAGGTCGGGTACGCGATCCAGTCCTCCGGGCTCTTCCCGCACATGACGGTCGCCCAGAACATCGCCCTCGTGCCGAAGATGATCGGCTGGCCGAAGGGCCGGATCCGGGACCGGGTGGAGGAGATGCTCGACCTGGTCGGGCTCGACCCCGGCGAGTTCCACGGCCGCTATCCGCGCCAGCTGTCCGGCGGGCAGCAGCAACGGGTGGGTGTGGCACGGGCGTTGGCGGCGGATCCGCCCGTCCTGCTGATGGACGAGCCGTTCGGCGCGGTCGACCCGATCACCCGCGACCACCTCCAGGACGAGCTCATCCGGCTCCAGCACGAGCTGCACAAGACGATCGTGTTCGTCACCCACGACTTCGACGAGGCGATCAAGCTGGGCGACCGGATCGCGGTGCTGCGCGAACGCTCGCACATCGCCCAGTTCGACACCCCGGAGGCGATCCTCACCAACCCCGCGGACGACTTCGTGTCCGGGTTCGTGGGTGCGGGCGCGGCGCTGAAGCGGCTCAACCTGAGCCGGGTACGGGACGTGGAGATCACCGACTACCCGACGGTGACCGTCGACGACCCGCTCCAGACCATCTTCAACAAGCTCCGCTCCAGCGGCACGAACGAGATCCTGCTCCTCGACCAGCGCGGACGGCCCTACAAGTGGCTGCGCCGCGGGGACCTGATGCGCGCCAGGGGCTCCCTGGCGCGGGCCGGCACCCTGGTCAGCGACACGGTGACCCGGGACGCCACCCTGCGGGACGCGCTGGAGGCGGTGCTCACGGACAACACCGGGCGGGTCGCGGTCACCGGGCGGCGGGGCGAGTACACCGGGGTCGTCGACATGGAGACGCTGCTGAACTCCGTGCACGAACTGCTGGAGGCCGACCGGCTGGAGGCGCTGGAGGCACAACACGAGCTGGAGGAGGCCCGGGCCGCGCAGACGCACGCGGAACAGGAGGGCCCGGGCGGGGAGGCGAAGGCGTGAGCACTCCCGACCTGGACAAGAGCCGCGGCCCGGACGGGACCACCGGGCCGGGGGGCGTGGCCGAGGACGAGCCGGCGGAGGCCAGGACCCCGTCCCCGGCGCCGCCCCGCCGTCGCCTCACCTGGCAGAAACTGACCTTCCTGCCCGCCTTCCTCGTCGCCCTGCTGCTCGCGACCTGGCTGTGGTTCCAGCAGGCGGACCTGGACCCGATCTCCGAGAACGCGCTGTCGAACGGGCAGGTGTCGAAGGCGCTGTGGCAGCAGGTGCAGCTCACGGTGATCTCCACCTTCTTCGTGCTGATCATCGCCATCCCGCTCGGCATCCTGCTGACCCGGGGTTCGCTGCGCCGGGCCACGCCGTTCGCGATGGCCATCGCCAACATGGGGCAGGCGACCCCCGCGATCGGTCTGCTCGCCCTGCTGGTGATCTGGCTGGGCACGGGCACGAAGGCCGCTCTGATCGGCATCATCGCCTACGCCATCCTGCCGGTGCTCGCCAACACCATCGCGGGCCTGAAGTCGAACGACCCGACGCTGCTGGAGGCGGCCCGCGGGATCGGCATGTCCGCGCTGGGCGTGCTGCGCAAGGTCGAACTGCCGCTGGCCGTCCCGCTGATCCTGGCCGGTGTGCGCACGGCCCTCGTCCTCAACGTCGGCACCGCGACCCTGGCGACCTTCGGCGGGGGCGGCGGCCTCGGCGTGCTGATCACCACCGGCATCACCAACCAGCGCATGCCGGTGCTGGTGCTGGGCTCGATCCTCACCGTCTCGCTGGCGCTGCTCGTCGACTGGCTGGCCTCGCTGGCGGAAGTGCTGCTGCGGCCGCGAGGGCTGGAGGTGGACTCGTGAAGCGCTCCCGCCTGGTGACCGCCGGGGCCCTGGCGGCACTGACCGGCCACGCGCTGACCGGGTGCGGACTCACCAGCGGCTCCCCCATGGTCGACGACGTCTCGCCCGGGTCGATCGGGCAGGGCGAGCCGCTAGAGGGCGCGCATCTCACCGTGACGTCCAAGTCGTTCACCGAGAACCTCATCCTCGGCGCGATGATGGGCATCGCCTTCGAGGCGGCCGGCGCGGACGTCCTGGACCGCACCGGCATCCAGGGCTCCATCGGCTCGCGCGAGGCGGTCAGGAACGGCGACGCCGACGCCATGTACGAGTACACGGGCACCGCCTGGATCACCTACCAGGGCAACAGCAAGCCCATCACCGATCCGCAGGCGCAGTGGCAGGCCGTGCACGACGCCGACCTGAAGAACGGCGTCACCTGGCTGCCTCCGTCGCGGCTGAACAACACCTACGCGCTGGCCATGAACCAGGCCAACTTCAAGAAGTACGGCACCAGGACGCTGTCGCAGGTGGCCGCGCTGTCGAAGTCCGACCCGAAGGCCGTGACGCTCTGCGTGGAGAGCGAGTTCGCCAACCGGGCGGACGGGCTGCCCGGCATGGAGAAGGCGTACGGGATGTCCATCTCGGCGTCGCGGATCACGCAGATGGACACCGGGATCATCTACACCCAGGTCCAGAAGGGGACGTGCACCTACGGGGAGGTGTTCACCACCGACGGGCGCATCAAGTCCATGAACCTGGTGGTGATGGCCGACGACAAGAAGTTCTTCCCCAACTACAACGCGGCCCCCGTGATCAACTCCAAGACGCTGAAGAAGTGGCCGGCGATCGCGAAGGTCATCGACCCGGTGACGAAGAAGCTGGACAACACGGTGGCCCAGGACCTCAACGCCAAGGTGGACGTCGACGGAGAGGATCCCCACCAGGTGGCCCTGGACTGGATGAAGAAGGAGGGGTTCGTCAAGTAGCCTCCCCGGGGCGCCGACTTACAAAGGACCCGTTGCAAAGGAGCCTTTGCAAGGCTACCTTTGTACGCATGCCGGAACAGCCCGAGGTACGCAAGCTCGACGCCCGTTCGCTGCGCGGACTCGCGCATCCCCTGCGCATGGAGCTGCTCAACGCCTTGCGCCGGCACGGTCCGGCCACCGCCTCACAACTCGCGGAACGGCTGGGCGAGTCCAGCGGCGCCACCAGCTACCACCTGCGCCAGCTCGCCGCCCACGGCTTCGTCGAGGACGACCCCGAGCGGGGCAAGGGACGGGAACGGTGGTGGAAGGCGGCCCACCACGGGCTGTCCTTCGACGACGAACTGCTCACGGACTCCGACCCGGCCGTACGCGGCGCGGCCGACATGTATCTGCACGAGGTCGCGACCGGCCAGACCCGGGACCTGTCGACCTGGCTGGGCGACCGCGGCTCCTGGCCCGAGGAGTGGAACCGGGTGTGGGACATGAGCAGCGCGACGCTACGGCTGACCCCGGAGCTGACCCGCGAACTCATCGGCAGGATGCACGAGTTGATCGACACCTACCGCGACCGGGCCGCCGACGCGGACGACCCCGGCACCGCCACGATCCGCGTGCACACGCACGCCTTCCCCATCGCCACCGACTGACGTCACCGACCGACGCGATCGACCGGCGACCCCGGCCGACAAGACCGACCGACGCAACGGACCGAGAGGCATCGCCATGTACATCGAGCACCAGCTCGCCCTGTCCCGCAACGCCGAACTCCGCGCCCGGGCGGACGCCCACCGCCTCGCCGCCGCGTTCCGGCGCCCCCGCGAACTGCGCACCCGGCTCGGCTGGACCCTCGTGGAAGTGGGGCTGCGGCTCGCCGCGGCGCCCGGGGCGAACAGCCCGGCCGTCGCCTGGTAGCGGACCGCGGACCGCTAACAGCTCGGTACCGAGCCCTTGCCCTTCTCCAGGGCGGTCAGTGCGCTCACCGTGCCCTTCAGGGTGGTGACCGGGATCAGCCGGAGCCCCTTGGGCAGTTCGGCCTTGGCGTCGGAGCACTCCGCCTTCGGCACCAGGAAGACGGTCGCCCCGTCCCGCCGGGCGGCCTGCGTCTTCAGGGCCACGCCGCCGACCGCGCCGACCGTGCCGTCGGCCTCGATGGTCCCGGTACCGGCGATCGTGCGACCGCCGGTGAGGTCGCCGCCGCTGCCGTCGCCGTCGAGCTTGTCGACGATGCCGAGCGAGAACAGCAGCCCGGCGCTGGGGCCGCCCACGTCGGACAGTTTCAGCGTGACCTCGATGCCGTCGTCGGCGCGGTCGAGGTACTTCAGCGCGGCCTCGGTCGCGGCGTCCTGGGACTGCTGCATCTGCTCGGTGTTGTGCTGCTCGATCTCCTTGGTGCTCTCCCCGCTGGGGTAGACGGAGTCGCGCGGCATGATCGCCTGGTCGGCACGGAACCAGCCGTCGACGACGTCGGAGAGCCTGACGTCGGTGTCGGGGTTGGTCGCCTCGATCGTCGTCATCCGCAGCTGCCCGCTCGTGCTCCGGACGGGCGCGCCGGTGATCGTGATGACCGGGTTGCCCTTGTTCTCGCCCAGGACGTTCGCCGTCATGCCCGGCTGCGCCACCGAGAACGGCAGCGGCGCGAACGCGGCCGTCGCGAGCAGCGCCACGAGCGGCAGAGCGCAGACGGTGAGGGCCTTGGGGCGCGAGAGGCGTGAGAGCACGAGGTCAATCTAACGTGACGACGTGTTCCGGCTCGCGGCCGACTGCCGTCCGCCCGACCGCGAGCCCCTGCTCCGCCGCCTCCCGCGCTCTCCGTCCGTACCCTCACCCCTCGCACCTCGCCCGCCCCGAGACCCTCACGGCATCGGCGCGCGCGTCGGCGCAGTACGTCAGCGCAGGCGTCGGCCTCGTGCGTCGGCCTCGCGCGCCAGCGCAGTACCTCGGCGCCGGGCGTCAGCGCCGGGCGTCAGCCTTCGCGCGTCGGCGCCGGGCGTCAGCCTTCGCGCGTCGGCGCCGGGCGTCAGCCTTCGCGCGTCGGCGCCGGGCGTCAGCGCAGTGCCTCCGCCACCTCCCGTGCCGCGTCCACGACCCGCGGTCCCACCCGCTCGGGCACCGCGTCGGCCAGCATCACCACGCCCACGCTGCCCTCGACGCCGGTCACGCCCAGCAGCGGAGCCGCGGCCCCGCTCGCGCCGGCCTCCAGCTCCCCGTGCGTCAGCGTGTAGCCGGGTTCGTCGGCCGGCCGCGCCGGGTTCTGCCGGGCGAAGAGAATCGCCCGGCCGGCGGCGCCCCGGTCCAGCGGATGCCGGAACCCGGCCCGGTAGGCCACGTGGTAGTCCGTCCAGGTCGGCTCGACGACGGCGACGGCGAGCGCCTCCGTCCCGTCCACCAGGGTCAGATGCGCGGTCGCGCCTATGTCCTCGGCCAGCGACCGCAGTGCGGGCAGCGCGGCCTCCCGCACCAGCGGATGCACCTGGCGGCCGAGCCGCAGCACCCCGAGGCCGACCCTGGCTCGCCCGCCCAGGTCCCGCCGTACGAGTGCGTGCTGCTCCAGAGTGGCGAGCAACCGGTACACAACGGTCCGGTTCACGCCCAGCTTGTTGGAAAGTTCGGTGACGGTCAGCCCGTGGTCGGTATCGGCCAGCAGTTTGAGGACCTTCAGCCCTCGATCGAGCGTCTGGGAGGTCTCCGCGGTCACGACGCCCACTCCTTAAGTGGTGAGGTCGGCAACCTCCGTCGCGGCAGATGCGTCACCGAGTCCCGTCAGTGACGCGCTTCAGAGGCCGCCGATCGACAGATGGGCCCGGCGTGTCCGGGCCCAGTCGCTTCACGGCTGCGCTCCGCGGCGGCGCTGCCACGGGGCGTGTGCGTAGCGGGACAGTAGCGAAGCAGGTTCGCTGAGCGGAAGGCTCCGTCCAGAATCCGGGCATTGGCCGGTATGGACTACTTGCATTTATCCCGATACGTACGGAGCGTGACGCCGTGGCTCGCGCCCCTGCCAGGGACCAGGGGCACGCGATCGCCGACGGCGACCTCACTTCATCCGGGTCGCCCACTCCTGCACCTTGGCGATGCGCTGCCGCAGCTGCCCCGCCGTCGCCTCCGCGCTCGGCGGACCGCCGCACACCCGCCGCAGCTCGGTGTGGATCACTCCGTGCGGCTTGCCGCTCTGGTGGACGTACGCCCCCACCATCGTGTTGAGCTGCTTGCGCAGCTCCATCAGCTCCTTGTGCGAGACGACCGGCCGCCGCTCGGCCGGCAGCTCCAGCAGATCGGCCTCGGAGTCCGGCCGCTTCTTGCTGTGCGCGATCTGCTTGGCCTGCCGCTTCTGGAGCAGCATCTGCACCTGGTCGGGCTCCAGCAGGCCGGGGATGCCGAGGTAGTCCTGCTCCTCCTCGCTTCCCGGGTGGGCCTGCATGCCGAACTCGGCGCCGTTGTACATCACCCGGTCGAAGACGGCCTCGGACTCCAGCGCCTCGAAGGCGAACTGCTCCTGCTCGCCGGTGTCCTCGTCCTGCTCCTTGTTCGCCTCGTCCATCTCCTGCTCGGACTCGGCGTACGGATCCTCCTCGCCCTCCTTCTTGGGCTTGTCGAGGGCGTGGTCGCGCTCGACCTCCATCTCGTTGGCGAAGGTGAGCAGGTCGGGCACGGTCGGGAGGAAGACGGAAGCGGTCTCGCCGCGCCGCCGGGACCGCACGAAGCGTCCGACGGCCTGGGCGAAGAAGAGAGGTGTGGAGATGGTCGTCGCGTACACGCCGACGGCGAGCCGCGGCACGTCGACGCCTTCCGACACCATCCGCACCGCGACCATCCAGCGGTCGTTGCTGCCGCTGAAGTCGTCGATGCGGCTGGACGCGCCGGTGTCGTCGGACAGGACGAGCGTCGCCTTCGTCCCGGTGATCTCCCGGATCAGCTTGGCGTAGGCGCGGGCCGAGTCCTGGTCGGAGGCGATGACGAGCGCGCCGGCGTCCGGGATGGCCTTCCTGACCTCGGTGAGCCGCTGGTCGGCGGCGCGCAGCACACTCGGCATCCACTCACCGCGCGGATCCAGCGCCGTACGCCAGGCCTGACTGATCGCGTCCTTGGTCATCGGCTCGCCGAGCCGCGCCGCGATCTCGTCCCCCGCCTTGGTCCGCCAGCGCATGTTGCCGCTGTAGGAGAGGAAGATGACGGGCCGGACGACCTGGTCGGCGAGCGCGGACCCGTAGCCGTACGTGTAGTCGGCGGCCGAGCGCCGGATCCCGTCGTTGCCCTCCTCGTACGTCACGAAGGGGATGGGGTTGGTGTCGGAGCGGAACGGCGTACCGGTGAGCGCGAGACGACGGGTCGCGGGTTCGAAGGCCTCGAGACAGGCCTCGCCCCAGGACTTGGAGTCACCGGCGTGGTGGATCTCGTCGAGGATGACGAGGGTCTTGCGCTGTTCGCTCCGGTTGCGGTGCAGCATCGGGCGGACGCCGACACCCGCGTACGTCACGGCGACGCCGTGGTAGTCCTTGCTGAGCGGGCCCGCGCTGTACTCGGGGTCCAGCCGGATCCCTATCCGCGCGGCCGCCTCCGCCCACTGCTTCTTCAGATGCTCGGTCGGCGCCACCACGGTCACCTGCTGCACGACATGGTGGTGCAGCAGCCAGGAGGCGAGGGTCAGCGCGAAGGTCGTCTTGCCGGCGCCGGGCGTGGCGACGGCCAGGAAGTCGCGCGGCTGCTCCTGGAGGTACTTCTCCATCGCCCCCTGCTGCCAGGCCCGCAGCTTGCTCGCGGTGCCCCAGGGGGCTCGGCCCGGGAAGGCCGGTGACAGGTGGTGGGAGTGGGAGGTGGAGGAAGCGGCGGTGGTAGTCACGGTCTCCGGGTTCGGGGCTCTCGGCTGCGTATGACAACCGGGCCACCCTACCGGCGGTCCACCGCCGTCAACGAGCGAACAAGGCCGGGGCGCGTACGGGTGGGACTCAGGTCACAGAAGACGGGCGGCGCCGGATCAGCGGGCGAAGCGCGGCAACCGGGCCGCGATGGCGGGGACGTCGAGGGCGCCCTGGCACACGTCCAGCACGAACCGCTCGGCCTCGTCCACATCGAAGTCGACGGCCAGCGGATGACCGTCCCGCTGCAGATAGACCCAGGTCGCGTACCAGGCGATGCGCTTGTTGCCGTCGACGAGGCCGTGGTTGCGGGCCAGGGACTCCATCAGCGCCGCGGCCTTGCGCCACCGTCCGGATACGCGTCCTGCCCGAACACACTCGCCCGGGGGCGGGCCAGCGCGGAGTCCAGCAGTCCGTAGTCGCGCACCTCGTCCGCCCCGAGCCGCCGGGTGAGGTTCAGCAGCTCGGACAGGGTGAGGTGGTGCATCAGGCGAGCCTCCGGTTCAGCTCGGCGCCGGCCTTCAGCACGTGCTCGGCGGCCTCTTCGAAGAGCCGCGCGTGCTCGTCCACGGCCTTGATCACCGCGTCGTGCGCGAAGGCCTGCATGCTGCGCCCCTCCGCCTGTGCGCGCTCACGCAGGGCGTCGAGTTCCTCGTCCGTGAAACGCAGGTTCAGTCCGGCCAATGCCTTCGACGGTACCGGCCGGTACCACGTGGAGTCACCGAGATTCCGTCCGCAGCCGCGTCGTCACCCAGGCCCCGAACAGCGCGACGGCCGCCATCGGCAGGAAGACGGCGGCGAAGGCGGCCGGATGCGAACCGGCGGACGCCGTGGCCGTCGAGGCCGTCGTGGCGTGCGCCACGCTCCCGCCGCCGAGCGCCGCGAAGGCGGCGCCTCCCGCGGCCAGCAGCAGGACGTTGGACAGCCCGTCCGAGATCTGGAGCGCGGCGGAGTTGGCCCCGGCCTCCTCGGGCGCGGACAGCTGCAACAGCAGCACGCTGCTGGAGGAGATCACCAGCCCCATCCCCAGACAGCCGAAGCCCCAGGCCACGGCCACGGTCCAGACGGGCACGGAAGGGAGCAGGACAGCGGGCGCGGCGGCGATCGCGGCGGCCGCCAGCACCATCCCCAGCGCCATCAGCCGCTCCCGGTACGGCACCGCCCACGGCCGTGACTGCACCCACGACCCCAACGCCCAGGTCGCCCCGCCGGCCGCGAGCGAGAACCCGGCAAGGGTCGGGCTCAGCCCCCGCTGCGTCACGAGCATCAGCGGTACGAAGGACTCGGCGGCGATGAAGGATCCCGCGGCCACCCCGCGCAGCAGCACGACGGACGGCAGCCCGCGGGCCGCCCGCCAGGTGCCGTGCGGCAGGAGCCCGAGCACGGCGGGCACGAGCAGCGCGATTCCCGCGGCGCCGGGGACGAGGGAGAGCGGCCGCAGGTCCTGGGCGGCGTACTGGAGCAGTCCGGCGCCGAGGGAGATCCCGAGGGCGAGCCGGATCCGCCGCCGGTCGAAGGCGCCCGCGGCCATGCCCGCCACGGGGCCGCTCGCCCGCCGCCGTATCTGGGGCAGCGCGAGCGCGAGCGGCAGCACGACGAGAGCGGGTATCCCGAGGAAGACCCACCGCCACCCCAGCTGCTCGGTCACCGCACCGGCGGCCAGCGGCCCGACCACGGACGGCACGACCCAGCAGGCGGCGAACGCGGCCATGATCGCGGGCCGCAGCCGCTCCGGGTAAGCCCGCCCGACGACGACGTACAGGGCGACGATCACCAGTCCCCCGCCGAGCCCCTGCACGGCCCGCCCGAGAATGAACACCCACATGCCCCCGGCGCTCCCGGAGAGGAGCAGCCCGGCGGCGAAGGCCGCGATGCCGCCGCCCAGCGCCCCGAGCGGCCCCCGGCGGTCCGACCACTGTCCGGCGAACACCATCCCGAACAGGCTGGTGGTGAAGTACCCGGAGAACGCGAACGCGTACAACGCCACCCCGTCGAGCTCCCGCGCCGCCACCGGCATCGCGGTCCCGACGGCGGTCGCCTCGAACGCGATGAGCAGCACCACGGAGACGATCCCGATGGTCAGAGCCCGATGAGACCGCCCGAGAACGGTCGCCCCGATCTCCCCCGCCTCACCGATCCCACCCGTCTCGCCGACCGTGCCGGTCTTTGCAGTCCTGCCGGTCTCGCCGGTCCTTCCGGTCTGACCGGTCCTGCCGGTCTCGTCGCTCCTGCCGGTCTCGCCGTCACGCTCCACGGCGGCAGCGGAGGACGGGACATCGTCGGCGACACCGGTGTCGCGGGGTTCGAGGGCAGCCATGGTCGCCAGCGTAAGGGCCACAACCGACTTTGACCCCTGTCGGAAGACGGGTCCGCGCCCGGGACGATGGTCCTACGACCACCACCCCGCGCCCCCGTTTCATGAACGGCGTGTGGCAGTCCCATTGCAGCCCCCACGTCCCCCTTGATCCCTTTCCCACCCCACCCGTACGGTCGACCTACCAAGTTCGGAACGGGGCCGACACCCCACACCCGACCTGGCCGTGTGCCCGAGTGGCTTAGGGACTCGCCTGCAAAGCGAGGTACGTGGGTTCAATTCCCGCCACGGCCTCTGACTGGCCTGACCAGGCAAAACGACAGGGTGGCACCCCCTCAGGGGCGCCACCCTGTCGTTCGTTCGTCTCAGTTCTCGTCTCAGTTGACCGACAGCCCGCGCGGCGGAAGCCGGTTGCCTGGCTTGCGGCGTCCTGCCCCTCACAGCGGCCAACCCGCACCCGATCGCTACTTGCTGCGCCGGGGCAAGATCGCGACCTGCGCCAAGGCAAGTTGACGGAACGTGCTGCACGAGGCTCCCGAGCGTGCTGAGATTTCAGGGTGAAGAAGCGTATTGCCACTATATCGATCGGCGCGATAGCCGCGCTCGTCTTGCTCGGGACCTTCATTATTTTGCTATGGAAGGGGCCGTGGTGGTCAGATGGAGCGCATCTTGGACACGGTCTAACCCCCGGCGAGGGAGCGGTTATCACGGGTTTCCGAACCACGGTTGTCGCCTTTGGTGCCGGCATCCTTGCAGCGGGGAGCCTCGCATACACCCATCTGAATCACAAACAGAACCGTGAATCGTTTATAAAGTCTCAGGAAAACTTCACCGACCAAGCGGAATTGACCAGAGAATCGCTACGCCAATCGGAGACCAACGCTGCACGCCAGGCAGATATCAGCCGGGAAGGGCAGGTAACAGAAAGATACGTAGCCGCAATCCACCTCATCGCTTCAGAGAATACAACTGAGCAGCTTGGCGGAATTTACTCGCTTGAAAGAATCATGCGCGACTCCGTGAAGGACCACAACACCGTTGTGGAGGTGCTAGCCGCTTTCATTAGACAACATGCCAAGCCGTCACCTGACAACACCTACTCAGGCGACCCAGTACAGGCAGCCCTTGACGTTCTGGCAAGGAGGCCCGAACGCGAGGAACCGTTCGAGATCGACCTGCGCCGAGTGACACTCTCCGGATGCACCATCACTACCGCAGACTTGCGCAACGCCAATCTCTACAAAGCTCAATTGACCGACGTCGTTTTCAAGGAATGCAATCTGTCATTTTCTAACATGAGTGAGGCAGCTCTACTGAGGTGTCGGTTCAGTAAATGTAAAATGGCAAGAGTAGAGCTGGATCATGCGACAGTAACCGAGACCTCATTCTTCTCAGGCGAAGCGCGCGAGCTATCCGCCGCGAGCACGGTGTTCACCGCTTGCCGCTTCGGACATGTAGACCTGGAGCAGGCATACCTGGAGAGCGCCACATTTCATCATACGAGTTTCAGGAGGGCCAATCTAGCGGGAGCAGATTTCGGTGATGCATGCCTGTTCGGGGTCCACTTTTCGCCGCGATCCAACCCAGAGCTAAACTCACTGCTTGGAGCCCATATTTTTCCCTCAACAATCCTCCCTAATGAATTTCATGGGAACTCCGAGATCGAGGCGCGAGTTCGTACGGTGGCGCAAGAATGGGACGACACGAGGCACAGCCACGCCATAGCTTCTTGAATGCAGGGGGCACGGTCACAGCCAGGAAAGAAGCAGGCGGCGCCCTCTCGGACGCAACCTACTTCTTCCCCTATGTCTCAGCCGGCCGGCACGAGCGCGTCGGCCGCGCCGTCGTCATCGTCCGGCCGGTCCGGGTCGGGTTTCCAGATCAGGCCATCCACCCGCCTCGCGATGTCCGTCCGCACGGCGTCCACCATGTGCTGGTACCGAGCGGCCATAGCCGTGGTCGACCACCCCATGAGCCCCATGACAGCCCGCTCGGGAACACCGAGGATGAGCAGGACCGTGGCGGCCGTGTGGCGCGCGTCATGCAGACGTCCGTCCCGGACGTTCGCCTCCGCAAGAAGCGACTTCCACTCGGCCCAATCCCTGCGGTGGGAGGGACTACGGCCGTGCTCGTCCGGGAAGACAAGCCCGTTCTCCTCCCAGCGCTTCCCGGCCGTCTCCCGCTCCGCTTCCTGCGCCTTGAGGTGCGCACCGAGCAGGTCAACAAGCTGTTCGGGAAGACCGACGGCACGACGGCCGGCGCGGGACTTGGTGGTGGACAACTCCGGGTTGGTTCGCCGCCTCTCCGGGCAGTACCCGGCGGCCTTGCGTCCGCAGGGCTCCGCGCACCCGTGGGCGTACTGCGGCCGGTGGCGACTACGGCGGACAACGAGGAACCCACCCTCACGGTCCACGTCCTCCCACTTCAGCCCCAACACCTCGCCTTGACGCAGTCCGAGGGCGAGGGCGACGGCCCACCGTGCGGAGTTGCGATGCTGGTCAGCGGCCTTGAGCAACCGCTGTACCTCTTGGATGCTGTAGGGCTCCACCTCGTACTCCCCCGTCTTCGGGGCCTTGGCCAACTGAACGGGGTTCTTGCCGAGATGCCCTCGCCGTACGGCTTCATTAAGGGCGGTTCGAAAGGTGCGATGCACCTGGTGGGCGGTCCCGGGCTTGCTGCCGTTGGCCTGCATGTTCGCGTAGAACACTTCGATGTGCTCGGGCTTGAGCCGGTCGAGACGGTGAGCCCCCAAGCCCGGGATCAGGTGCTTCCGCACGGCGACGCGGTACCCGACCATGGTGTTGTCGTTGACGGCGAGGGGCGCAACGTTCTCGATCCAGTGCGTCAGCCATGCCTTGACCGTCCACGCCTTGCCCGGCTTCCGCACCGTCTTGGCGTCGCGCTGTTTCTCCAACTCGCGTACAGCAGCCGTCACTTCGGCGCGGGTCTTGCGTTCGACGTGACGGCGGTCCGGCGTGCCGTCGTCGCGGATGCCGACCGTGACGCGGCCGTGCCACTTGCCGTCCTTGCCCAGGTAGATAGAGCTACGGCCGTTGGGCTGTCGACTGCGCTTCTGTTCCTCTGCCACAGGCAGACTCCTGTTTCTCGGTGTCGGGATGGGGACCGGGGCGGCGGGTTGTCCTGTCCGGGAGTGCCGCCGCCCCGGGCGTCGTCAAGCGGCGCGGTGGGCGGTGCGGAGACGGGTCACGTACGCGGCCGGCGCGTCGACCGGGATCCTGCGGAGACCGCCGACCATGACGGACTCCAGCTCTCCGGTGCGGATGAGCGCGAAGCATGTCGTCCGGCCGATGCGGAGTCGGCGGGCGGCCTCTTCAACCTTGAGGAGTACGAGGGTCGCGTCGTCGTCGGCGGGGACGGGGAGGGTGGCGTGTTCGTCCAAGGCTCACTCCGTGGGGCTGAGTTCATGGGCAAGTGCCGCCGCACAAACCGCAAAATCCGCAGAAAAGCCGGGGATGGTCTCTGACCTGCGGTGATGCAGTGTGCGGGTGGTGGTGGGCAGTACTGCGCAGAAACCCGCGATATTCCGCAAAAATCAGGGGCGGCCTGTCGCCGGTCCCAGCGCGGGTGTGGTGCTCGGCTTTTTTGCGGAATATCGCGGGATTGTGCGGCGGGCCCCTCGCCGGTGTGGCGCGAGGGTCCCGCCGCAGGTCAGCGGCGGGTCCGGGCTTTTCTGCGGATTTTGCGGTTTGTGCGGGAGGGGTTGGAGGCGCGGCCGGTGGTCACCGGCCGCTGTCCCTCAGGCTGGGGTGAGCGGCGAGGCGGGGCGCCGGGGGGCGTCCGCGCTTGCCGGTGCGCTCGGGTTGGTAGGACCGCAGGTATCCGTGGTCTTCCAGCAGCGCGAGGGCGGGTTCAAGGTCGGCGACGGTCGGCACCTCGCTGCGGGACAGGGCGGTGAAGACATCCCGCCGGCTGACGTCCTCCCACCGGTTGTCCCTCAGCGCGTCCAGCACGCTGCGGGCGCGGCCGATGACCGGGTCCGCCCCCATGGCGTCGAACACGGCGAGGGCGTGGGCGGTGTAGTACTCCCCCAGCTCGATCGCCGCGCGCATGGTGGCCTCGGTGACCGGGTGGGCGTAGCCGTTGCCACCATGTTCGGCGAGGTGCAGCAGCGCGGCCATGCGGGCGGTCGCACCGGCGAGTTTCGCAGCCCAGTTAGTGATGTGCCCCAGCTTGCCGCCACGCTTCTTGAGCTGCGGTTCCACACGTTCCTGATAGGTGATCAGGACCGCGTCTGCCCCCGGGCTGAGCTGAATGACGGCCGGGTCGGTCCACTCCGCGAGAGACAGCGTGAGGTCGATGACCCTCGCGGCGTAGGTGGCGGCCGTCTGCTCGGGGACGGGGTCCGTGACGACCTTCCGTTCGCCCACCATGGACTTGGGCAGGGAGAACAGGAAGCGGGCCAGGAACCCGCGTCCGTCGAACCCCTTCACCTTGCCGATGTCTTGCAGCACTTCCGGCTGCACGGCCAGACCGATGGTCAGGGCGGGTGCGTCGATGTACTCGCGGCGGGACTGGCGGTTGACCCTCAGCCGGTCCCCGGCATGCCCCTTGAGGAACGCGTCCATGTTCGGCGCCCCGGAGTAGCGGCCCGCGATGATGTCGAAGATGCCGCCCTCCGCACTCATCACGGACAGCCGGCCGCCCTGCTCTGCCATGAGAGAGGTGACCGTCTCGGGTGTCGAGTCGTCGGCGAGCAGCACGGGTTCGGCCGGGACGGTGAGCGTGCCGGCGGTCTGTGCGAGACCGACGGCGGTGGCCACCATCTCTTGCCGCTTGTCGTCGTCGGCCGACGCGGCACGGGCGGCGGCCTTATCGGCCGCTTCCTTCGCGAGGCGGGCGGTCACCTCCGCCTCGACGATGGCGGGCTGCATGGCGGCCTTGAGCTGTTTCTCCGCGTCGTAGAGGGGGTTGGTGAGCAGGGCGAACACGGCGGACTTGCGGTTGCCGGGTGGGAGCGCCACCACGGTGTAGAGGTTGGTGGGCTCGCGCCAGTTGCCGCGTACGTGGACCACGGACCGGCCGCCGGCCGCCGTGGCGAGCACGGCGAGGGCGATCGATCCGGCGAGGTCCACCGGGGTCTGCGTCTCTTCCGCGACGGCCGCCACGAACTCCCCCATCCATGCAGGGAAGACGTGGGCAGGGAACGGTGCGAGGTCGCGCCGGCCGGTGAGGGGAATGGGGTCCTCCCACACGTCCGGTGCCGCGTCATCCTCGCAGGCCGGGTCTTCCAGGGTGGGCAGTCCGGCCCACAGGTCGTTTCCCACAGGCTGTGGAGTCATGACGCGGCCCTCCCTTCGGCGGTGGCGGTGTGGGGGCAAACGTCGACACGGGCGCGGGCGGTCAGCCTGATGACGGCGGCGCGGCCCCGGGCGCGTTCGTGCTGCCCGCAGGCACAGAGCCAGTCCGCGACGGGTACGCCCTCGCACTGGATTTGCAGCCCCGGGGTGATGCCGGTGACGGTGACCGTGTGCGAGTCAGTACCAACGGCAGAAAGGACGCCCTTGCGGGCGGCGGCCTTCGGTTCGCCCACTGTCGGCCGTGGCGGGCCCTGTACGGCGCCCTGAGCGCCGTTCATGGGGTTTCGTGCTGCTTTGCTCATGCCGCGCGCTCCACAGCCGCCTCAAGGCCGTTGGCGACCGCGCGGCGCGCGTAGGCCTCCGGGACGCCCACCGAGACGGCGGTCGTGACGATCTCCTCGCCGATGGCCGCGAGGCCGCACGGCCCCGGGCACCCGGTGTGCTGGAAGGCGAGGAACCGGGCGACGCCGAACGCCTGTGATCCAGCGCCGGATTCGGTGCGGGCCCGTACGAGGGTGAGGCCGCGTTCCAGGCCTGTGCGGACGTAGCGCTCGGTGTGGCGGCACCCGGTGGCCACCAACCGGCCCCACGGGGCGCGGGAAGGGAGAGAAGATGCCACCTCCCCCGGGGCGGGGGTGGTGTCTTCCTTCACCACCAGGGCGCGCACGACCGCCGGGAGAACGGCCATACGGCCCGTGCCGGGACCAAGCCAACGGGCGTACTGCATAACCGACTTGACGTCGACGCCCGGGCGGACCGCGTTCGACGACGGCATGGCGCCCCGGTAGAGCCAGTGCTCACCTCGCGTCGTCAGCACCGTGCGGGTGGCGGGCAGGGTCTCGCGGGCCCACGCGACGGCCGCCGCGTTGTCCAGGTCGACCACCGTCAGCCCGGCCCCGCCGGGGTGGTAGGCGACCGCCACCGCCTCACGCCACACCGACGCCCATACGGGCGAGGTGAGGACGTGCGGGGCGGTGGTGGCGGCGGACCATGCGTGGCACGGTGCGGGGCACTGGCAGGGGCCCGCCGCCTTCATGTTCGGCCGCCCGCCGCACGCACCGTCCTTGCACGTGCGGCAGTTGCCGAACGGCACCTTTCCCGCCCGCAGGGGCAGGACCGGGACGCCGGCCGCCGCGAGGGCGAGGGCGACATGCAGAGGTTCGGGCGTCGCGCCGGTCGGGACCGAGTGGCCCTCGCCGAAAGCGTGCAGTTCGGTCATGCTGTAGGTCTCCTGTTCTGCAACGTCGGGATACGGAGACCGAGGGCGGCGGTTGTCCTTGTCCGGGAGTCGCCGCCCTCGGGCGTAGCTAGAAGGGCGGTTCGTCGCTGTAGCCGCCGGGGCCCCACGGGTCACGGCCGACGTCGCGGCGGCGGCGCAGCCACCGGGGCCGGCGCGGGAGCGGCAGCAGGGTCACAGCCCACGACGTCCAACAGCCGCAGAACTCCCACTCGGTACCGGCCCACTCGCCGGTCTCGTAGTCGCCGTAGTCGTGCTCGATACCGCCGACGCCCTCACAGTCACGGCAGTCCGGGCGGGGAGTGTCGGTCAGGATCAGCCGGTTGAAGGGCAGCGCGGTACGCCAGATACGCAGCCTGAGCATGGGTGTCTGTCTCCTGTCAGCCGTAGAACTTGTTGCGCTTGATGACGGCCTTGCGGATGTTGACCGTCGTCCCGCCCTCGCCGTGGCCGCGTCCGCCGAAGATCTGCACGGCGATCCATCCGCCGAAGACGACGGCGGCGAGGGTGATGAGCTGGGTGATGAGAGCGGTGAGGGCGGTGATGAACGTGGTGAGCAGCAGCAGTCCGCCGCACACGGCGAGGAACCCGACGCCCCCGAGGGCGACGTTCACCGCCGCCCGCGAGACGACCGGCTTGGCGGCGACCGGTTCCGGCTGCACGGGGGCGACCGCGTAGCCGGTGACGACACGGCCGTCCGGGAGGACGACACTCGCCACGGCCGGGATGGTGCCCGGCTGCATGAGCGGGTGGGCGGGGGCGAGCGGGACGGTGTGCGTGGGGGTGATCGGGGTGGGGCGGTGGACTTCCACGGCCGCCGTCTCGTGTCCGGCCGGACGGCCGTACGCGGTGGGTTCGTTCATGGTGCTGGTCTCCCTTCCGGGTCAGCGGCCGACGCCGGGCATGGCGTCGGTGAAGGCGGTGACGAGCTGGTTGACGGTGTCGGCCGCGTCGGTGTGGGCGAGGTAGAAGCCGAAGAGCGCGACGGCCACGGCCGCACCGGCACCGACGGCCTTGAAGCGCAGCAGCAGCACGACGACGACGGCGAGCAGCAGCACGAGCGGGATGGTGAGGGTCACGGGTGTCTCCCGGGCGGGTCAGCGGGTGCCGGCGCGGTAGGTGCGCGCGGCGCGGTTGTAGATCCAGCGGCCGACGCGTATGCGCTTGCCGGTCGCGTCGCAGCGTCGGCAGTCCTTGCCGCGCCGGGTCTTGCCCTTGCGGTCGGTCTTGAAGCCGTGGCCCGTGCCGTCGCACTTGCGGCAGTCCCCGAACGGGCTCAGCCAGCACTTGACGATGTAACCGAGGGTGACGATCAGTAGGCAGGCGGAAGCGAGCAGAGCAAGGCTCATGAGAGGCCTCTCCGAGGGGTTTCAAGGGGTTTCTGCAGGTCGGCCGCTAGACGCTAGGCGACCTGATCAGTGGCGGTTTTGGTCGCTAGCAGGGTCGCTTGCGCAAGCGACGTCCGGTGCTTGCGCAAGCGACCTTGGGGACTTATCCGGCGTCCCGCTTGTTATTGCGCTCCGTAATCGCGGTGGCGATGTCCTCGCGCTTGATGCCGCGCTTGTTGACCACCTTGCCGTCGACGCGGCGGCTGATCTGCTCGGTGGCCACCCCGTACGGCTTGAGCGCGGCGGTGAGCGCTTCCGCCTTGGGCTTGGCCTCCAGCTCCGCCCACGGGCCGTAGACGTCGGGGCGCAGGTCGGCGAGGCGGTCGACGATCGTCTCGGACCACACCTTGGTCTCGCTCTTGCCGAGCACGGCCGCGACGTCGTCAAGGATCGTCGCGGACGTCTCCGCCGCCGGGACCTCGCCCACCGCGTCACCGGACAGCGTCCCCTCCGCCTCACGCAGCGCGGCGGCGCGGGTCAGGATGCGGTCGGCATCGCGGCCGTCGGCGAGGTAGGTCCGCACGATCCCTGAGTCGTCGGACATGCCCTTGAGCAGACCCACACCCTTGTGGGACTTCAGCAGCTTGGACGCGTCCAAGCCTTCCGAGTACGAGCCCGCACCGAGGATCGTGTCCGAGACCTGGTAGGCGCCGACCCTCAGCGCGAACCGGGCCTGATGCTGGTCACGCAGCTCCGAGGGGCACGCCTTGTCGTCCGGCTTCTGCGTCGCCGTCATCACCGAGACACCGACGGCCGGGGCGACCCGGGCGAGGTAGACCATCAGGGACAGGATCTCCTTGCCGTGCTCGGGGTGGGTCAGGTACTCCTGAACTTCGTCCACCACGAACAGCGTCAGGGGCATGTTCAGCTTCTTGTCCCGGCTGATCTCCGGGGTCAGCTTGCCCTCCGGGCAGACGTGCAGCGGCAGTTCGGACAGCCGGTGGTACCGGTCTTCGACGTCCGCCTTGAGTTCCCGCAGCGAGGTCAGCAGGTGCTGAACCGGGTCGACCCCGTTCTTGGGCACGATGCCGAACCCGATGCGGTGGGCGACCTTGGCGAACGTGCGCCAGTCCGGAGACGCCTTGCCGTCGAACACGTACAGCCTGACGTACGGGTCCAGCGCGGCGGCGAGCGCGATCGTGCGGGCTGAGAACGTCTTCCCCTGGCGCGGCACGGCGCCCACCAGCAGCGACAGCCAGAGCATGGTGCCCATGACCGGGTTGCCGCGTTCGTCCACGCCCCACGGGAACGGCTTCCAGAAGTCCACCCGCGTCGCCCCCAGCAGCGGGGACTTACCCGACGGTACGGCGAGCGGGTCACGGTCGGCGATCCAGTACGACACCCGCCGCCCGCTCGTCTCGTCCTTGTCGAGGAAGAGCTGAGTAGGGGCGATGTCCATACCGGAGGCGAGACGGGCGTGAGCCTTCATCGCGTCCTCGAACGTCTTGCCGTACGGCAGGTCGACCACCACGCGCCACCCGTCGCCGTCCCGGCCGATCGGGCGGGGGAAGGCGATCGTCTGATCCTTGGTGGTCAGCCCGGACGCGTCGTGCGCGCGGATGACGATGTCGGAGGACAGCTTGCGCTTGCGGAACGTCACCTTGGCCATGTCGATCAGCGGCCGGTCCGCCGGCGCCCCGACCACACCGAGGGTGGTGGTCAGCGTCGCCACGGCCAGCATGAGCAGCCACGACGGCGCCATGACGTACAGGGTCAGCGCGGCGGCCAGACCGACGAAACCGGCGATCGTCGCCACGATCCCCCGCAGCCGGACGCGGTCGTTGCGCTGCCGCGACAGCTTCAGGTACTCCGCCGCGTCCTCGTTGGCCACGGAGGCGAGCCGCAGCGTCTTGCCCTCCGCGTCGAACACCCACCGGCCGATCGCCGTCGACCACCGCCACGCGCCGCGCGGCGAGTACATGCAGATCTTCGGCGTGTAGACCAGCGGCAAGCGCACGGCGTGGTAGCCGGCCACGGCGGAGTAGTGCCGGACGGCCCACTTGCGCACGGCCGTGCGCTGGTCAGGGAGCTTCACCCAGTCCGGCAGCACCGGCATACGGGCCTTGTCCTTGGCCTCCATCCACTCAGCGACCGAAGGCGGATAGACCTCGCGCGGCGGGTCGACCGGCGCGCCCTCGCTCAGGCCGTCGGCGTCCGGGTCGTCGGTGTCGGGGAGTTCGGCCTCCCACTCCCCCGGCTTCACCACACCCTCGCCCGGGGCGGTCGGGTCGGGGTCGGTCTTCTTCTTCAGCGGGAACGGCACGATGGCGGCCGTGGTCTGTTCGGTGCCCTCCGGGTCCCCGGCGGGCGTGAAGGTGGTGGTCTCGGTCACGATGTACGTACTCCTTCGGGAGTTGGGGCCCGGCCGGTTGCTGTGGAAGGTGGGCGGCCGGGCCCGGCAGGGGTGGAACAGGTCAGGTCATGCACCATCCGGAGTCACATCCGGAGTCCCACTCGTCGAACGGCAGGGTGTCCACGCCGTCCGGGATCGCCTTGCGCAAGGGCCGGTTGAACCGGGTCAGCCAGACATGGTCTTTGCCGAGTTCGTCACGGCGGCGGTTGAGGAGTTCTTCGAGCTGGCACGCGCGCTCGAACAGCTCGGGTTCGTCGCGGCGCATGTCGTGCCATGTCTCGGGGCGGTGGAACGGGCAGAACCAGCACGACGACTTGGGCGGCACGGGCAGGCCCGCGCTGCGGATGATGCGGGCGCAGTCGATACGGCGGATCCCGCGTTCCAGCAGGGGGTATTCGATGCGCTCGTGCGGCTCGCAGCGCCGCTTGTTGGCCCGGTCGATCTCATCCAGGCTGATGCCTATCCCGACCGTGGCCGGGTTCTCTTTCGTCGCCCCACGGCGCTTGAGTTCGTCCCCGACAACCTTGATTTTGAACTGGGCCGTACAGGACCGGGTGCCGGGGGCCCCGTTCGACATGCGCACCGGGATCTTCAGCGAGCGTGAGCCCTCACGGGTGAGGTCCTGATACAGCGTGCGGACCTCACCCGAGCGCTTCATCACCCGGTCCAGCACGACCAGCTCAAGGCCGTGCGCTTGCGCGTAGGGGATCGCGTACTTGTGCAGGTAGGCGAGCGTGCCGGGGTGCTCGGAGTCGTCCCCGACGTTCGCCATCAGGAATGTGCGGTAGTCCAGCTCACCCCGGGCCGCGAGGACCAGGGCCGCTGTGGACTGCACCCCGCCGCCGAAGCTGAACGTCTTCACTGGCGTACTACTGGCGCCGTTCATGCCGCACCCCGCCGTCCGGGACGGCGGCCGGCGACCGACCCGAGCAGCCGCCCGAGACGGGCCCGGCGAGGACCGGGCCGACCCGAGCGCTTCGCCGCGTACATCGCCCCATCAGCCCGGCGCAGCAACGCTGACAAGTCCTCGCCCGGATGGTCGGCGGCCCGCACCCACCCCAGCGAGACCGTGGTGTGCACCTCAGGGGCAGTGTCGACCGGCCGGGCGAGGACGCGGGCGAGGGTGTGCAGCCGGTCAGCGGCCGTGCCGTCGCGGTCGACGACGACGGCGGCGAACTCGTCTCCACCGAGCCGCCCCGCCACCCCGCTGGGGGTCGTGCCGTGTGCGAGGCGGGCGGCGACCGTGGCGAGCAGCACATCACCGGCGGCGTGGCCGTGCGTGTCGTTGATCCGCTTGAAGTGGTCGACGTCCGCCAGCACCACCACGGCGCGCGGGTCACGCAGCAGACGGCGGGCCTGCCGGGTGAACGCGTCCCGCGTCCACAGGCCGGTGAGCGGGTCACGGCGGGCGGTGGTCAGCCGTCCGTGCAGCCACCGGGCGTGTACCGCCCACCCGATGACGGGCGGCACGGCCGGTAAGAGCGCGGCGAGGGTGTTCACGGCGTCACCGCCGTGGTGGCGCGTTCGGCGAGCAGGGCGTCACGCAGCTTGCGGGCGTTCGCGGGCGAGGTGCGCAGGGCCCGGCGGATGCCCTCCCCCGTCACCTCAGCGTCCGTCAGGCCGGCCGTCGCCTTCCGCGCTTCCGTCATGAGCTGATCGGGAGTGCGGCGGGTGCGGGTCGACTTGGCGGCGAGCGGGACACGGCCCGTCGCCCGACGCGCCACGGTCGACGCGGCCGGGACCGAACGGGCGGGCGCCGGGGCGATCGGGACCGGCTTCACCACCGGGACGACGGCGGGCATCGGCTTCATGCCGCCGCCCGACTTGCCGAGATCGACCGGCGCCGGATCGGGCACCGAAAGCCGCGTCAGCACGACCGTGGCCGGGGTCGATACAGGCAGGTCAGAGATAGACCGTTCTCGACTGCTTCCTGCCGATTCCTCCGCATTTGCGACCGAGGAGGAATCGAGGGTCGCCGCGCCGAACATCGAGGCGAGGGCAGCATCCGCGCCGCCGGTGATCCGGTCGCGCTGAACGTCCAGCAGCCTCGATCCGAGCGCCGCGTCCCCGACCCCGACCCTGCGGGCCAGACGCCACGACGCCCGATCGGACCGCTTGCGCACCCGGCTCACCGGGTGGTGGGCGGCACGGGCCCGGTGGTAGGCGAGGGCCTGCACGATGTCGGCGGTGCGCCGCTCGTTCTCCGCGTCGCGGCCGTCGGTGTGGACGACGATCCGGCGGGCGAGGAACGCCATGCCCTCAGCGGAGACGGACATGCCCATCGGGGTCAGCGCGTAGACGACCGTGCGGCCCGGGTCCGGCGCTGCCATCGCGCCCATGACGGCGGCGGCGGCCGGCAGCACCCACAGCCCGGCCCGCACGACGCGCGGCGAGGACTGGCCCAGCATGGTCAAGCCCAGCAGGACCAGGGCGAGCACGGCCGTGGCACCCTCACCGGCACCGAGAGCACCGAGCGCGGTCCCCTTGCCGTAGGCGTGGCCGATGTTGCTGTAGGTGCCGATACCACCGACCACGCCCGTGGCGAGCATGGGCACGAACGCCGCCGACAGCACACCGATCTGAACCCTAGTCAGAGGCTTGCGGGTCTCGTTCACGCCGCTTCCCCCGTCCCCGCTCGCAGGCCGCGAACGGACCGCAGGAACGGCACCGTGCGGGTCAGCGCGTCGGCGTACAGGGCGTCCCAGCCGGCGATCTCGTCACCGTCCTCCGCTTCCGCCCGCAGGTCGGCGAGGACGTCACGGGCCGCGTCCTCGCGGGCCGCCCGCTCACTGTCCGTCTCGGACTCCAGCGGGCCCCGGAACAGGTCGACGTCGATACCGAGTGCCAGTTCCGCGAACTCCAAGTCGCCGTGCGCTTCCTGGCCGGCAACGAACATGCGCATACGCATGATGGATCTCTCCTCTTGCTACGTCGGGAGGGAGACCGGGCGGCGGGTTGTCCTTGTCCGGGAGAACGCCGCACCGGCCATTGAGGGCCGTCACCGCAGGAAGCGGCAGGCCAGTGCCCCGGGCGAGATTCGATCTCGCGCCCTCACGGCTGGATGCCGGGGCCGATCATTCAAAGCACTCTGTTGAGTTCTCAAGGAACACACGCTGCCTTCGTACTCACCCCCTCGGGCTTTCCTCCGGACGTCGTTGCAGTACCTGTTTTACAGGTACTGCACGGGGTCCCGTCAAGTACAGCGGCGGAACCTCTTGGCTTTACGCCGGGACTTCTTGGCGCACCATCAGAATCGCCCCAGGTCAAGGGACTTGGTCACCCCGTGCGTGGACACCTCAAGGACGTCTGAGTACCTTCAAGAGGTCCCTAGACGTCCCACCGGGGGTACAGATGTCCAACGAACGCTTGCGGTCTGCCTTGTTGGCCAGCGGCATGACGGTTCAGGCACTGGCCGAAGAGATCGATGTCAACCCGAAGACCGTCGAACGCTGGATCACGAAGGGGAAGGTTCCGTATCGGCGACACCAGTACGCGACGGCCGCAGCGCTCAAGGTCGACGTCACAACGCTGTGGGACGACGACCGGGCCGTTGAGAGCGCGGCGGACCTGACGAAAGCTGAGATCGTCACGGTCTACCCGCATCGGCACACGGTGCCGCCCGGCCTCTGGCGAGAGATCTACGGGCGGGCTCGACGGAACGTAGACGTGCTCGTCTACTCCGGGCTCTTCCTGTCTGAGGACCCCGCCTTTCATGACCTCACCAAGGCAAAGGTTGAGGCAGGCGCCCAGGTGCGGATCCTGCTCGGGGACCCCGACTGTGCGGCAGTCGAGCAGCGCGGCATAGACGAGGGACATCGGATCATGGGCGGCAAGATTCGGAACGCCCTACTGCACTACCGCCCGCTCATGAGAAGTCACCCCGACATCGGGGTCCGGCTGCACGATTCCACGCTCTACAACTCCATCTACCGGTCCGATGACGAGATGCTCGTGAACCCCCACGTCTACGGCATCGGCGCGTACATGGCCCCGGTCCTGCATCTGCGCCGTCTGCCCGGCGGCGGCCTGTTCGACACGTACGCGAATAGCATCGAACACACCTGGGACAACGCCCGGCCGATCACAGATCAAGACATCGCAAGCATCACAGGAGTCTGACCATGGGACGCATTGACTACCTGCATGACCCCCAAGCCCCGCCGGCCAACTCGGTGGTGCCGTCCGTCGTTGCGTTCGTGCAGAACGACGCGGGACAGGTGTTGATGATCCAGCGGTCTGACAACGGCCGGTGGGCACTGCCCGGCGGCGGCCACGATGTCGGCGAGTCCATCAGTGACACCGTGGTTCGCGAGGTCTGGGAGGAGACCGGAATCAAGGCGGAAGTCGTCGACATGTCCGGGATCTACACCGACCCCGGCCACGTGATGCAGTACGACGACGGCGAGGTCCGGCAGCAGTTCAGCATCTGTTTCCGCGCGCGTCCGGTCGGGGGCGAGGTGCGAACGAGCAATGAGACGACGCAGGTCCGATGGGTCACCCCATCGGACCTGACAAAGCTAGACGTCCACCCGACCATGCGGCTCCGGATCGAGCACGCGATGGACCGGACCCGCACGGCCCCTTACGTCGGCTGACGCTTCTCGGCGGCGACGCGTTCGAGCACTCGTGAAGTGCTCGCGAGGATCTCCGGTTCAGCTCGGCGGATGAACGTCCCGATCAGGCTGTCCGGCCCGTAGCGGCCGGCAATCTCGTTGATCCGGTCCACTGGATTGGTGGGCACCCCGTCCGGGGTCGTGTTCATGTCGCAGTAGCACAGCGCGTCATTGAGGTGCGCGTGCTCGCGTGGAAACTCGCCTTCAAGTTCCTCGCGCAGCCCCCGGGCATCTGCCTCCATCCATGAGCAGGAATGGTGAGCCACCAGGTTCACCACCCGCTCGTCGGCGTGCGCGATGTCGCGAAGGTAGCGGGCCCCGTCGATCGGGTGAAATCCCGTTTTGGCGAGGTCCGGTGCGTAACCGATGTCGTGCAGGACCGCCGCCGCCTCCAACAGCTCCGCGTCCACACCGAGGATCGGCGCGATGGTGCGTGCGCGCTCGGCGACCCCAACCGAGTGCTTCCACCGACGCGGCAGTGGGCCGGAAAGCAGCGATTCAGCGAGCGGGTATGCCCACTCCGTCAGTCCCGTCACGGTTAGGAACTCTCCTCTCGATTCGGCAGGGCCCGCACAGTACGTAGCTTGCCCTGCCCCCCTGCTGACAGCCATCCTGCGGCTTCCAGCTTCCCCAACGCCTTGGTGACCGTCGGACGCGAGACACCGAACCTCTCGCACAGCGTGGAAGCACTCGGGAACGCTGCCCCGACTTCCAGGCCGTCATCCGTGAAGACGTCGGTGAGCCGCTCTGCGAGGGGGCGGCGGTCGGTCATCTGCCCCTCTCTGACCACCCGCCAGCGTCCGCCCGGAACCGGCTCCGCAGCACCAACGCTCTGAAGCGCCGCGAACGCCCGAAGCACCACACCGCGCGAGACCTGGTGATCATCCATGACCTCTGCGATCGGCGGTAGCTCCACCATCTCCGGGTCACGATCCATCTGCGCCTTGAGTTGATCCGCGATCTTCTCAAAGGTCCCGCGCGGGCTAGCCTGCTGCGCCACTCACCCTCCCTCTCCATCTCCCGTCGTCATGCTCAAGCCTCGCATGCCGAGCAGGAGACAACTCGTAGAAGCGGTTGAGCGGACGGGGCAGATGGGCGCCCGCGTCAGCTAGCCGTGCCGGCCGCTGCGACAAGGACGTTGTCAGCGAGATCGGCGAGGTCAACGCGGACAAGCCGAACGTTCGTATCCCTGGAACCGGCGCTGAGCCATTCATCACGGTTCAACCCGTAGAAGCACGGAACCGTCCCAGAACCGTCGGGGCTCTTGTCACAACTACGGATGAAGTCGACCGCCGAACGAATGTCCGTTGCCAGCGAAACCAGCAACTTTCCGTACGCCCTGCCACAGGACAGAAAAAGTCGGTCAACCACGGGTTCAACTTCAAGACCCTCACCCATTCCTTCCAGTTCGCCTTTGACCTGCGGCCCCCACTTGTTAAAGCGCCTCAACAGAGCGGGAAGATCAAACGTCATGGAAACCTGCCGGACGATCTTTCCGTCCGCTGTCCGACGACCCTTCACTGAGCCTGTAAGTTCCGGCTGTCCGCAGTGCTGGCTGTAGTTCCTCAGCCTGTACATGAATCGGTAGGCGAACTCGTTGTCGTACTCGTACGACAGGGCCTCCTTGAAGGTGCGGAAGGGAGTAGAGCCATCACCACACCGGTGCTTCAGATCACGCGATGTCCGATCGTCGAACGCCCGCAGCGCCGACAGCATGTTGTCCAGGCGCGAAAGGATCTCACTGCGGTGGGACGGGGCACTACCAACCTCGTAATCCGGCCCCCACATCGCGGATATCGCAGACTTAAGTTCCACGTAGCGCTTCTCCAGCCCCGAGTAGGGGGACTCTGAGAGCAGATCCTCGAGGAAGTTCACGCATTCCTGATACTTCTCCACAACGTCCGGGCTCACAGGCTTTCCCATGTCCCACGTAGTGCCCTTCCCGGTTGCGGGATCCAGCACCAGGTGGCCCAAGTGCCAGTCAGTGATTCGGCGTCCGCTCACGACCATCCTCAAGGAGTTGAAGCAAAGCCTTACAGGATGCCAGAGGTTCGACTCTATCGACAACCGGTTTAGCGGACTCAGAGATATGAAAAGGACATGACAGGTAATACTCTTGAGTCTGGCGGGCATCCAGCGACTCGGGGAGCAGGCACCGGATGCCGAGGCGCGTTCCTGTCTATCCCTCTCTCTGAGCAAGGCCCGCATTCACAGCCTCCGGTGATCCAGCCCAGCCAGTCTCTGTGGGCCAGACCGACGCAATTCCCTGGTGGCTGAGTAGGCGCACATACACGTCACCGATAGCTTCGGTGAAGAGGGCCATTCGGCTGGGCTGGGCATCCGCCGAGTAGAGCAAGAAGGCGTAAGTGGCGAGTTGGCCAATCGCTTCACGGACAGCGTGGCTTGCATTGCCACGTCGGACAACCTTCGCTTCAATCAGCCAGTCACCACCGTCGCGCCTCGCGACGACATCGCGGGGGTGAACGTTCGTTCCAGCATCGAACCCCGCATCTGCGAGAAACGCTCCATAGCGTTTGACCAGCGTCTCATGCTTTCGGCTCTTCTTGATCTCGCGGGCGGTGATCTTCTGGACGTACTCACCGTCACTCTTCGGAGCAAAGTACAGGAGCGGATCTTGCCCGCCAGTGACCTTCGGCTTGATCGTAGTGATCAGGTCTCGCGTGGTGCCTCGAAGATCCTCGCGCAGAACCAAGGCATCCTGGTAAAGCTGGATCATCCTACGGAGATCTGCCTTCAGCGCATCCTCAGTCGGCAGCGAGTCGATCCGGTAGACGCTTGCGAGAATGTTCCCAGCCTCGTAAGCCCGCGGCAGACCAGCCCTCCCACCGAGATCGATGACGTCCTCCAGCTCCTCGGCCACGTCGGTGGGGAGAGCGCCTCGGATGGCCGCGGCCTCGCTTCGGAGTCGTTGCTCAGCTTCGCGGGCCCCGAACGTCTCGCGCAACTCCGTCACACCCTGGTTCAGACTGAGCGAGACCGTCTTCATGTCCTCCGCGAAGAGGTAGACGAGGTACATGCCACGCGTAGCGGTGGTCGTCTCGTCGGGGTCGAAGAACGATACCCACGGGCAGAAGGCACCGGCACCGTTCCCACCACTCCCCTTGATCAGGTAACTCGCGGGAACACAGGGCTCGAAGACGGTAGGCGCCGACCTCAACCTCTTCGCGGCCGGGGACCCGGTGCCCGCGGCCCGGTCGTACGTAGAAGCGACTTCATGCAAGTACTCCCGCAGTGTCATGGTGAGCAGGGTATGTGCCCCCACTGACAGTGGACTGCCCCTGCTGAGGGACATACAGAAGGCGGGGCCTTGGCCCCGCCTTCTGTATGTCATGCGTCGGTCCGGCACAACCCCAGGGGGCCGTTCTCTCTGCGCAGACGGGAGCGAGGTCTAGCGGACTGGAGGCGAGGCCGTGGCAACTGTCGGAGCCGGCCCCCGTGCCGGGACATCGGCCTCCTTCGTCGTCGAGTTGATGAAGATGAAGACGAGTACGACGACGACGATGCACGTGAAGACGAAGCCGAAGAAGACGAGTCGCTGCTTATGCATCGCTACCACCCGCCCCTTCGAGTCACTCGCGATGATCTGATACTTCGTCGTCTGGTGCTCGAAGAACTTGTTGATCGCATTGCTGGGAAGGTTCTTAACCACCCGAGCCAGGGCGAGCACCAGCCCGACGGCACCTACGGGGATGAGGGCCCACACGGGCGCACCATCGAGAAGTTGAGGGAACACGGTTTGCTGACCTTTTCGCTGCGGTCGGCAAGACGAGAGCGACATCGGAAGCAGACCCAACACATGGGTGAGGGAGGACTCGACGCCTGTGATAGACGGAACGCTACGGTCGCCGCATGGACAGACCGCAGGGTGCCCGTGACGCAGGGCGCTGCTCTGACTCGTTACGACACAACGGAGTCAGCGGGCGCAAACTCGGAGCAGCGCACGCTCAGGTCAAGCCGGTGGACTATCGCCTACCTGCTCACGAGGAAGGCGCCGGCTTATCGTCGAGTTAGGCTTCGATGCGGTTCGAAGCCCTGCGACCCCTGTTCCAAGCGTTCACGACGCTGCGGAAGGCCGTGACGGTGCGCGACCCCGTACCGCTGTGATTGAAGCCGCCCCGAGAAGACAGGCTCAGAATCTCGGAGCGCCACTTAGCCGCCGTGCCCATGTCCTGGATCTTCTTGGCAAGTTCCTTGTCGTCGACAAGGTCACCAAACCGGCCCAGGAACATACCGATGCCACCGAGGAGCATACCGTCCCAGGTTTCCGGCGAGCGCTCCCAGGAGGTCTCCGCGACCGTGAGAGTACGATCAAGGATGTCGGCGCCATAGCGTTCGGTGATGTTCAGCACCCCGGATACTGCGCCCACGCCGTTGACGGATGTCGACCCGAGGGTCAGGTTGTGCTTCTCCAGGATCCTCTGAGTGTCGACGAACAGGGGTACCCCGCCAACCAAACCCACGTGGTACTCATCGATGGGTCGCGGCTTGTGGGATTCCTTGTTCTTGATCAGGAAGAGCATGGCTTCCTGGGCCTGCGTCAGATCGTGATGGATCTCAGCCCTGATGGTCTTGACGTTGGCGAGGGTGCACGCACGTGCGCGGTGCTGTCCGTCGACGAGATATAGGTCGCCGTTGGAGCGCTTCGAGACGATGACCGTTCCGACAGCCTCAGCGACCAGGTGGTCCGCGATGTGCTGAGCGCGCCTCTCATTGAGGGTCCGCTGCGCCTGTGCGTCAAGCTTGAGGTCCTTGATGTCAACCTCAACCCCGTAGTCCACTTGGTGGGCGGGGAGCTCGAAGTTGTACCGAGCCTTAGGCATGGTTGTGCCCTTCAGCGCCGCGTTGGGTGGATGATTCGGCATAGCCGGGATTTTGGGATACGGCGCACTTCAAGCGTACACGAGCACACATGTCCCAAGTGGCCCCAAGTAGCCCGCGGTTCGACGCCCTGCATCGGCTGAGCCGGCCCCTAGGGGGCCTCGCCCCGTCTCAGTTTCCGTCTCGTTCATCGTCGTACGCGACGATCCGGAACCGTTCACCGTGACTCGGCGGGTACAGCCGCTGGACCGGTTTGAACTCCGGTGAACGCGCCCGGGCCTCGCTCTGCCCAGCACGGACAAACCTGCAAAGCGAGGTACGTGGGTTCAATTCCCGCCACGGCCTCTGACCGGCCTGACCAGGCAGTACGAGAGGGCGGCACCCCTTCGGGGGTGCCGCCCTCTCGGGCGTCAGCCTGTCGTCAGCATGCGGGGGCGGCTCAGCTCTCGTTCGGCAGAACTTGCCCGCAGCAGCCCTGTCGGTTCCAGTCGGGCCCGGAGTTCCTCGATCTTCAAGTCAACACGTGCTTCGTCGAAGGGAGTTCGCACCAGGTCGGCCTGAAGCGCTAGTACCTCCCGCCGCACGGCATTCCGCTCCTCGCGGCTCAGCGGCAGCCGGTCGATCCGGGCCAGCAGACCGGTGAGCACATGGAAGAGCAGCACCTGGCAGCAGACTTCGGCGCTGATCCGGGGCTCGTTGCGCATGCCGGCCAGGTCCGTCGGCATGGGCTTCCACGCCGGCTTGCCAGGCAACGAGCTTCCCCGGCGCGGGAAGGTGCTCTCCGGCTCTGCCGGTGGCCGATTCGTGCTCGCCCACCGCGACTCGGACAGTTGCCTCGTCATGGTCTGGGTCACCGTGCCGTTGTTGATCGCCACTTGGCTGTTGGTGATCTGTCCGAGGAACACCACCACCGACCGCTGCGGTTCGCGATCGTTTGAGGTCCCACCGGTTTGCGACCGGACGCCCGAATGGGGAGCAGGCGGCGCGGCAGATTGTGGAGCCCCCTGCGGTGCCTGCCGCGGTGGCGTCCCCTGCCGTGTTCCCGGACCCCACAGAAGCTCTGGAGTCCCCTGCCGCACCGGTTGCGACGTACGTTGCCCCTGCGAAGCCTGCGGACTCGGACTCGGACTCGACGTTGCCCGTGGGCTCGGCGGCACCCGCGGACTCGGACTCGACGTTGCCCGTGGACTCGACGGCACCCGCGGACTCGGACTCGACGTTGCCCGTGGACTCGACGGCACCCGCGGACTCGGACTCGACGTTGCCCGTGGGCTCGGCGGCGCCTGCGGACTCGGTGCTGCCTGCGGGCTCGGCGTTGCCTGCGGGCTCGGCTTCGGTCGGCGCCGGGGACCGGCCATGGACCCTCCCCCATAGTTCTGTCACCTCGCGGCCAAGGTAGCGAACAGGGCCTGCCGACGGGTGTCTCAGGAGGCTGGAGAGGCGCAGCCCCTCTTTCTTGCTTCGATCGGCGTTTGGTTCGCTGCGGCGCACAACCTGCCGACGCCTCCTCCCTCACCGAGGCAACACACCTTTCCGTTCCCCCGATTTAACCTACGACCCCTTAACAAGCCCCTCTCTACGCGCGTAACTTGAGCCGACTCCCCCACACCGCCACCGGCCGTACACGACGACGTACGAGGAGACCTCCAGCGTGTCCAGATCCGCAGGGAACAGACCCCGCCGTGCCGCCTACGCGCTCATATCCGTGGGTGTGGCGAGCGCGTTCGCCATCACCTCGCTGCCCGCCGCCTACGCGACGCCGTCCGCCACCGCGGTGATCTCCGAGGTGTACGGCGGTGGCGGGAACTCGGGGGCGACCCTGACCCGGGACTTCGTCGAGCTGGGCAACGCGGGGTCGGCGGCCTATGACCTGGCCGGGTACAGCGTGCAGTACCTGCCGGGTACGCCGTCGGCGTCCTCGTTGTGGCAGGTGACGGCGCTGAGCGGGGCCGTCGCGCCCGGCGGACGCTACCTCGTCGCCGAGGCCGCCGGGACCGGAGGGAGTACCGCGCTGCCCACCGCCGACGCCACCGGGTCCGTCGCCATGAGCGCCACCAGCGGCACCGTCGCGCTCGTCTCCGGCACCACCGCCCTGACGTGCAGGACCGCCGCCGACTGCGCCGCCGACGGGCGGATCGTCGACCTGGTCGGTTACGGCAGCGCCCTCGTACGGGAGGGCGGCGGGCCGGTCACCGGGGCCTCCAACACCGCCGCCGTCGCTCGGGGCGCCGCCCTGGGCGACACCGACGACAACGCCGCCGACCTCACGGCCGGCACGCCCTCGCCGGTCAACTCCGCCGGGCAGACGCCGGGTTCGGGGGACGGCGGCGGGGACGGCGGGGACGGCGGTGGCGATCCGACCACGCCCGGTACCGTCCGCGTCCACGACATCCAGGGCACCACCCGGCTCTCCCCGCTCGCCGGGCAGACCGTCAGCCGGGTGCCGGGCATCGTCACCGGGGTGCGGACCTCCGGGTCCAAGGGGTACTGGATCCAGGATCCGGCGGCGGACGCCGACCCCCGCACCAGCGAGGGCGTGTTCGTGTACACCGGGTCCGCTGCGCCCACCGTCGCCGTCGGTGACTCCGTGCTGGTCAGCGGCAAGATCAGCGAGTACTACCCGAGCAGCACCAGCCAGTCGGTCACCGAACTCACCGCGCCGACCGCGACCGTGCTGTCCGGCGGCAACGCGCTGCCCGCCGCCGTCACCGTGGACGCCACCAGCGTCCCCGGCGCGTACATCCCCACCGCCGGGGGCGGCAGCATCGAGTCGCTCGCCCTCGAACCGGGCGTGTACGCGCAGGACTTCTACGAGTCGACGGAGGGGATGCGGGTCGCGTTCTCCGACGCCCGGGTCGTCGGCGCGAGCGACGCGTACGGCGAGCTGTGGGTGACCGTCAAGCCGGACGAGAACGCCACGGTCCGCGGCGGGACGCTGTACTCGTCCTACGATCAGCCGAACACCGGCCGGCTGGAGGTCATGTCGCTCGACACCGCCACCGCCTTCCCCTCCGCCGATGTCGGCGACGAGCTGTCCGGCACCACCACCGGGCCGCTCGACTACTCCACCTACGGCGGCTACAACGTCCAGGCCACACAGCTCGGCACCCTCGTCGACAACGGGCTGAAGCAGGAAGTGACCCGTCGGCAGAAGGGCGACGAGCTCGCGGTCGCCACGTACAACGTGGAGAACCTGGACGCGCTGGACCCCCAGGAGAAGATCGACCGGCTCGCGCACGGTGTCGCCGTCAACCTGAACTCCCCCGATGTCGTTGCCCTGGAGGAGATCCAGGACGACAACGGAGCCACCAACGACGGCACCGTCACCTCCGAGGCCACCTTGAAGCGGTTCACCGACGCCATCCGCGCCGCCGGCGGCCCCCGCTACCAGTGGCGGTACATCGCCCCCACCGACAACCAGGACGGCGGCGAGCCCGGCGGCAACATCCGTCAGGTCTTCCTCTTCAACCCCAAGCGGGTCTCCTTCGCCGACCGGGCCGGCGGTGACGCCGTCACGGCCACCGGCGTGGTGAAGACCAGGAAGGGCGTGCGGCTCACCGCCTCCCCCGGGCGCATCGACCCGGCCTCGGACGCCTGGGACAACAGCCGCAAGCCGCTGGTCGGCGAGTTCGTCTTCCACGGCGAGACGGTCTTCGTGATCGCCAACCACTTCACCTCAAAGGGCGGCGACCAGCCCCTGCACGGCCGCTACCAGCCGCCGTCACGCAGCTCCGAGACGCAGCGCCAGGCACAGGCGGCCGAGGTGAACTCCTTCGTCAAGTCCCTCCTCGCGGCGGACAAGAACGCCAAGACCGTGGTGCTCGGCGACCTCAACGACTACGAGTTCTCGCAGACCGTGAGCACTCTCACCGCCGGCCGTGTCCTCACCCCGCTGATCACCACCCTGCCGGCCGCCGAGCGGTACACCTACGTCTACGACGGCAACTCGCAGACCCTGGACCACATCCTCACGAGCCCGGCCGTCACGCACTACGACTACGACGTGGTGCACATCAACGCCGAGTTCGCCGACCAGGCCAGCGATCACGACCCGCAGATCGTGCGGATCGACGTCAGCCGGTGCCGCAGGGGCTGACCGCGGAGCGGCACAGCCGGTGCGGGCGGGGGGCTACGCGTACAGGCCCCCGCCCGCCTCGTCCTCGAAGACGTCCGGCCAGTAGCGCCGGCCGTCGTCCGTGGGGAGGGCCGGCACCGGGGTCGGGTCGCAGGCGACCGGGTCGACCGCGGCCAGGGTGCGGGCCATCGTCTCGGCGAGCTGGTCGTAGGCCTCGGTCAGCCGGTGCACCGCGTCCAGGGCCCGCTCACGGCGTATCAGCCACAGGGTGAACGCCAGCGTCGAGATGTCGGCGTTGAGCGGGCGCAGGCCGAGGTCCGGCTCGCTCCAGCTCAGCACCGCGCCCGTGGCGCCGTCGACGACCAGGCTGATGTCCTCCAGGAGACGGCCCAGGCGGATCAGCCGGTCGGCGTTCGCGGGCAGCCGCTCCTCGGTGAGGGCGTCGCCGCGGTCGTCCGCGTAGTACTCGGCGAGGGTCTGGAGCGGCGTGTCCGTCTCCAGCGAGAACCAGACGACCTCCTCCGGCAGGCCCACCTCGCGCAGGAAGCGGCGGGTCGGGGCGTGTGTGAGCGCCCTCGGGCAGTCGACGTCCTCGAAGCGGACGACCTCGCCGGAGCCGAACTCCTCGTCCAGGAGACGGACCGGCAGATCCAGGGCCAGCCCGGACGTCGTGCCGGGGCCCGCGATCAGGGCCAGCGGGCGGATCACCGCGGCCAGCTTCCAGAAGGGGCCGGACGCGCCGCCCGTGTCCTTCGCGCCCTCCTCGAAGACCGCCAGCAGCTGCCGTGACGCCTCCGCCACCGCCTTCGGCCCGAGCCGGCTCGCGTAGCAGGCGAACTGGCCGCGCAGGGCCGCCAGTTCGTCCACCGCGGTCGAGAAGCGCACCAGCTTCTCCAGGGAGGGCGCGAGCGGACGGAGGTCCATCAGGTCGGGGCGGTCGTGCAGGAAGTACGTCGTGGAGATCTCGCCCGTGATGCCGTCGAGCAGGACGGACTCCGTCTCCCGGCCGTCGGCGCCCAGGAGCCCGCCTATCACCAGCCGGTCGCGCAGCTCCGCCGCCAGCCGGCCGTCGGGGTCGCCCGTGGAGTCCCCGACCGTGCGCAGACCGTCCGTGCGCAGCGCCTCGAACGTCAGCAGGCCGGCGTCGCCCGGAGTCGCGGGCAGGCCGGGGCCGGTGAGCCAGCGGCGCGTCGGCGCGTGCGTGACGTACGGGTACAGCTCGTCCTCGGTGAAGATGATCTTCGTCGTGGTGGTGGTCCTGGTCGTGCCCATCGGGTCCCCCGTGCGGAAAGTTGCGTGCGCCGTCCCACTGCTCCGCAGCCTATGCGGCACCACTGACAACGGCTCTGACCAGCGACAGCACCCAACACACCCGACACCGGTCCCGCACTGACAGACGTCGGGGCGGCCTCGCGAGTTCCCTTTCCGCCCCGATCGCCTCTCAGGTGAGGTACACGCCGCCGAGCACCACGACCACCGCCGCCACCACGAACAGCAGGATCCAGCCCAGCAGCTTGCCCACGCCGGGCGAAGGTTCGTACCGTCGGGAATCCGGATCCGAGTCCGAACCGGAACCCGAACCGGAATCCGCGAGGGAGTCCGGGTCCGGCTCCGGGCGCCGCTCGCTCACCGGTCCGTCACCACCGCCGCCTGGGGCCTTATCGGCAGCCGGTTCACCGGGCGGCCCGTCGCGGCCCGCACGGCGGAGGCGATCGCCGCGGGCGAGGTCACCACCGGGACCGCGCTGGCGGCTTTCGCGCCGAACGGGGCGACCACATCGCGTTCCTCGACCAGCTTGACGATCCGGATGTCCGGGGCGTCCAGGGCCGTGGGCAGCGCGTAGCCGGTGAGGTCGGGGTGGCGGATCAGGCCCCTCGGCGTGCGGAGGTTCTCGGTGAGCGCGATGCCGACGCCCTGCGTCACACCGGCCTCGATGCGTGCGGTGAGCTGCGCCGGGTTGAGGATCCGGCCGACGTCCTGGGCGACCGCCAGTTCGACGACCCGGACCGAGCCGAGCTCGATGTCGACGTCCACGACCGCGCGGATCGCGCAGAAGGCGAGGCCGACGAAGGCGTCGCCCTGGCCGGCCGCGTCCAGCGGCTCGGTCGGGTGCGGGCGGCACTGGGCCGTCGCCCACAGCTCCTTGCCGTGCATCTCCTCGGTGACGGTCGTCGACAGGACGCCGTCGTACGAGGTGATCTTGCCGTCGGTGATCTGGAGCAGCTCCGTGGACATGCCGAACTTGTGCGCCAGGGGCTGGAGCAGCTGCGTGCGGACCATCTTCGCCGCGCGCTCCACCGCGCCGCCCGAGACCCACGTGTGGCGGCCCCGGCAGCCGGGGCCGGCGGGGGGCTGGTCGGTGTCGACGGGGGCCACGTGGACCTCGTCGACGCCCAGCGTCTCCTGGACGATCTGGCGGGCCAGCGTCGTGAAGCCCTGGCCGGTCTCCACTGCCGCGCACAGGACCGTGGCGACACCGTCCTGGACCTTCACGGTCGCCGTGGAGACCTCGTCGGCGCCCTCCGCGCCCAGCATGTGCACCATGCCGAGGCCGTAGCCGACGCCCCGGCGCACCGCGCCCGGTTCGCCCGCGCCCTCGGGGCCGCCGGGCAGCAGCCAGTCCTCCTCGGGCGTGTCCTTGGGGAGCGCCGGGAGAGGGAACTCCTGGACGGCCTGGAGGAGTTCGGCCACGGGGGCCGGGCAGGTCACCGTCTGGCCGGTCGGCAGGACGTCGCCGGTCGCCATGGCGTTGCGCAGCCGCAGCTCCGCCGGGTCGACGCCGAGCTTCTTCGCCAGTTTGTCCATCTGCGCCTCGTAGGCGGCGCAGACCTGCATCGCGCCCTCGCCGCGCACATGGCCCGACGGCGGGTTGTTGGTGCGTACCGCCCAGCCCTCGATGAAGGCGTTCGGGACGACGTAGGGGCCGCAGGCGAAGGAGACGGCGGCGGCCAGGGCCTCGGCGGAGGTGTCGGCGTACGCGCCCGCGTCCAGCAGGATCTGCGCCTCGACCTTCACGAGCCGGCCGTCGGCGTCGGCGTGGTGGCGGTAGCGCAGCAGCGTCGGATGTCTGTGGGCGTGGCCGAGGAAGGACTCCTCGCGCGTGGCCGTGAGTTTCACCGGGCAGCCGGTCTTCAGCGCGAGCAGGCCGAGCGGGAGCTGGAAGCCCTGGTCCTCGCGGTCGGCGGTGGCGCCGGGCACCCCGGTGACGACGATCTTCACGCGCTCGGGTTCGAGGCCGTAGCAGGCGGCGGCGGTGTCCCGGTCGGCGTGCGGGTCGGTGGAGGCGAGGTAGAGCTCCACACCGCCGTCGGGGCGGGGCACGGCGAGGCCGGCCTCGGCGCCGATCGGGGCGGGGTCGGCGCGGCCGATGCGGTACTGGCCCTCGACGACGACCTCGCCGGCCGCGGACGGGTCGCCGTGGTGGAGCGGGATGTGCCGGATCAGGTTGCCGTCGGGGTGCAGCGCCTCCGCCTCGAAGGCCTGTTCGGGGTCGATGACCGGGTCGAGCACCTCGTACTCGACGATGACGGCCGCGGCGGCCATCCGCGCGGTGTCCGGGTGGTCGGCGGCGACGGCCGCGATGGGCTCGCCGTGGTGGCGTACGACGTCGGAGGCGAACACCGGGCGGTCGGCCTTGCCGCGCCCGTGCAGGGTGCGGCCGGGGACGTCCTCGTGGGTGATGACGGCCCGGACGCCGGGCATCTCACGCGCGTGGGACGTGTCGATGGACACGATGCGCGCGTGCGGGTGCGGTGAGCGCAGCACGGCCGCCCACAGCAGTCCCTCGGCCCACAGGTCGGCCGCGTACGGGAAGGTGCCCTCCGTCTTGGCGCGCGCGTCGGCGGGCTGCAGGGAGGCGCCGAGGCCGTGCGGGATCGGCTCGGGGGCCGAGGCGGGATCCACGGGGGTCGTCGCGGTGACTGTCTCGTTGCTCATGACTGGCCTCCGTCCTGGCCCTGTCCGTACGCCGGGTCGTGCGGGTGGGGCTGTGCCGGGTTCTCGAACGCCGACGGGTGGACGCCTCCGGCGCCCGGTCCCGCCTGGTGCGGGATCCGTGCCTCGTCGCCGTCCGTGTCGGCGTCGGCGGCGGCGACCGCCTCGCGTTCGGCGACGACGTCCTGGACGGCCCGCAGGACGCCCCGGTAGCCGGAGCAGCGGCACAGGTTGCCGCACAGGGCCTGGCGGGCCTCCAGTTCGGTGGGGGCCGGGTTGCCCTCCAGCAGGTCGTGCACGGTCATCGCCATGCCGGGCACGCAGAAGCCGCACTGCACGGCGCCGCACCTGGCGAGCGCCCGCTGCACGTCCGAGGGCCGGCCGTCGACGGCCAGGCCCTCGACGGTGCGGATCTCGCTGCCGGCGGTGGTGACGGCCGGGACCAGGCAGGAGGCGACGAGCCGCCCGTCCACCTGGACGTTGCAGGCCCCGCACTCGCCCTGCGAGCAGCCGTCCTTGGCGCCCGCGAGGCCGAGCCGCTCGCGCAGGACGTAGAGCAGGGACTCGCCGATCCAGGCGTCGGTGACGGGGCGGTCGGAGCCGTTGACGCGCAGCACGTAGGCGGCGAGGGGGTGTTCCTCGTGGAACGGCGCCGGGGCGTCGTCCGTCTCCTCGGCGGGCCCGTCGGACTCAGCGGACCCGGCGGCGTCGGTGTGCCGCGGGGCGGCGGTGTCGTGGGCCGCGTCCGCCTCGGGATCGTGCGAGGTGTCCGCGGTGGCGGACCGGTCCTCGGGCGTCTCGGCCGGGCCGCGTGCCTGTCCGTGCGGGGCGGCGGGTTCGGTGGGCGGCTCCGCGGGGCCGTGGGCGGCCTCAGCGGGCTCGTGAGCGGCCTCGTGGGCGCGCTCGGCGTCCTCGGGCGCCTCGGCGGTCCCCTCGGCCTCAGCGGCCCGCTGAGCGTCCCGCCCGGCGGTCTCCCGGGGGCCGTTCGGGGCCACCGTGTACGCCTCGGCGGAGATCTCCGGGGCGAACGTCCCGGTCGGGTGCGTGTGCTGCCCGGTGTGCTCGGCTGCGGGACGGTGCCGGTCGGGGTCCACGGCCACCGGGCCGTGCTCCGGCGCGTGCCCGTACGCGGGCAGGTCCGTCGCCGGTCGCGCGGCCGTGTCCGCCTCGCCGGTGTGCTGCCCCCACGCCTGGTCGCCCGGGCCGGCCGGTTCCGTCGCCCAGGGCGCGGACGCGCCGCCGGGCAGGGTGGCCGGGGGCGTGCCGCCCCACTGTTCGACCAGGGCCGAGGTGGTGAACTCGCCCGACTCGTCGGGCAGGTCGCCGCCCGCGACGGGGATCGACCACTGGCCCGTCACGTCGTGGCCGGGCGCCGACCGCGGTGCGTCCGACGGCCCGGAGGTGTCCTCGAAGGCCCACTGGCCGGTCGCGCCGGGGTGGTACGTGAACCGGTCGTCGCCCACCGTCTGCGGGGTGTCCTGCGGGGCGGGCCAGTCGGAGCCGCCGGCCGGGGCGGCCCAGGTTCCGGTGCCGTCCGTGGGGGGCGCCACCGCTATCTGCGGCGGCACGTACCCGTGGCCGGGCGCGGCGAGCGGGCTGTCGCCGCGGGCGGCCAGGAAGGCGTCGATGCCGCCCTCGGGGAGTTTCACGAAGGCGGTCGCGCCGTCGTCGTAGTCCCCCTGGGGCAGCGGGTCCCAGCGGCCGCCGCCCTGCGGCGCGCCCTGGCCCTGCCCGTCTTCCTGTCCGTGTCCGTGTCCGGGTCCGTGCTGGTCGTCGCTCACGACAGCGCCCTCCCCAGTGCTCGTCGGGCCAGCGCGGCGACAGTGCGCCGCAGGTGCAGTACGGCAGGCGGAAGTTCCGGTACGGAGCCGTCCACGCCCGGCACCGGGTCGGGGATGCAGGCGGCGGCGACGTACTCCCCGAAGGCGGTCAGCGCCTCGGGGACGATGGTGCGGCTGTTGTCCCAGTCGATGAGCCGGGCGACCCACTGCTCGGCCTCCAGCGGCCGCAGCGGCATCGGCGCTATGGCTCCGACGGCGCACCTGACACCGCGCCGGGCGGGGTCGAGGACCAGCGCCACGGAGGCCACCGCACGGCCCGGGCCGGTGCGGCCGGTCGCCTTCAGGAAGATCTGCGGCGCGTGCAGCAGGGGCACGCGCACGTACCCGATGAGTTCGCCGCCGCGCAGCATCTCCATGCCGGCCAGCAGGTGCGACACCGGCATCTCACGGCGGGCTCCGCCCGGGCCCACGATGATCAGGGTCGCCTCCAGCGCGGCCAGCACGGGCAGCGCGTCGCCCGTGGGAGCGGCCGAGGCGATGTTGCCGCCGAGGGTGCCCGCGTTGCGGATCTGCGGCGGTCCCGCGGCGCGCGCGGCCGCGGCGAGCGCCGGGATCAGGGCGGCGAAGTCGGGGCGGCCCATGCGTGCGTGGGTGAGTCCGGCGCCGAGCAGCGCGTGGCCGTCCTGGTACTGCCAGCCGCGGATCTCGCTGATGCGGCCGAGGCCGACCAGTGCGGTGGGCCTGAGCTGTCCCGAGTTGACGGCGGCCATGAGGTCGGTGCCGCCGGCCACGGGCACGGCGGCGGGCATGGCGGCAAGCGCCGCCACGGCCTCGTCCAGCGTCGTGGGCAGCGTGACGGCCTGCCCCGCCTGCGGTGCGTGCGTGGTCAAAACCGGCTGCCCCTTCCCGCTGCCCCACCTGGTCCCACCTGTGCTGCCGTACGGTACGTGCTGACAGGGCGGACGTGGCAACTCTGGCACATCTTCGCAACACCCGAACGCGGGGGTCCGCTAGGAGGCATTCGCCCACCTCACCGAGGAGATGGTCCGTTTTGTACGGCATCACCGGTGCGAGCGAATCGCCACTCTTCGGCGGCTATGGCGGGGTTTGTCCAGGACGCGCGGTATCACCGGTTCGGGGGCGGGCCGTCGATCGGACGCCCCGGGACACCCGGCCGCCGCTGCCACGGCCTGGGGCCGGCGGGCGGGCGGTAGCCGACGCCCAGCGCGTCCAGCCGCTCGTAGTGGGCCTCCATCCGTCGCTCGAAGTCGGCGAAGTCCCGTTCCTCCGGGGCGGGCAGGGCGCTCCACGCGACCTCGGCGAAGGCCGCGAGCCGGGGGAAGGCCTGGTAATCCACGCGCGCGGGGTCCTCCATCACCTCGGTCCACAGGTTGGCCTGCGTGCCGAGCACATGCTCCGCCTCCTCGGATGTCAGCTCCGCGGGAACGGGTTCGAACCGGTAGACGTCCTCCAGGGTGCGCACGAACCCGATCGGCACGGGCTCGTCCGCGCCGCCGTCCTGCCGGTGGTCCAGGTACACCTGTTGCTCGGGGCACATCACGACGTCGTGCCCGGCCCGCGCGGCGGCGATCCCGCCCGCGTAGCCCCGCCAGGACGACACGGCCGCCCCGTCCGCGAGCCCGCCCTCCAGGATCTCGTCCCAGCCGATGAGCCGGCGCCCGCGCGCGGAGAGCCACTTGTCGAAGTGCCGGACGAACCAGGACTGGAGCCCGTCCTCGTCGGCGAGTCCGAGTTCTTCGATGCGGGCCTGCGCGGCCGGCGACCGCCGCCACTGGTCCTTGGGACATTCGTCACCCCCCACGTGAATGAACTCCGAGGGGAACAGCTCCAGCAGTTCCTCGAAGACCCCCTCGTAGAAGCGCAGGGTGTTGTCGGTGGGGGCGAGTACGTTGGGATTGATCCCCCAGGTGTCCCACACGGAGAGGGCGGTCGTGTCGACGACGTCGGTGTTGCCGAGTTCCGGATACGCGGCGATCGCGGCCTGCGAGTGGCCGGGGACGTCGATTTCGGGGACCACGGTGATATGCCGCTCGGCGGCGTAGGCGACGATCTCCCGGATGTCGTCGCGCGTGTAGAAGCCACCGTGCGGCTTCTCCTCCCACAGCGGTGAGGCCCGGTGGCCGAATTTCGTGCGCGCCCGCCAGGAACCGACCTCGGTCAGCCGCGGGTACCGCTCGATCTCGATCCGCCAGCCCTGATCGTCCGTCAGATGAAAGTGGAAGACGTTGAGTTTGTGCGCCGCCATCAGGTCCAGGTAGCGCAGGACACCGTCCTTGGGCATGAAGTGCCGGGCCACGTCGAGCATGAGGCCGCGCCAGCGGAAGCGGGGGGCGTCCTCGATGACCTGGTGCGGGACGCCGTAGGTGATGCCGGGCCGCACGGGGGCGCGCCGGAAGGCGTGCCGGCCGAGCAGTTGGCGCAGCGTCTGCGCGCCCCAGAAGACGCCGGCCGGGCCTCCGCCGCGGATCTCGATGCCGCAGGTGGCGAGGACGCTCAGCTTGTACGCCTCCGGTTCCATCGTGTCGTCCAGACACAGCTGTACGGAGTCGCGGGCGCCCTGCGGCCCGGGTCGCAGGGGCACGCCGAAGGCCGCGCCCAGGGTCGCGCGCAGCCAGCGTTCGGTGCCCTCCGTGCCGGGCGCGGCCCACACGGTGGTGTGCTCGTCGATGACGACACCGCAGCGCTTGGGGCCGTCGACGGCACGCGGCGCGGGGACGAGGTCGACGAGGTCGATCGCAGAAGTCACATCAGTCCTTTACCGCTCCGCCCAGCCCGGAGACCAGCCGTCGCTGTACGAGTACGAAGAACACCAGAACCGGAATCGTCATGACCGTGGAGCCCGCCATCACGCCGCCCCAGTCGGGGTCGTCCGGCTTGTAGAAGACCAGCAGGGCCATCGGCAGTGTCGACTGCGAGGTGTCGCTGATGATGAAGGACTTGGCGAACAGGAAGTCGTTCCAGGCGGAGATGAAGGAAAACACGCTCGTGGCCACCAGGCCCGGCAGGACGAGCGGGAAAAGGATCTGCCACAGAAAGCGCGCGCGGCTCGCCCCGTCGAGGTACGCGGTCTCCTCCAGCGCCTCCGGAACCGCTTTCACGAACCCTCTCAGCATCCAGATCGCGAAGGGCAGCGAGAAGGCGATGTGAGGCAGGATCAGGGACCCCAGGGTGTTCAACTGACCGAAGTCCCGCATGAGGAAGAACAACGGGATCGTGAGCGCCTCCACGGGGACCATCTGGGCCACCAGGAACATGATCAGCAGGGTGGTCCGGAAGCGGAACCGGAATCGGGTCACGGCGGTCGCGGCGAGAAACGCGATCAGCCCGGAGGCGATCACCACCGCGCCGGCCACGACAAGGCTGTTGAGGAAGTAGCGGCCGAATTCCTGCTGCCCGAAGACGCGCCGGAAGGAATCCAGAGAGGGCGCGAGGGTCCACGGCCGTGGTTCGCTCGAGCGGATCTCCCCGGCCGGTTTGAAGGCGCCCAGCACCATCCAGTAGAGCGGGAAGGCGACGACCACCGCGACCAGCAGCGCGCAGGCCTCGGCGGCGAGCCGCCACGGACGGGTCGCCAGGCCCCGCACGGAACGCACACCTGCTCCCTTCACAGTTCCTCCCCCTGCCGGCGCAGCAGCCGCAGGTACACCAGCGTCACGGCGAGCAAGATCAGCAGCATCACGACGCCGATCGCCGAGCCGAGGCCGTACTGCGAGGACGCGAAGGCCTGTTGGTAGGCGTAGACGTTCAGGACGAGGTTCTGGCCGGCGATGCCGCCCCCGTTCGTCATCACGTAGATCTGGGTGAAGACCTTGAAGTCCCAGATGACCGACTGGACGGTGACGACCACGAGGATCGGCCGCAGCATCGGGGCCAGCACGGACCGCCAGATCCGCCACTGCGAGGCGCCGTCCAGGGCGGCCGCCTCCAGGACCTCGGACGGCACGGAGCGGATCCCGGCGTAGACGGTGACCATCACGAACGGGAAGGAGCACCAGACCACTTCGAGCAGGACGAGGAAGAAGGCGCTGAAGCGGCCGTACGTCCATGAGTGGTCGCCGAGGCCCAACAGCCGGTCGACCGGGCCGAAGTCGGGGTCGAACAGGAACAGCCAGACCGTGGAGCCGGTGACCGCGGGGGTCGCCCAGGCGCCCATCGCGGCCAGCATCAGCGCGAGCCGGGGCACGGCGCGCACGCGGGTGAGGAGCACGGCGAGCGCGCAGCCGACGGCGAGGGTGCAGACCACACAGGCCGCCGCGAAGACGACCGTCGACAGGAGCACCTGCCAGAACCGGTCGTCGGAGAAGACGTCCGCGTAGTTGCCGAAACCCCGGAAGGTGGTGGGCTGTCCGCCGCTGACCTGGGCCTGGGTGTACCGGAAGAGCGAGATGAGGCCGAGCTGGTAGACGGGGTAGGCGAGCAGCGCGGCCAGCACGACGAGAGCGGGCGCGAGGTAGAGCCAGGGGGTCAGGCCGGCCCGGCTCCGCCTCCTTCGTACCGGCGGCGCGGAGGGCGCGGTGCGCTTCTCCACGACCGCCGTGTCGGTCACGGTCACCGGTTCAGCCCACGCTGCCGAACGCGGCGTCCATCTTCTTCGCCGCCTCCGCCGAAGCCGCGGCCACGTCCTTCTTGCCGCTGACGACCTCCTGGAACATCGTCGGCAGGACGAGGGACGAGTCGATCTGCGACCACGCGGGCGACGCGGGCACGAACTCGGTTCCGGCGGCCAGGGTCCGCACGAAGGGCTTCACGAAGGGTTCCTTCGCGGCGGCCTGGTCGCGGACGTCCGTGAAGGTGGGCAGGAAGCCCATCGCGTCGAACAGCGCGGCCTGCGTCTTCTTCGAGGCGAGGGCCTCCATCAGCCGGACGGCGAGGGTGCGGTGCGAGGTGCTCTTCAGGACGCCGATGTTGTTGCCGCCCGCGAAGGCCGGGGCGATCGAGCCGGCCGTCACACCCGGCAGCGGTACGACGGCGTACTCGCCCTTCACCTTGCCGGCCTCCACGGCCGTGTGGCTGAAGTCGCCGCCGATCGCCATGCCCGCCTTGCCCGCGGCGAACGCGGTGACGGTGTCGTTGCCGCCCATGCCCGCGCACTTGGCGGCGGGACAGTTGTCGTCGGAGAAGAGGGACGTGTACGCGGTGATGCCCTTGCGGGCGGCCGCGCTGTCGATGCCGGAGGCGTACGAGCCGCTCTTGCCGGTGGCGAGTTCACCGCCGTTGGCCCACACGAAGGGCATCGCGCCGTAGGTGTAGGCGCCGCCGACGACCAGGCCGTACAGATCGGGCTTCGCGGCGCGGATCCTGCGGGCGGTCGTCGCCAGCTCGGCCATGGTCTTCGGGACCTGCAGACCGAGTTCCGCGAAGACGTCCGTGCGGTAGTAGAGGGCGCGGACGCCGACGTAGAAGGGGGCGCCGTAGAGCTTTCCGTCGACGGTGACGGACTGCTTGGCGGTGGGGTCGGTCGCCTTGGCCTCGCTCCAGTCGCCGAACTCCTCGGTGACGTCCAGGAGTCCGCCGTCGTGGACGTAGCCGGCCGTGTCGGTGTTGCCGTACTCCATGACGTCGGGGGCGGACCCGGGGTCGTTGAACGCGGCCTTGACGCGCTGGGCGCGGGTCTCGACCGGGATGTACTCGACGTCGACCTTCGCGCCCTCGTGGGCCTTCTCGAAGGCGGCGACGACCGAGTCGACGACCCTCTCCTTGGGCGTGTTGCCGACTTCCTGGAAGAGCCAGACGCGCAGCGTGCCCGTCTTGTCGTCCGTGTCGGAAGAGGAGTTGTCGGATGTCTGGGGGGCGCAGGCGGTGGCGACCAGGGCGGCGGCCGCGAGCGCGGCCAGTCGGGTGGGGAGCTTCATGGCGCGATCCTCCGAGCGTTGCAACATACGCAATGACTGTTTCGCTCTGCACAACACATCGGAGGCTAGGGACTACATGAACACGCCGACAAGAGGTCTCAACCACTCTGTGACCACCCGACGCACCCCGTGCAACGGCAAAGGCGGCCGAAAGCGCCGGAACCACGCAAAGGCCCCCGCGGCGCGTCGCAGCGCACCCCGGGGGCCTCGGAAAGTCCCTACGGCTACTTCTTGTCGCCGCCGCCCTTGCCCTTGTCGTCGCCGCCACCGGCCATCGACTCGAAGATCTCCTTGCACATGGGGCAGACGGGGTACTTCTTCGGGTCGCGGCCGGGCACCCAGACCTTGCCGCACAGCGCCACGACGGGCGTCCCGTCGAGGGCGCTCGCCATGATCTTGTCCTTCTGGACGTAGTGGGCGTAGCGCTCGTGGTCCCCGTCGCCGTGCGACACCTGCGGCGTCGGCTCTACGAGGGTTCCCGTCCCAGTGCCGCGCTGGGGCTGGGTCTCAGGCTCAAGAGTGCTCATGGCGCCAAGGGTAATCAACTGCTCGGGACTATGGTTCCCGTGCTTGCACAACGGGCGCCACCGGCTGTGGCACGTCGCTTGCGTCCAGCCCCATCCGGAGGCTTTCCCGGTGGGGCAGAGGCGGCTGATTGCGCCCCGCTTCGCCACAACATCCACGCTCGCGCGCGGATGTTACGGGAGCTGTTCCGGTCCGCGTGATCAACGAATCCGCAGTTCCGGCACGCGAACCAGGCCTGGGAGACCCTGTTCGCCCTGTCGATGTGCCCGCACTCGGCACAGGTACGCGAGGTGTACGCCGGATCGACGTACACCACCGGTACTCCCGCACGACGGGCCTTGTACGCGATGAACGTCCCCAACTGGGCAAAAGCCCAGGAGGAGTGGGTGGCCCGTTGGGGCTTTCGAAGCCGTACCCGCTCGCGGATGCCCGTGAGATCTTCCAGAGCAATCCCGCGATCGGTGCGTTCCGCCTCGGCCACCACGCGCTTCGCGATCTTGTGATTGACCTCTCTCGCCCGCCGCGATTCCCTGCGGCCCCGTCTCTTCAACCGCCGCTTCGCGGAGGTGGTGCCCTTCCTCCGCAGCTTGCTGCGGAGCCTGCGTTCCCGGCCTCGAAACCGGTTCAGCTCGCGTCCCGCCATGATCTCGCCGTCGCTGGTGGTGGCGATGTTCACGATCCCGAGGTCAACGCCGAGGAAGTCGACCGGCTGGGCGTTCAGCGGAGCCTCGGGGACCTCGCAGGTGGCCGACAAGAACCACACCTCGCCCCGGCAGACAAGATCAGACTCGCCCTTGCGATACAGGGTCAGCGCGGCCAGGCCCTCCGCCCAGGCAGTGAACGCCACGCCCTTCAACCGCCCGAACACAGTCCAGATCGACACCTGGCACTCGTCGATCCGCCAGGACAGCATCCGGTCGTCGTACGGCTGCGCACCCTCCGGCCGAAAAGTGATCGGCCTCTCCACCACCCGCCGATACCGCCTCGACCCTGGCTTCCCCAGATTCCCGGCCTTCAGATTGGCATGGAGTGCGGCATATGCGTCACACGTCTTCTTGATCACATGCTGGGCAGCCTGCGCGCCCAGGCCCCACCGCGTCTTCGCTTCGTCGTAGACGAGCTTGCGCAGCGGAAAGTTCCTCTTCACATTCGCTTCGAAGGCGACGCGACTGACCCAGGTCGCCGCTTCGTTGCAGGCACGCAGGGTCGCCTCCAGCGCCGTCGCCTCTTCCGGCGTCGGCAAGAGCCTGACCTGCACCACCTGCTTCATGCCGGTGACGCTACGCCCCACGCCGAGACACCGGATTCGAACACTGCCACAGACACCCGAACGGGTGATCCAGGTTGACGAGTGTTCCCTGATCACCCGCCCCGCGTCAGTTGAGCGAAGCGTCGTCCGGATAGGTCGCCACCATCGCGAGTTCGCTGCGCTGGCGGCGCAGGACCTCGCGCCAGAGTCTCTCGGGGGACGGCGAGGAGACGTCGCCGGGCTCGGACTCCACGACGTACCAGGCGCCCTCGCCCAGCTCGTCCTCCAGCTGGCCCGGACCCCAGCCGGCGTATCCGGCGAAGATCCGCAGGGAGCCGAGGGCCGAGGCCAGCAGCTCCGGCGGGGCCTCCAGGTCGACGAGGCCGATCGCGCCGTGCACCCGGCGCCAGCCGAGCGGGGTGCCGTCGACGGCCGCGCCGCCGGGGATGACGGCGATCCCGAGGGCCGAGTCCAGGGACACCGGGCCGCCCTGGAAGACGACGCCGGGTTCACCGGTGAGATCCGCCCAGCCCTCCAGGATGTCGCTCACGCCCACCGGCGTGGGCCGGTTGAGGACGACACCGAGGGAGCCCTCCTCGTCGTGGTCGAGGAGGAGCACCACCGCACGGTCGAAGTTCGGGTCCGCCAGGGCGGGCGTTGCCACGAGCAGCCGCCCTGTGAGCGAGGACACCTCGGTCATGCCAGACATGATCCCGCATCTTCCGGCGAAGTGGGGAGGCAATGCGGGCACACGGGACGCGCACGGGCGCGGTCCGGGCGCACAGGCCCGCGCGGCGGCCGTTGGTGACCCCATGTGCCCGGTGGGAAACGGTTCGTGTTGTGACACAGCTATGACGTAGCTGGGTGGTCCCTGGGCTTACGGGACAGGGGGCGACGGCGATTACTCTGTCTCATCTGGCCCTGCCCCGACACCAACCGGCCCTTGCCCCAATCCACCATCCATGGAACGCGAGATACATGACCGTCAACGGCTCTGACGACGTACTGCTTGTCCACGGCGGCACCCCGCTCGAGGGCGAGATCCGTGTCCGCGGTGCGAAGAACCTCGTACCCAAGGCCATGGTCGCCGCCCTGCTGGGCAGTGAGCCGAGTCGGCTGCGCAATGTTCCGGACATCCGTGACGTGCGGGTCGTACGCGGCCTGCTCCAGCTGCACGGTGTGACGGTCCGGCCGGGCGAGGAGCCGGGCGAGCTGGTGCTCGACCCGACCTACGTGGAGAGCGCCAACGTCGCCGACATCGACGCCCACGCGGGCTCGAGCCGGATCCCGATCCTGTTCTGCGGCCCGCTCCTGCACCGCCTCGGCCACGCGTTCATCCCGGGCCTGGGCGGCTGCGACATCGGCGGCCGGCCCATCGACTTCCACTTCGACGTGCTGCGTCAGTTCGGCGCGAAGATCGAGAAGCGGGAGGACGGCCAGTACCTGGAGGCCCCGCAGCGGCTGCGCGGCACGAAGATCGTGCTGCCGTACCCGTCGGTCGGCGCGACCGAGCAGGTGCTGCTGACGGCCGTCCTGGCGGAGGGCGTCACCGAGCTCGCGAACGCGGCCGTGGAGCCGGAGATCGAGGATCTCATCTGCGTGCTCCAGAAGATGGGTGCCATCATCGCGATGGACACCGACCGCACGATCCGCATCACCGGCGTCGACAAGCTCGGCGGCTACAACCACGCCGCCCTGTCGGACCGTCTGGAGGCCGCCTCCTGGGCGTCCGCGGCGCTGGCGACCGAGGGCAACATCTACGTCCGCGGCGCCCAGCAGCGCTCGATGATGACCTTCCTGAACACCTACCGCAAGGTGGGCGGTGCCTTCGAGATCGACGACGAGGGCATCCGCTTCTGGCACCCGGGCGGCCAGCTGAAGTCCATCGCGCTGGAGACGGACGTCCACCCCGGTTTCCAGACGGACTGGCAGCAGCCGCTGGTCGTCGCCCTGACGCAGGCCACGGGCCTGTCGATCATCCACGAGACGGTCTACGAGTCCCGTCTGGGCTTCACCTCCGCGCTCAACCAGATGGGCGCCCACATCCAGCTGTACCGCGAGTGCCTGGGCGGCTCGAACTGCCGCTTCGGCCAGCGCAACTTCCTCCACTCGGCGGTCGTGTCCGGCCCCACGAAGCTCCAGGGCGCCGATCTGGTCATCCCCGACCTCCGCGGCGGCTTCTCGTACCTGATCGCCGCCCTCGCGGCCCAGGGCACCTCCCGGGTCCACGGCATCGACCTGATCAACCGCGGCTACGAGAACTTCATGGAGAAGCTCGTGGAGCTCGGCGCGAAGGTCGAGCTGCCGGGGAAGGCACTGGGCTAGCACTCCTCGTCCGACCGGGCCGGCAGAAACCGGCCCGGTCGGCGCTCGAGGCCCTCCGCCTGCGCACAACGATGGGGCGGCACCCGGAAAACCGGGTGCCGCCCCATCACGTTGCCTACGCGCCGTACACCGTCCGGTGAGGCGTAGACGGCAAGGTCACTTGCCCTTTGCCGCTTCCTTGAGCTTCGAGCCCGCGGAGACCTTGACGCTGTAGCCGGCCGGGATCTGGATCGGGTCGCCGGTCTGCGGGTTGCGGGCGGTGCGAGCGGCACGGTGGGTGCGCTCGAAGGTCAGGAAGCCGGGGATCGTGACCTTCTCGTCGCCCTTGGAGACGATGTCGCCGACGACCTCGGCGAACGCGGCCAGCACTGCGTCGGCGTCCTTGCGGGTCACCTCGGCGCGGTCGGCCAGCGCGGCCACCAGCTCACTGCGGTTCATGTTGTTACTCCCGTGTTCTTCTTGCCGTTGCGGCGTGCCACGCGGCGGAGCCGCATGTTGGGCACAGCGAAAGTCGTTGTGCACGCGCCCAGAGACGCATCCTGCCCCTACCAGCGGCGCGAAAGCCAATCCGGCACCCGCACGGAGTCGTATGACAACCCTTGGGAGTCACACGATGGGCGGTTGGGTCGGGCGCAACCCTAGAGGGCCGTCCGCGGCGCGAGGTTCCGCGACGCGCCGTGGCGGGGGCCGCCGTGGCGAGCCTCACAACCCCCGCGCCCGGTGCCCCGAGCCTACGAGGCCGACGCTCCCGCCGCCTTCGCGGCGTCCCGCACCGCACCCGCCACCGCGCCGGCGACCTTGTCGTTGAAGACGCTCGGGATGATGTAGTTCGGGTTGAGCTCGTCGTCGCTCACGACGTCCGCGAGGGCCTTCGCGGCCGCGAGCATCATCTCGGTGTTGACGGTGCGGGACTGCGCGTCCAGCAGGCCGCGGAAGACGCCCGGGAAGACCAGCACGTTGTTGATCTGGTTGGGGAAGTCGGAGCGGCCGGTGGCCACGACGGCGGCCGTCTGGCGGGCGATCGCCGGGTCGACCTCGGGGTCCGGATTCGCGAGCGCGAACACGATCGAGTCGTCGGCCATGGCGGCCACGTCGTCGCCGTCGAGGACGTTCGGGGCGGAGACGCCGATGAAGACGTCCGCGCCGCGCACGGCCTCCTTCAGGGTGCCGGTGAGGCCCTCGGGGTTGGTGTTGTCGGCGATCCAGCGCAGCGCCGAGTCCGGGGCCGCGTCGACCAGGTCCGCGCGGTCCGCGTGCACGACGCCGTGGATGTCGGCGACGACCGCGTTCTTCACGCCGGCCGCGAGCAGCAGCTTGAGGATGGCGGTGCCGGCCGCGCCGGCGCCGGACATGACGACCCGCACGTCCCCTATGCCCTTGTTCACGACACGCAGGGCGTTCGTGAGGGAGGCGAGGACGACGATGGCGGTGCCGTGCTGGTCGTCGTGGAAGACGGGGATGTCGAGGGCCTCGCGCAGCCGGGCCTCGATCTCGAAGCAGCGGGGGGCGGAGATGTCCTCGAGGTTGATGCCCGCGAAGCCGGGGGCGATGGCCTTGACGATCTCGACGATCGCGTCGGTGTCCTGGGTGTCCAGGCACAGCGGCCAGGCGTCGATGCCGGCGAACCGCTTGAAGAGGGCCGCCTTGCCCTCCATGACCGGCAGCGCGGCCTTCGGGCCGATGTTGCCGAGGCCCAGCACGGCCGAGCCGTCCGTCACGACCGCAACGGAGTTGCGCTTGATGGTGAGGCGGCGGGCGTCCTCGGGGTTCTCGGCGATCGCCATGCAGACCCGGGCCACGCCCGGCGTGTAGATCATCGAGAGGTCGTCACGGTTGCGGATGGGGTGCTTGGACGCCATCTCGATCTTGCCGCCGAGGTGCATCAGGAACGTACGGTCGGAGACCTTGCCGAGGGTGACGCCCTCGATGCCGCGCAGCTGCACGACGATCTCGTCGGCGTGGGCGGTGGAGGTGGCGGCGATGGTGACGTCGATGCGGAGCTTCTCGTGGCCGGAGGCGGTGACGTCGAGGCCGGTCACCGAGCCTCCGTGGGACTCCACGGCCGTGGTGATCTGGGAGACCGCCGTTCCGCTCGCGGGCACCTCCAGACGGACCGTGATCGAGTAGGAGACGCTGGGCGCCGTTGCCATGGCCGACTTCCTCTGCACTGCTGGGTCGCGGGTTTGCCGTCCGATCGTCGCACCTACCCACGAGTACGTGAAAGCCGCCCCGGATTGCGATCGTTTTGTTCTCAATCAAGTCGCCGAGGGCACCGGGAGGCGCCCGGGAGAAGGCAACGAGAGAGGCCCACATCACAGGTGACGTGGGCCTCTCTCGCGTTCATGACACCGACCCGCCATGCTCGCCTCGCGGCAAGTGGTCGCTCGTAGCGACGAAGGTTGGGCCCGGGGGCTTGGATCGAGCCGGTGTCACGACCAGGCTAACAAACGGATGCCCGAAGACCATTCCCGTCCGGGGAGTTCACAGGAAACCGTCAGCTGTTCAGTCCCTCAGAAGGTCCGGGACGCCGTTCGCGTCCGGCTCGTCACGGTCCCCGGAGACCACCGTGAGCTGCTGCGTGGCCCGGGTGAGGGCCACGTACAGCACCCGCAGGCCGGCCGGGCTCTCGTCCGCGATCTCCGCAGGTGAGACGACGACCGTGGCGTCGTACTCCAGGCCCTTGGCCTCGAGGCTGCCGAGGGCCACGACCCGGTCGCCGAGCCCGGCGAGCCAGCGTCTCGCCTCCTCGCGGCGGTTCATGGCGACCACGACGCCGACGGTGCCGTCGACCCGCTCCAGAAGCCGCCCGGCCTCCGCGCGGACGGTGGCGCCCAGGCTGCCGGTGACGGCCTCGAAGCGGGGCACGACCCCCGTCGACCTGACCGCCGACGGGGATTCGGCGCCGGGCATGGCCAGGGCCAGCACCTTCGCGGCCAGCTCGGCGATCTCGGCCGGGTTGCGGTAGTTCACGGTCAGCTCGAAGCGGCGGCGCGGGCGGGTGCCGAGGGCCTCGTCACGGGCCTCGGCGGCCTCGTCGGGGTCGGACCAGGAGGACTGGGCCGGGTCGCCGACGACCGTCCAGGTGGCATGCCGGCCACGGCGGCCGACCATGCGCCACTGCATCGGGGTGAGGTCCTGCGCCTCGTCCACGATGACGTGCGCGTACTCGGTGCGCTCCTGGGCGAGCCGCTCGGCGCGCTCGCGCTGTGTCTCCTCGCGCACCGGCATCAGCTCCTCCAGACCGGTGAGCTGGTCCAGCGGGTCGTACTCGCGCCGCTTCCGCGGGCGGAGCGGGGCGCCGAGGATCGCCTGGAGCTCGTCGAGCATGGCGATGTCGTGCACCGAGCGGCCGTCCCGCTTGAGGGCCCGGGCGACCTTGCGGACCTCGCCCGGGTTGAGGATGCGCCGGGCCCAGCGGCCGAGCCGCCGTTCGTCGGCCATGGCGGTGAGGATCGCCTCCGGGGTCAGCTCGGGCCACCAGGCGTCGAGGAACGCGATGAACGAGTCCTCGGTGGTCACGTCCTCGTCGAAGGAGGAGCGCAGCTCGGCGGCGAGCTCGGGGTCGCTGTGCCGGCCGGCCGCGCCGGAGCGCTCCCACAGGGCGTCCAGGAGCAGCTTGCGGGCGCGGGGGCGCAGGAGGTTCACCGGGGCGGTGCCGCTGAGGGCGCTCTGCCGGACGCGGTCCAGGTCGGCGGCCTCCAGCTCCAGCCTGCGGCCGAAGGCGACGACCCGCAGCCGGGTGGGGGTCACCGAGGGTGCGGGGGCCTCGTCGGGCTCGCCGAGGGTCAGCTGCGCCGCGGCCCGGCCGCCGCTCTCCAGCGCGCCGCGCGCCGCCTTCCGCAGCACCTTCAGCATCCGGTGCGACCCCTTGGCCCGGGCCACCGCCGGGGAGTCGTACAGGGTCGCCTCGGCGCCGTCGACGAGGGAGCCGATGGCGCGGATGGCGACCTGGCCCTCCTCGCCGAGCGAGGGCAGCACGCCCTCGGTGTACGCCACCAGCAGCGGCGTGGGCGAGACGATCAGGATGCCGCCCGCGTACCGGCGCCGGTCCTGGTAGAGCAGATAGGCGGCCCGGTGCAGCGCGACGGCGGTCTTTCCGGTGCCCGGCCCGCCCTCGACGTAGGTCACGGAGGCGGCGGGGGCGCGGATGACCAGGTCCTGCTCGGCCTGGATGGAGGCGACGATGTCGCGCATGGTGTGGCTGCGGGCCTGCCCGAGGGCGGCCATGAGGGCGCCGTCGCCGATGACGGGCAGTTCGCCGCCGTCCAGGACCGCCGTGAGCTCGGGACGCATCAGGTCGTCCTCGACGCCCAGGACGCGGCGCCCCTTCGAGCGGATCACCCGGCGCCGTACGACGCGCCCCGGATCGACCGGGGTGGACCGGTAGAACGGCGCCGCGGCCGGTGCCCGCCAGTCGATGACCAGCGGGGAGTAGTCGGAGTCGAGGACGCCGATACGGCCGATGTGGAGCGTTTCGGCGATGTCGGCGGTGTTGTCGGGGCGGACGGCCCCCTCGGCGGGCTCCACGGCGGTGTAGGCGCCGTCGGGGCCCTTCTTGCCGTCCTTCCCGGCGAGCAGATCGATCCGCCCGAACAGGAAGTCCTCGAACTCGTTGTTGAGGCGGTTGAGGTGGACGCCCGCGCGGAACACCTGGGCGTCCCGCTCGGCGAGGGCGCCGGGCGTGCCGACCTGCCCGCGCTTGGCCGCGTCGTGCATGAGGAACTCCGCCTCGTGGATCTTCTCCTCGAGACGCCGGTACACCTGGTCGAGGTGTTCCTGTTCGATGCCGATCTCTCGGTCCCGCACCGAATCCGGCGCGGAATGCCGAACCGATCCGACCGCGGTTTCCTGCTGTGCCTGAACGGCCACCGGGCCCCCTTCTGACGTGCTGGGCAGCCGTCAACCGTACGCGAAGGGGACCCGCTGTAGGAAGTTACGCGTCGATCTGGACGAGCTTCTTGCCATCGAAGGTCATGACCTCGAAGTGGTCGATCTCGTTGGTCTTGAAGGCGGCGCCGCCCACGACGTAGAGCGGGTTCTTGGCCTGCTCGGTCTTGGCGTTCGCGATGCCGTAGCCCCACTCGGGGACCGACCAGGAGGAGACCGTCTCGCGCTCGCCGTTCTTGCCGACGGCGATGAGCGAGCACTTCTCCGGGCCCGTCACGTTCTTCAGCTCGACGCCGATCTCCGTGCCCCACGCCTTCTCGCCCATGGCGACGGTCGCGGAGACCTTGCTCGCGGAGTCGGTCGCGGAGACCCGGTCGGTGAGCGTCGCGAAGGTGGTCTTGGCGGAGTTGGCGGACTTGGTGGAGCTCGCCTCGGTCCCCTTGGTGCCGCTGTCGCCGCCGGTCGCCGCCAGCACGGTGAGCGGGCCGCCGATGATCAGCGCGGCCGCGGCCGCCACCAGGAAGAAGGAGCGGCGGCGCTTGACCGCGCGGCGCTCGGACACCTCGTCGACCAGCCGTTCCGCGAGCCGCGGGCTGGGGCGGGCGGACAGGGACTCGCCGATCGCGGGGGTGCCGGTGCCCGGCAGGTCCGCGAGGGCTGCCAGCATGGGTTCCATGCCGGCGAGCTCGTCGAGCTGCTGGGCGCACCACTCGCAGCCGGCGAGATGCATCTCGAAAGCGGTTGCTTCGGCGTCGTCGAGAATCCCGAGGGCGTAGGCGCCGACGGTCTCGTGTTCGCTCGGGCTCGGAGATCCCGTAGATCCCTGCATGGGTCCAGACATACCCGAACCACCTGCTCCGAATCCCCCGTAAACGCTCATCACGCCGTCACCCCCCGCTCCTCCAGAGCCAGCTTCATCGACCGCAGGGCATAGAAGACCCGTGAGCGCACGGTGCCGCTGGGTATACCCAGCGTCTCGGCCGCCTCGTTGACGGTACGCCCCTTGAAGTACGTCTCGACGAGCACCTCCCGGTGGGCCGGGGTCAGGTCGTCGAGCGCGTCGGACAGCGTCATCAGCCACAGCGCCTTGTCGATCTCGTCCTCCGCAGGAATGACCTCCAGCGGCGACGGGTCGACCTCCTGCGGCCGGGCCTGCCGGCTGCGGTGGCCGTCGATGACGATGCGGCGTGCGACCGTCACCAGCCAGGGGCGTACAGATCCGGTCGCACGATTGAGCTGACCGGCGTTCTTCCAGGCACGGATGAGCGTCTCCTGCACGACGTCCTCGGCGCGCTGCCGGTCTCCGGCAACCAGGCGCAGGACATACGCAAGCAGGGGTCCGGCATGCTCCCGATACAGAGCACGCATCAGCTCCTCGTCAGGTTCCGAGGGCTGGGACATGCGATGTCGGGCCCTCGATCCACGTTCATTGGCCACGGCCGCATCCTTGCGCACGCCCACCTCCGGTGTCCGGGGGTTCCCCCAGTCGGTCGCTCGACGACGGGTACGGAAGCGGGGTGTTGAGCGTTCAAACCGGGGAGACACTTTTCTTCGGGGTGTCATGACGAGCGGGGACATGGCGGCACATTCCCACCGCTTTTTCTTTACATTTTCGCCACATCGACAAGATCGGGCGGACTGCCCGGCACACGGGGCAGGTAAACGGTGTGTAATCGAAATCACTTCGATGATCGCCCGGTGACGCCTCCACGAAAGCCGCATACCCGGCAGGGGAGTTACGACCGTGAGGCGAGCGCCGCCCGCCGGCGGTGCCGCGCCACCCGCTCCCGGTTCCCGCAGACCTCACTGGAACACCAGCGCCGCCGGCGCCCCCGGGACATGTCGACATACACGATCGGGCAGTTGTCCCCCGCGCACTGCCGCAGCCCCGCCCGGGCCGCGGAGTCGGTGAGCAGCTCCACCGCGTCCCGGGCCACGGCGGCCAGCAGCGCGGCACACGCCGGCGGCCCGGCCAACTCGCGCACGAGCCCACCGTCTTCGCCCCGCACGGCACGGGGGGCCGGGGGCACCGCCCGGGCGGCGTCGTTGACGCGGGCCAGGGCGGGCTCGTACGACCCGGCGTCGTTGTGGGCGAGCCATCCGTGCACCAATTGTCCGGTGTTCCGCCGCAGTTCACGGAAGGCGGGCGGCCAGGAGGCGTCGGCGTGGGCGAGCGGGGTGTCCGGCGGGACGAGTCCGGAACCGCGGATCCACGCGCACAACGGCGCGACGGCGTCGAGCCGTTCGAGGGGATGCGCGGTCGCGAGCAGGTCGAGACAGATCCGCCCGGCGTCGAAACGGAGCTCGTCCATGCGCGCGTCACCGCCTGCCGAGAGGCACTGTTGAGGAACCGTGCCTCCCACAGTGCCCGGCTGAAGGCGTTACTGGAACCCCCTGGGCCCTTCGGCGCAGGTCAGTGCATCTCGACCCGTCCGGAGGTCCCCCCTCCGGGAGGAGTTCGAGGACGAGGCCCGTTCGGGCCGAGGCGGCGGTCCGGGGGCGGCATCCCCCCGGGACGGACGAGCAGAGGCGCCAAGCTCCCTTACTCGTCGGCGTACTTCGCGTCCGCGGCCGGGTCCAGCGCCAGCCGGTACCCCCGCTTCACCACCGTCTGGATCAGCTTCGGCGCCCCGAGGGCCGTCCGCAGCCGGGCCATCGCCGTCTCGACGGCGTGCTCGTCCCGCCCCGCGCCCGGCAACGCCCGCAGCAGATCGGAGCGCGGCACGACCCATCCCGGCCGCCGGGACAGCGCCCGCAGCAACGACATCCCCGCCGGAGGCACCGGCTTCAGACACCCGTCCACCAGCACCGCGTGCCCCCGGATCTCCACCCGGTACCCGGCGATCGGCAGCGCCCTGGACCGCGTCGGCAGCTCCTGGCACAGCAACTGCACGAGCGGTCCGAGCCGGAACCGCTCCGGCTGGACGGTGTCCACGCCCCGCGACTGGAGCGGCAGCGCGGTGACCGGCCCGACGCAGGCGGGCAGCACATCGTGGGAGAGGGCGGCGAGCAGCTCGGGCAGCAGCCCGCGCTGCTCCGCGCGGGACAGCAGGGACGCGGCGGCGGGCGCGCTGGTGAAGGTGATCGCGTCCAGTCCGCGCGAGACGGCCGCGTCGAGGAGCCGGTCGAGCGGCGAGACGTCCTCCGGCGGCATCCACCGGTAGACGGGCACCCCCACGACCTCCGCGCCCGCGACCCGCAGCGACTCCACGAAGCCGGGCAGCGGCTCACCGTGCAGCTGGACGGCGACCCGGCGCCCCTCGACGCCCTCCTCCAGGAGCCGGTCGAGCACCTCGGCCATGGACTCGCTGGACGGCGACCAGTCCTCCGTCAGCCCGGCGGCCCGCACGGCGCCCTTCACCTTGGGGCCGCGGGCCAGCAGCTCGACGCCGCCGAGCCGGTCGAGCAGCTGCTCGCCGAGCCCCCAGCCGTCGGCGGCCTCGATCCAGCCGCGGAAACCGATGGCCGTGGTGGCGACCACGACGTCCGGCACCTGGTCGATGAGCTCCTTCGTGGCGGCGAGCAGCTCACCGTCGTCGGCGAGCGGCACGATCCGCAGGGCGGGCGCGTGCAGCACCGCCGCACCCCGCCGCTGGAGCAGAGCGCCGAGCTCCTCGGCCCGGCGCGCGGCCGTCACGCCCACGGTGAAGCCCGCGAGGGGCCCGTGTTCGACGGCACCCTGGGGGCCGGCGTCGGATCGCTGCTGTTGCTCGTACATCACTCTCGTCCCGCTCGAGTCCCGTTCGCACCTACATGCCGACGAGCCTGTCAACGGTGCGTGACAGGCTCGGTTCGGCCACGTGTCGCCGGTGTTACGTCACACCTCGGCGTAGCTGAGCTGCTGCTTCGCCTCGGAAGCGGTGCTTCCTGCGGCAATCCTGCCGGACGGGCGGCGAAGGTATACGGCCCAGGTGACCCCGAAGCACGCCGCGTAGAAGGCGAGGAAGGCGACGAAGGCGCCGGTTCCGGAACCGTAGGAGAGGAAGGACTGCCGGAAGGCCAGGTTGATCCCGACACCGCCGAGCGCGCCGACCGCGCCGATCAGTCCCATGGAGGCGCCGGAGAGACGCCGGCCGTAGGCGGCCGCCTCCTCGCCCGTCAGCCCCTTGGCGACGGCCTTCGTCTGGAAGATGCCGGGGATCATCTTGTACGTCGACCCGTTGCCGAGGCCGCTGAGCACGAACAGCACCACGAAGACGGAGACGAAGAGCGGCAGCGACTTCTGCATGCTGGCGAAGACCAGGACGGCGGTCGCGGCGGCCATGCCGACGTAGTTGTACAGGGTGATGCGGGCGCCGCCGTAGCGGTCGGCGAGCCAGCCGCCGACGGGACGGATGAGGGAGCCGAGCAGCGGGCCGATGAAGGTGAGGTAGGCCGCCTGGAGGGGCGTCCGGCCGAACTGGTTCGTCAGGACCTGCCCGAAGGCGAAGCTGTAGCCGATGAACGACCCGAAGGTGCCGACGTAGAGGAAGGACATGATCCAGGTGTGCGCGTCCTTCGCGGAGTCGATCGCCGCGCCCGTGTCGTTCTTCACCGAGGCCAGGTTGTCCATGTACAGCGCGGCGAGGGTGGCGGCGACGACGATGAACGGGATGTAGATCCCCAGCAGCACCCGCGGCCCGCCGCTCGCGCCGATGACGGCGAGGGCGATCAGCTGGATGACCGGCACGCCGATGTTGCCGCCGCCCGCGTTGAGCCCGAGCGCCCACCCCTTCTTGCGGAGGGGGAAGAAGGCGTTGATGTTGGTCATCGAGGAGGCGAAGTTGCCGCCGCCGATGCCCGCGATCAGGCCGACCAGGAGGAACGTGTTGAAGGAGGTCCCCGGCTCCATCACCGTGAACGCGGCGATCGTGGGGATCAGCAGCAGGCCGGCCGAGATGATCGTCCAGTTCCGGCCGCCGAAGATCGCGACAGCGAAGGTGTAGGGCACCCGCACGACCGCGCCGACCAGCGTCACCATCGACGTCAGCAGGAACTTGTCGGCCGGGGTGAGGCCGTACTCCGGGCCCATGAAGAGCACCAGCACGGACCACATCGTCCAGATCGAGAACCCGATGTGCTCGGAGAGGACCGAGAAGAGGAGGTTACGGCGGGCGATCTTCTCGCCCTTCTCGTTCCAGAAGGCCTCGTTCTCCGGGTCCCACTCCTCGATCCAGTGGCTCCCCTTCTTCGCGGGGGGCGGGGATGCGGGGGCTGTACTCGGGGCTGTCATGACGCCTCCACGGTGCTCCGGGGCTGGGGTGGTTCGGGGGGATGAGCGGTGATGAGTCCCGAAGGTAGGGAGGGCGCGTTTCCGCGCTGTGGCTGTGGGTGACCGGAAAGGAACGTTGCTCTCACCTTGCGCGCAGGGCCGGTGAGAGGTCTTGGGGAGGGCTCGACGCCGAGGCGCCTGCCGGTGGGACCGGGGGCTGGGGGGCCGGGAGGGGTGCGGAGGCAGGTGCGGGGCCGGAGGCAGGTGCGGGGCCGGAGGCAGGTGCGGGGCCTGAGGCAGGTGCGGGGCCTGAGGCAGGTGCGGGGCCGGGGACCGCTGCGGGCGGCCCCGGGTCCGAGGGTACGGGCCTGGCGTACGGGCCGGGCCAGAGCCGGGCGTACGGGCCGGGCCAGGGCCCGGCTTACCGAGCGGGCCGGGGCCGGACTTGCCGGGCGGGCCGGGGCCGGGCTTGCCGGGCGGGGCGGACTTGCCGGGCGTTCGGGTGTGCGTGTGCGGATGCGCCCCCACCCTCCGGTACTCGAACCGGGAGGTGGGGGCGCATCCGTCGAGGCCCGCGGAGCCCTTCAGTGGCAGACGAACTCCTTGTTGGCGGTGCTCCCGCTCAGCGTGCAGGTCTGGCCGCGGACCGCACCGGTCGGGTCGTGAGCGGTGAGGTCCCAGGTCCCGGCGTTGCGGCTCAGGACCGCGTACCCGAAGACCCCTCCTTGGGTGACGGAGTGATTCACGGACTGCGGTGGCATCCCGATCGTCTTTCCGATGACGCCGGCGTCGTTCGGCCCCTGCTCCAGGGGGGCTCCCCCGGAGAAGCCCACCGTCACCTGCGGTGGCCGCGCGGTGTTGAAATCGATCATCTGGTAGAGGTGCGCATGGCCCGAGACCACCATGCGGATGTTGTCCGCCGGCCGCCCCAGGGTCGTACCGGCGAAGGCGTTCTGGAGGACCGGGGTGAATGTCTCCAGCGGTGGGCCGACCGATCTCGCCATCCACACGGGCTTGTGGGTGACGACGAAGTAGTCGTGGCCCGTCTGCTGCGCCGCGGTCTGGTTCACGGTCTCGAACTGCCGGGTGTAGATCGCCTGCTGCGCGAGGCTTCCGTTGTCGGCCGGGTCGGCGAACGAGGAGTCCACGTCGAGAAGGTGCAGGACGCCTGCCCTGATCTCCACCGGATCGGGGTAGAGGGAGCACGATCCGCTGGCTCTGAGTTCGTCGGCGAGGTAGCGGAACCACGCGGCCCCCGCGCCGCCCGTCGCGGGTGGGGTGCGGCAGTCCTCGTGGTTGCCTCGCGTCAGCACGACCGGCGCCACGGCCAGCAGACTCTCCGCCGGTCTGAAGAAGTCGGCGACCACACAGGCCCAGGAGAACCTGTCCGCCGAGGTCGTGCAGCCCGGATTCGCCGCCGCGTCGTCGGCCTGAGCCGGGTCGTCGCGGTAGAGGTAGTCGCCGACGTGGATCACGAGATCCGGCTGCGTCACCGTGGCCGCGCTGTTCGCGATCCGCGGGAACGGCCAGCCCGTCTGGTGGTCGGCGCAGTCCTGGTTCGGACCCGCCGTCGTGACGCGGCACCCCGAGTCGCCGATGACGCCGATGGTGCCGGGACGGGTGCTCGCGGTCCAGTTCGGCAGGGGAAGCTGACGGTTCGCGGGGTGCACCACGGCCGCGGCGACCGTCGACTGCGCGAGCACCGCGTCATAGGCCCCGAGGGGCACGACCGACTCGCACACCGTGGTGGGGAACTGCGGCGGCGCGGGACGGCTCAGCAGCCGCATCCGGTAGGCGGCCCGCACGGTGCCCAGCGTGTACCGCACGGAGGGGCACGTACCGGAGGTGTCGGTGGTCACATAGCGGATCTGGGTACCCCGGCCGGTCAGCTGGGTCCATGCCCATGCCTCACCGTTGGGGTTGCCGGGCCCGGGCGGAGGGGTCGGCCCCGGCGGCTTCGGGCCTTCGCCGTAGGGCGGGGGCCCCGGCGGAGGGGTCGATCCCGGCGGTTTCGGTCCTCCGCCGTCGGGCACGGCCCCCGCGAGGGCCGTCCCGACCGAGAGCGCCGCGGCCAGCACCCCCGTCATGGCCACAACGATCGACCGGCGCATCCTGCTCACGTTCCTCCATCCCCGAACCCTGGGCTCCGACCCGTCCGATCGACGGGCATACCGGGCCATACTCACCAGGGCTTCCGAGGGACGCACCCCGAACCGGGCGAACGGCGTACAGCGGCGTACGAAGGCGCGCACGAGAGCCGGTTCGGGGCCGGGGGCGTCGTTCAGGACCGGTGCGTTCCGGCACCGCCCCGCCCGTCCGGCCACAGGCGTGGCCTGCGACGGGCCGCCAGATCCTCGACCCAGCCGAAGCAGACCACGCAGGCCGCGGTGAGCAGCCAGACGGCCGGCAGCTGCGGCCACGGGCTCTCCAGGACCCAGGTCGCGTTCGTCTCCAGCCAGGAGACGCCCCACAGCCGGTCCCACAGGGCCTCCACGACTCCGATGCACACGTTGTGCCACAGGTAGATCGTCACGGCACGGGAGTTGAGCAGGGTGATCAGCCGGTCCCAGCGGCGCAGCCGGCCCGGCCACTCGGACCACGACGGGCTCATGTGCAGGAGCAGCAGCACCGCGGCGAAGGACCACAGGGACTGGGCGAAGGGCATGTCGTCCAGGTCGTGCCCCTCCCTGAGGTCATGGGTCAGGGCGTACCAGAGGCCGATTCCCGCCACCGCGGGCGCCAGGGACGGCACCACGTAACGGGGCAGCCGGCGCAGGACTCCCTCCTGGTGGGCCATGCCCAGCAGCCAGCACGCGCCGAACGCGCCGAAGTCGCTGAGCTGGGCCTCCAGCCGCCAGCCCGGCACCGACAGCGCGCCGAACTCCAGGGCGGCGGACAGCGCGACGGGCGCGAGGATCGTCGGCCAGGGCAGCCGGCGCAGGGCGCGCAGCAGGAGCGGGGAGAGCAGCACGAACCAGAGGTAGGCGCGGATGTACCACAGGGGTACGCCCAGGTCGACGGCCCAGCCGTCGCTGATCAGCCCGTGCGCGCCGGGCAGGCCCTCGCCGTACGGCGGGTCGCTCAGCGGCAGGATCCAGTAGGCGAGGTGGAGCCACCACCAGCCGGGGTGCCCCTCGTCGTCCGGACTCCAGCCCGCCACCAGCATGCCCGTCACACCGACCGCGCCCAGCAGCCACAGCGGGGGCAGCAGCCTGCGCATCCGGCCGCGCACGACTCCCAGCGCGGGGCGGCTGGCCAGCGAGCGGGCCATGAGGTTGCCGGCGAGCGCGAACATCACGCCCATGGAGGGGAAGACGACGGGCAGCCAGGCCCAGCCCATCAGGTGGTAGAAGACGACCCGGAACAGGGCGATGGCCCGGAGCAGGTCGAAGTAGCGGTCCCGGCCCCCGCCCTTCTTCCCGGCGGTCGCCTTCTCGGAACCCTGCTGTTCGGGACTGTGCTGTTCGGGGCCCTGCTGTTCGGGACTCTGCTGTTCGGAGTTCTGGTGCTCGGACCCCTGTCGGGCGGAATCCTGTTGTCCGGAACCCCGCTGGTGCGGACTCCGCCGCTCCGGCCCGGCGCTCCGGGTCGACGGGTGGGGCAGTTCGGGCAACTCGGCCGTGGCGTCCGTCGGGTGGGTGCTCATCAGGCCGCTCCTCCGTCCGCGGTCGCCGCCGTCGCACCGGGCGGGGCCGCCACCTGGCCCTTGCGGCGAAGTTTCTGCCAGCGCAGCCGGCCGCCGGTGAGGGCGGTGATCCAGGACTGGAGCAGGACGATGTACATCAGCTGGCGGTAGAGGAGTTGCTGGAGCGGGAGGGAGATGAGGGGGGCGAGGCGTTCCCGGTCCAGGACGAAGGCGTACGCCGCGCAGCCCGCCTGGACGGCGAGGACGCCGAACCAGGCCGCGATCGTCTTGCCGGTCGGGCCGAAGAGCAGGCCGTAGACGAGGAAGAGGTCGATGAGCGGGGCGAGGAGCGGGGCGACGACCATGAAGAGGGAGACGAGCGGGAGGCCGACACGGCCGAAGCGGCCCGACGGTCCGCCCTCGACGAGGGCGCGGCGGTGCTTCCAGATCGCCTGCATGGTGCCGTAGCACCAGCGGTACCGCTGCGACCACAGCTGCTGGACGGACTCGGGCGCCTCGGTCCAGGCGCGCGCCTTCTCCGCGTACACGACGTGCCATCCGTCCCGGTGGATGGCCATGGTGATGTCGGTGTCCTCGGCGAGGGTGTCGTCGCTCATGCCGCCGACCCGGTCGAGCGCGGTGCGGCGGAACGCCCCGACGGCCCCCGGGATGGTGGGCATGCAGCGCAGGACGTCGTACATGCGGCGGTCGAGGTTGAAGCCCATCACGTACTCGATGTGCTGCCAGGCGCCGATCAGGGTGTCCTTGTTGCCGACCTTGGCGTTGCCGGCGACCGCGCCGACCTTCGGATCGGCGAAGGGCTGGATGAGCTCACGGACCGTGGAGGGCTCGAAGACCGTGTCGCCGTCCATCATCACGATCAGGTCGTGCCGGGCGTTGGCGATGCCCCGGTTGAGGGCGGCGGGCTTGCCCGCGTTGAGCTGGCGGACGACGCGGACGCCGGGCAGGTGCAGGTCCTCGACGATCCGGGCGGTGCCGTCACTGGAGCCGTCGTCGATGACGAGGATCTCGATCGGGTGCTCGCTCTTCATCAGCGAACGCACGGTGCTCTCGATGCACTTGGCCTCGTTGTAGGCCGGGACGAGCACCGAAGCCGGTTCGGTGACGGGTGCGTCGGGCCCCCAGACGAAGCCTTTGCGGCGGGTGCGGCGGGTGTGGATCGCGGAGAGCAGGAGCATCAGCCCGAAGCGGGCGAAGACCAGGACGCCGATGACGGCGAGGCCCACGACCAGGACGGCGGTGATGTCGTCGGAGGCCTCGACCAGGAAGACCCAGGCCTTGCCCTTCCACAGGTCGAGCCCGGTGACCGGGGTGTGCGCGCTCGGGGCCTTCAGGGCCTCGGTGAGGTTCTCGAACCGGTAGCCCTTGCCCTGGAGTTCGGGGAGGTAGGTGTCGAGGGCCCGGACCGTCTGGTGGCGGTCGCCGCCGGAGTCGTGCATGAGGACGATCGCGCCCTTGCCGCCCTGCGGCGTGGAGTTGCGGATGATCTCCCGGACCCCGGGCCTGCGCCAGTCCTCGCTGTCGGCGGTGGTGAAGACGGTGAGGTAGCCCCGGGTGCCGACGAACCGGGTGACCGGCCAGGAGGCGTTGTCGAGGGCGTCCGTGCTGGAGGAGTAGGGCGGCCGGAAGAGCGACGTCCGGATCCCCGCGGCTCCCGCCAGGGCCAGCTGGTTCTGGGTGAGCTCCCAGTCGATGCGCTTCTCCGACTGGTAGGAGAGGTCGGGGTGGTTGAAGGTGTGCAGCCCGATCTCGTGGCCCTCGTCCACCATCCGCCGGACCAGGTCCGGGTAGCGGGAGGCCATGGTGCCGGTGATGAAGAAGACGGCGTGTACGTGGTGCTTCTTCAGGACGTCGAGGACCTCGGGGGTCCACTTCGGGTCGGGCCCGTCGTCGAAGGTCAGCACGATCCGGTGGTCCGGCACGTCCAGGCTGGTCTGCTGCCCGTTCCGGGTGTCGACGACCGGTCCGCCGTCGAGCACCTTCTGCGGCACCTTGTCGGCCGCGGCCTCGGGGCGGATGCGGTAGTCGGCGAGGATCTCGCTGTGCACATAGCCGCGCAGCATCAGCATCGCCATCATCGCGAGAAGCACGACGAGCGGCAGCAGATGACGCAGCCGGAGCGACACCAGACGCCGGCGATCGGGTGACGGCGGCGCGGCGTGCGCGGAGCCGCCCGCGGCACGTCCCGGGGCCCTGCCCCGTCCCTGCCTCGGGCCGGACCGCCGGCCGGACCGCCGCCCACTGCCGCGCGGCCCGCCGGCCGACTCACCTCCTGGCGCGTCCCCCGTCGACGGTGCAGCGGACGCGGCGTGGCCGCCGGACGAGTGCGCGGGCTGCCCGACAGCTGACCGTCGGGTCGAGCGGCGGCTGGTGCGTGGTGCCATGAGAGGTGGTTCTCCGGGGACGAGGTCGGGCGAAGGTACGCGCCGCGAGCTGAAGCGGCGAGGAGCGAGTATCGAGACATCGCTGACAAAGGCGGGACTTCATTGCCGGGGCCCACACATCGGGCCCCCTTACGTCGGGCCCCGGGTCGTGGGTCCGGGATTCCGGCTCGGCGGTCGGTGCCCTCCCCCACCCGGTGACCGGACTCGGGCAGCCCGGCGACGGTGACGGAGAAGCGCGGCCCGCGGCCCCGGCCCGGTCGCGGACCCGGCGCCCGAGGGCCTGCCCGGGCCCGTCGGCCCGGGCGGCCGAAGGCGCGGCCGCCGGCCCGGCCGGCGGAATCGTGTCCGCCGAAGCCGGTCGCCGGAGCCGCCGGCGGGGTCCGCCGCGCGCCGAGGCCGGTGACGCCCGTGACGCCCGTGAGGCCCGTCGGCCGGCGGCTCTCACGGGGCCCGTTCAGGCTGCCGGGCTCGATGCCGCCGGAACCGGTTCCGGCGGGCCGTCGGCGACCGTGTTGGAGGCCCCTCCGGCCGGGGACGGCGAGGAGGGCGTCGAGGGAGAGGCGGCGGGCGAGGAGGCCGGCGGTGGCGTGGACGGCGTCGGCGCGACCACCGGGCTGCTCGGGCCGGACGTCGAGGGGGCCGTGGCCGTGGGGCCCGCGCTGGGACGGACGGACCCGGTCGCCGAGGGCCGCGCCGCCGGGGACGCCCCGCTCGACGGAGCCGCGCTCCCCGACGCGCCCGGCGCCGTACTCGCGCCCGGCTTGCCCGACGCGGCGCCGGACCCGGTGGCGGTGGCACCCGAGCCGCCCGGGACCTTGCCGCCGGGCACCCCCGGGCGGGGGCTCGCGGACTCGTCGGGCGACGACGTGCCGTCCACCTTGCCGGCCGCCGGCTTGTCGTCGGCCTGGCCCGGCACGGGAACCGGCAGCCAGGGCGCGCCCGCGTTGCCCGAGAGCAGCGCGGCCACGATGACGACGGCGTACGCCCCGCACGCGATCGCCACGACGATGCCGATACGGCGGAACGTACGACTGCGCCGGCCCGACTCGTCGACGAACACCGGGACGTCGGAGGCTGCTTCCGCGCCGTCGGGCCGCCCCTTCTTCAGGGGGTCGAGCTGGACGGTCACCTCGCCCGGGTCGCTCCCCTTCCCGTCCGCGCCGCCGGGCTGCTCTCCCCAGGGATCACGGAGATCGCCCGACCGTTCGTTTTCGGAAAGACCGTTCGAGGTGTTCGAGGCCGGCAGCAGGCCGCTGTCACGCGGTACATCCATTAATGACCGGTATCTGGTGCTCTCGCCCGCCATGGACGCCAGGGGCTGCCCTCCGGCTCCGGGAAAGCCCTGGGACCCCGCCCCCACGGCCGGCGCATCCCGGGTCGGCGATGCCGCCTCCGGCCAGCCCGGTTGGGCGTCTTCTCGCCAATTCTTCATGTGCGTACTTCCCCCCACGGAACTGTTCCGGGTGCGCCGACGATCCTGAGCGCACGTCGGCGAAACCAGGCCCCCACCCGGTTCCAGCGCCCCATTTATCCCATTGCGCTCAGGTCCACGAATCTAGCGCAGGCTTGGGCCCCGCGTTCGCGATGTGTCATACATGGACAGAAATCACGCCTCTGTCCATGGCTGGAAACCGCCCCTCCATGAGCCTTGACGGTCGCACTCCGATCACCCCGATCCCGAAAGTGACCCTCGATGCACGTCGAAGATCGAAGTGATGTGAGCCTTTCATCACATCAGTGACATAGGACGACAAAGCGCAAGCTCCCTGGAACGGGCGGAGATCCGTCCCAGGCATGGCCGGAAAGTTCATCGGATCCGGCACCGGATCGCCCGCTTTCCCCACCCGCCCCATTGACGTGACCACAGCAGCCACATAACTTCCCCCGTCGAAGCGCTTCGACGTCACCCATCGAATCGATTCGATGGACGCACCGTGACGCCCTCAGATCCATCCGACTCCCCTGGAGGAACAGGATGTTGACGGCACGAAGGCGTGTGAAGGCAGGACGGGGAACCGCGTGCGCGGCGGCGGTCGTCGCCGGGTCGCTGCTCCTGGCCGCCTGCGGCGGCTCGGACGGCGGCGGCTCCTCCGACGCCAAGACCCTGCGGCTGTGGCACTACGAGGCCCCGAACAGCGCGATGGGCGCGGCCTGGACAGCGGCGATCAAGGAGTTCGAGGCCCAGCACCCGGGAGTGAAGGTGGAGTTCGAGGAGAAGAGCTTCGACCAGATCCAGAAGACCGCCCCGATGGTCCTCAACTCCTCCGACGCACCCGACCTCATGGAGTACAACAAGGGCAACGCGACGGCGGGCCTGCTCTCCCGGCAGGGGCTCCTCACCGACCTGTCCGCCGAGGTGACGAAGCGCGGCTGGGACAAGCTGCTCAGCCCGGGCGTGAGCACCACCAGCCGGTACGACGCGAACGGCGTGATGGGCTCCGGCAAGTGGTACGGGGTGCCCAACTACGCCGAGTACACGATGGTCTACTTCAACAAGGACCTGTTCGCGAAGTACCGCCTCGCCGAGCCGAAGACGTTCGACGACCTGGTCGCGGCGATGGACACCTTCACCGAGAACAAGATCACCCCGCTCGCCAACTCGGGCGCCGAGTACCTCGCCCACCAGTACGTCTACCAGCTGGCCCTGTCGAAGGCGGACCGCTCCTGGGTCGACTCCTTCGAGCTGTACCAGGGCAGGAAGACCGACTTCCACGACGCGGCCTGGACCTACGCGGCCGACACCTTCGCCGACTGGGTGGAGAAGGGCTACATCGGCAAGAGCTCCACCAGCGCCAAGGCGGAGGACGCGGGCGTCTCCTTCATCCAGGGCAAGGCGCCGATCCTGTTCTCCGGCAGCTGGTGGTACGGCCGTTTCCAGGACGAGGCGAAGTTCGACTGGGGTACGACCCTGTGGCCCGGCTCGAACCTCACCGCGGGCTCCGGCGGCAACCTCTGGGTGGTCCCCGAGAGCGCCCACAACAAGGAGCTCGCCTACGACTTCATCGACATCACCATGTCGAAGAAGATCCAGAACCTGCTCGGCAACAAGGGCGGGGTCCCCGTCGCCGCGGACACGGCGGCGGTCACCGACCCGAAGGCCAAGGAGCTGATCGGCCACTTCAACACCCTGTCGGGCCGCGACGGCCTGGCGTTCTACCCGGACTGGCCGGTCCCCGGCTTCTACGACGTCCTCGTCTCCGAGACCCAGAAGCTGATCACCGGCAGCGAGAAACCGGACGACTACCTGGACGCGTTGCAGAAGGCGTACGACAAGGGCGTACCGAAGACATGACGGTGACCGTCGAACGCGGCGGGCGGGTGAGCGGCGCACAGCACAGGGCCGTCTCCCCGCGCCCCGCCGGGAACTCCTACGCCCTGTTCCTGCTCCCCGGCGCTCTCGCCTTCCTCGCCGTGATCGTCGTCCCGTTCCTGATGAACACCTGGGTGGGCTTCACCGACTGGCAGGGGGTGGGCAGTCCGGAGTGGTCCGGGCTCGCCAACTACCGCGAGCTGATGGACGACGCGGAGTTCTGGGAGAGCTTCCGGCACAGCCTCTTCATGGTCGTCGCGATGGCCGCGGTCCCCACGGCCGTCGGACTGGTCCTGGCCGCCGCCCTGTTCGACCACGTCGGCAAGCACTTCGGCGGCCGGACGGCGGCCGTCCTGCGCGCCTGCTTCTACCTCCCGCAGGTGCTGCCGGTCGCGGTCGCCGGCATCGTCTGGAGCTGGATCCTCGCGCCCGACGACGGCTCGCTCAACGCGCTGCTGCAAGCCGTCGGTCTCGGCTCCTGGCGGCAGGACTGGCTCGGCGATCCCGACCTGGCGCTCTACAGCGTCATGGGCGTGATGGTGTGGGTGCAGCTCGGCTTCCCGCTGGTCGTCTTCATGGCGGGACTGGAACGCGTCGACCCGCAGCTGTACGAGGCGGCCGAGCTGGACGGCGCCGGCTGGTGGCGGCGCTTCCTGCACATCACGCTGCCGCAGATCCGCCCGGAGATCTACGTCGTCCTGACCTGGTGCACGATCGCCGCGCTGAAGGTGTTCGGCGCGGTGTACGTCCTGACGAAGGGCGGTCCCGGCGGCGCGACGAACGTCCCCTCCTACTTCTCCTTCGCCACGTTCTTCGAGAAGACGCAGGTCGGCTACGGCGCCGCGATCTCCACCGTGCTCACCGTGATCATCCTCGCCCTCTCCCTGGTCGGCCTGAGGCTGCAGACCAGGGCGGAGGACGCGGAGGAAGGACTGCGCACATGAAGGCCTCCCGAGCCCTGCACCGCTACCCGGTCCTGCTGGCCCTCTGCCTGGCCGCCCTCTTCATGATCGTGCCGTTTCTGGTCGTCGCCGTGAACGCGGTCAAGTCCCCGGCGGAGTACTCCCGCAACGGCCCGCTGAGCCTGCCCGACGGCCTGTACCTGGACGGTCTGAAGGACTTCTGGGAACGCGTCGACTACAGCCGCAAGCTGCTGAACTCGGTCCTGATCAGCGGCTCGGTGGCGGTGGGGGCGGTCGTCCTGTCGGTGCTGAACGCGTACGCCATCGGCATCGGGCGGATCAGGGGCCGCACCTGGATCCTGGCCTTCTTCGTGCTGGCCAACATGCTTCCGCAGGAGGCGCTGGTCTACCCCGTGTACTACCTGAGCAAGCAGGCCGGCCTGTACGACACCCGGCTCAGCGTGATCATCGTCTTCACGGTGATCCAGGCGGCCTTCGGCACCTATCTGCTCTCGTCCGTGCTGAGCCGGTTCCCGCGCGAGATCATCGAGGCGGCCCGGATCGACGGCGCCGACAAGTGGCAGGTGCTGTGGCGGATCGTCGTCCCCGTCAGCCGCCCCACCCTCGGCGTGCTGCTGGTCTTCTTCTTCATCTGGACCTGGAACGAGTTCCTGCTCCCGCTGGTCATGCTGATCTCCAACGACAACCAGACCGTGTCGGTGGCCCTCGGCGTCCTCCAGGGGCAGCGCCTGATGGACGCCACCATGACCAACGCGGCCGCCCTCCTCGGCGTACTCCCGGCCCTCGTCTTCTTCCTCGTCTTCCAGCGGACCCTCACCCGTGGCATCGCCGTGGGTGCCGTGAAGTAGTGAGGACCGAGCAGTAAGGACCCCCCACCCATGAAGTTCACCGACGGTTACTGGCTGCTGCGGGAGGGCATCACGGCCGCCCACCCGGCCGAGGTCCTCGACGTCACCGAGTCGCACGGCGCCCTGGAGATCCACGCGCCGACCCGGCCCATCCGCAGCCGCGGCGACCTGATGACGGGACCGGTCATGACGATCACCGCCCACACCCCGATGCCCGACGTCGTCGGCCTCACCCTCACCCACTTCACGGGCGAGCGGCCCCGCGAGCCCGCCTTCGGCCTCACCGAGGCGGAGCCCGCCCCCCAGCTCTCCTACGACGACGCGTACGCGACCCTGACCTCCGGCACGCTCTCCGTGAAGGTCGCCCGTTCCGGCCCCTGGCACGTGGAGTTCCTCGCCCACGGCCGCACGCTCACCTCCAGCGGCCCCAAGGGCATGGGCATCATGCGGGACGCGGCCACCGGCGGCCACTACCTGCGCGAGCAGCTCGACCTGGGAGTGGGGACCTCCGTCTACGGCCTCGGCGAACGCTTCGGCCCCCTGGTCAGGAACGGCCAGGTCGTCGACATCTGGAACGCCGACGGCGGCACGGCGACCGAACAGGCCTACAAGAACGTGCCGTTCTACCTCACGGACGCGGGCTACGGCGTCTTCGTCGACCACCCCGGCAAGGTGTCCTTCGAGGTCGGCTCGGAGGCCGTGTCGAGGGTCCAGTTCAGCGCCGAGACACAGGAGTTGACGTACTACGTCATCCACGGGCCCACCCCGAAGGACATCCTGCGCAAGTACACCGCCCTCACCGGCCGCCCCGCGCTGCCGCCCGCCTGGTCGTTCGGGCTGTGGCTCTCGACGTCGTTCACCACCTCCTACGACGAGGAGACGGTGACCTCGTTCATCGAGGGCATGCGCGAGCGTGAACTCCCGCTCTCCGTCTTCCACTTCGACTGCTTCTGGATGCGGGAGTTCCACTGGTGCGACTTCCGCTGGGACCCACGGGTCTTCCCCGACCCGGAGGGCATGCTCGCCCGGCTGAAGGCGAAGGGTCTGCACGTCAGCGTGTGGATCAACCCGTACATCGCCCAGCGGTCACCGCTCTTCGCGGAGGGCAGGGCACTCGGCCATCTGCTGAGGCGGCCGGACGGCAGTGTCTGGCAGTGGGACCTGTGGCAGCCCGGCATGGCCCTCGTCGACTTCACCAGCCCCGCCGCCCGCGACTGGTACGCGGCCAAGCTGGAGGCGCTGCTCGCGCAGGGCGTCGACTGCTTCAAGACCGACTTCGGCGAACGCGTCCCGGTCGACGTGACCTGGTCCGACGGCTCGGACCCGGAGCGGATGCACAACTACTACACGTACCTCTACAACCGCACCGTCTTCGACGTGCTGCGCAAACACCGGGGCGAGGGGGAGGCGGTCGTCTTCGCCCGGTCGGCGACCACCGGCAGCCAGCAGTTCCCGGTGCACTGGGGCGGCGACTGCGAGGCGACGTACGCGTCCATGGCGGAGTCGCTGCGCGGCGGGCTGTCCCTGGGCCTGTCCGGGTTCGGCTTCTGGAGCCACGACATCGGCGGCTTCGAGGGCACACCGACACCCGCGCTGTTCAAGCGCTGGCTGGCCTTCGGCCTGCTGTCCTCGCACAGCAGACTGCACGGCAGCTCCTCGTACCGGGTGCCCTGGCTGTTCGACGAGGAGTCGGTGGACGTGGCCCGGCACTTCACCCGGCTGAAGCTGCGCCTCATGCCCTACCTGTACGAGGCCGCCCGCGTCGCCCACGAGGAGGGCACGCCGATGATGCGGGCGATGGTGCTGGAGTTCCCGGCGGACCCCGGGTGCGCGCACCTGGAACGGCAGTACATGCTCGGCCCGGACCTGCTGGTCGCGCCGGTGTTCGACGACGAGGGGGACGTGACGTACTACGTCCCCGAAGGCACCTGGACCCACTACCTCACCGGCCGGACGGTGACCGGGCCGCGCTGGGTGCGCGAGCGCCACGGGTTCCTCAGCGCGCCGCTGCTGGTGCGGCCGGGCGCGGTGCTCCCGGTGGGCGCCCACGCCGACCGGCCGGACTACCCGCACGCCGACGGGGTCACCCTGCGCGCGTACGGCCTGGAGCGCGGCGCCCAGGTGACGGTCCGGATCGGCGACGTGACCTTCATCGTCGTACGGGAGGGGGACACCCTGCGGGCGTCCGCGAGCGACCCCTCGGCGCCGTGGGCGCTGGCGGCCGGGGACCGGATCGCCCGGGCGGCGGCCGGCACCGGGTTCCTGACCCTGGAGACCCCGGCCCCGCGGACCCGGGACGACCGGGAGGCGGGCTGATGGTGAAGATCACCGATGTGGCGCGGCACGCCGGGGTCTCCCCCAGCACGGTGTCGTACGCGCTGAGCGGCAAGCGCCCGATCTCCGAGGAGACCCGGCGGCGGGTCGAGGAGGCCGCCCGCGCCCTGGGCTACCGGCCGCACGCCGGCGCCCGCGCGCTGGCCAGCAGCCGCTCGAACGTGCTGGCGCTCGTGGTGCCGCTGCGGACCGGCATCCATGTCCCGGTCGTCATGCAGTTCGCGGTGTCGGTGGTGACGGCGGCCCGCCGGCACGACCACGACGTGCTGCTGCTGACCCAGGAGGAGGGCGAGGAGGGGCTGCGCCGGGTCGCGGACACGGCCCTGGTCGACGCGCTGATCCTGATGGACGTCCAACTCCACGACCCCCGGCTGCCGTTGCTGCGCTCCTTGGACCGGCCGTCCGTGATGATCGGTTTCCCGCTCGAGGCCGACGGGCTGACCTGCATCGACCTCGACTTCCGGGCGGCTGGCGAGCGGTGCGTGGAGCATCTGGCGCAGCTCGGACACCGGGTCGTCGGCCTGGTCGGGTCGCCGCCGGAGGTGTACGTGCGTGGGACGGCCTTCGCGCAGCGCGTGGTCCAGGGGTTCACCGCGGCCGCCGACCGGGCGGGGCTCGCCTCCGCCGTCCACCCCTGCGAGGCGACCCCGGCGGCGGCCCGCCGGGTGGCGGAACAGCTCCTGTGCGAGCAGCCCGCGCTGACGGGGGTGGTGGTCCACAACGAGGCGGTCCTGGAGCCCCTCGTCGAGGCGTTCGAGCAGCTCGGACTGCGGGTCCCCGGCGACCTGTCGGTCACGGCGATCTGCCCGGACGAGCTCGCGGCGGGGCTCCGGGTGCCCGTCACCTCCATCGCGCTGCCGTCCGCCGAGGTGGGCGAACGGGCGGTGGAACTGCTGATGCGCAAGCTCGACGGCGAGACCGTGCCCGAGGCGACGCTGCTGCCGCCGACGATGACCCGGCGGGCGAGCACGGCGCCGCGGACGGTCAGTCCACGCTGACCGGGTTGCCGAGGCGGGTCCCCAGGAGCGCGCAGGACACGCCCTGGACGCCTTCGTAACCCACGGTCCGACCGGGGGCGAGTTCCCGGGCGAGGCGTTCGGCCAGCGTCTCGCCCTCCTCGTGCAGGCGCAGGAACGCGGCGTCCCAGCGGATGTCGTCGCGGTCGGCCAGCCAGGTGTTCATGGCGGCGTCGATGCCCCTCGCCCAGGCGGAAAGATCGGCGACCAGGACGTCGGAGAGGCCGAGGGCGGCCCCCGGGTCGTCCGGCGCGAAGTCGTCGTAGGAGGCGCTGCCCCTGCGGAGGGGGCGCGCGTGGTACTCGCCCAGGAGCGTGATGTGCAGCGAGTCGTCCACCGGGCCCTCCCTCGGTCGTCACGGCAAGAACCCCGCCGCTCGGGAGCGACGGGGTTCTTGTTCACATGGGATGAGTGGAGATGGCGGGAATCGAACCCGCGTCCAACGGTGCAGAATCAGGGCTTCTCCGTGTGCAGTTCGCTGTGATTTTCTCGGCCCCGGTGATCACGCGAACAAGTCGCCGACGGGCCCAGTCACTGTTTGATTTCCCATCGAACCCCGTGACCGGGCTCGATGGTTTAGTCCCCTAGATTATGCCAGGATCCGGATCGGGAACACTTCCGGGCTGACACCCATTATGGGTCCTACACTCGATGCTTATTAGGCAGCGAGGGCGTAGGACTGGGAATCGCTCTTGGTATTGGCGATTATTTTTTGCGACATATGGTTTACGAGATCATTGCCGCTTCCTCGACACGCTTCCCCTGCTTCAACAGTCGCTGTCGAAACCGATCATCCCCATGTTGATTTTTCAAACCGCGTGCCCGCTGTGGAGCACGAGTGCCATCGTACGTGACCAACGCACATCGATGCCACTGTATTCCCCGCCGCCCGGTGTGCGGCGGCTACGCGTGCCGCTGCTTGCGCTTCTCCGCCGCGATCACCCGGTCCGTCTCCCGGCGGTCCTGCTGCTCGCGCAGGGTCTGCCGCTTGTCGTACTCCTTCTTGCCGCGCGCCAGCGCGATCTCGGCCTTCGCCCGGCCGTCCTTGAAGTAGATGGCGAGGGGCACGATCGTGTGACCCGTCTCCTCGGACTTCACCGACAGCTTGTCGATCTCCTCACGGTGCAGCAGCAGCTTGCGCTTGCGGCGCGCGGAGTGGTTGGTCCAGCTGCCCTGGAAGTACTCGGGGATGTGCGCGGCGTACAGCCACGCCTCGTTCCCCTCGATCTGGACGAAGCCGTCGGTCAGCGAGGCGCGGCCCTCGCGCAGCGACTTCACCTCGGTGCCGGTGAGGACGAGACCAGCCTCGTAGACATCGATGATCGCGTAGTCGTGCCGGGCCTTCTTGTTCTGCGCGACGATCTTGCGCTTGCCGTCCTTGACCTTGCCGGACACGGCCGCCCCGCCCTGCTTCGGCTGGGACTCCTTCGGTACGTACATTCCCTTGCTCATAGTGCAGCCAGTTTCGCACCCCGAGGGGGCCGAAGGGAAAGTCGATTACCGGAGGCTCAGGGCACGTCCCCGAGTCCGCTCAGCACGGTCTCGGCCCGCTCCAGCGCCCCGTCGTCCGCTTCCAGGTCGGGGGTGATGCCCCGGCCGTCGACACCGTGACCTGAGGGGGTGCGGTAGTGCCCGACGGTCAGCTCGGCGACCGAGCCGTCGGGCAGCCTGCTCGGCATCTGGACCGAGCCCTTGCCGAAGGTGCGGGAGCCCACGACGACCGCGCGGCCGCGGTCCTGGAGGGCTCCGGTGAGCAGCTCGGCGGCGCTCATCGTGCCGCCGTCGACGAGTGCGACCAGGGGGCTGGTGGTGTCGCCGCCGCCGTCGGCGTGCAGGGCGCGCTGGTCGCCGTCGACGTCGTAGGTGGCGACGAGGCCACCGTCGAGGAAGGCGGAGGCGGTGGAGACGGCCTCGGTGACCAGGCCGCCGGAGTTGCCGCGCAGATCGAGGACGATCCCGGCGCCGGCCGGGGTCCGGCTGACGGCGCTGCGCACGCTGTCGCCGACACCCTTGGTGAACGCGGCGACGGTGATGACGGTGGTGTCGTCGGAAAGCCGGTGGACGGTGACGGAGTCCGTGGACAGGAGCGCCCGGCGCAGGGTCTCGGTCCACGCGCGCGTGCCGCGCTCCAGGCCGAGACGTACGGTGCTGCCGGCGGTCGCCCCCGTGGCGTCACCGCGCAGTAAGGAGACGACGTCGGTGACCGGGAGGCCTTCGACGGACCGGCCGTCGACGCTGCGCAGCCGGTCGCCCGCGCGGACCCCGGCGGCGGCCGCGGGCGACCCCGACTGCACCTTGGTCACCTCGATCCGGCCGTCCCGGTCGCCCCGCGCCTCCAGGCCGACGCCGGTGTACCGGCCGTCCAGGGACGCCTCGAACTCCTCGTACTCGCCCTCGGAGTAGACGGCCGCCCAGCGGTCCCCGCTGCGGCTGACGGCGCGCTCGGCGGCCTCCATCGGGGACTTGCCGTCCGCGGCGGCCTCCTCGGCGGCCCGCGTCACGTCCTCGGAGTGGCCGGCGGGGGCCGGGGAGGGGGCCGCGCCCGAGGCGCTCCGCCCGCCCTCTCCGGGGTCGCCCGGCAGCGATCCGGTGGCGGCGCCGGCGACGAGCACGCTCGCGAACACCAATGTCAGGGCGGCCCCGCGGCCGAAACGGCGGGGCTGACAGAACAGGTCACGGCCTGACATGGCGGTGAGTCTAGGGGAACGCGAAGGGCCGCACGGTCGGTTGACCGTACGGCCCTCGGGGCGTGCGTCACACCTTGAGGTACTTGCGCAGCGCGAAGAACGCGGCCAACGCGGGCATCAGCAGGCTCGTGGCGAGGATGAGCGGAAGCTTCGTCAGCACGGCGTCCCAGCCGATGAAGTTGATCAGATTCAGCTTCTCGGACAGGGCCAGGCCGTGGTCGATGATGAAGTACCGGGCGATCACCAGGAATCCGCAGGCGACCGTGCCGCCGATCAGTCCGGCGACCGCGGCCTCGGCGATGAACGGCGCCTGGATGTAGAAGCCCGAGGCGCCGACGAGCCGCATGATCCCCGTCTCACGCCGTCGGCTGAAGGCCGAGACGCGCACGGTGTTGACGATCAGCATCAGCGCCACGACGAGCATCAGCGCCATGACCGCCCGAGCCGCCCAGTTCATGCCGTTGAGCAGCCCGAAGAGGTTGTCCAGGATGCCCTTCTGGTCCTGCACGGACTGCACGCCGTCCCGCCCGTCGAAGGCGGTCGCGATGACCTGGTACTTCTCCGGGTCCTCCAGCTTGATGCGGTACGACTCCTGCATCTGGTCCGGAGTGAGGGAGCTGGCCAGCGGGGAGTCGCCGAACTGCTCCTTGTAGTGCTTGTACGCGTCGTCCTGCGACTCGTACGTCACCTTCTCGACGACCCCCATCTTGTCGAGGTCGGACTTGATCTGCTTCTTCTGGTCCGCGGTGACCGCGCCCTTGGCGCAGTTCGGGTCGGACTCGGCGTCGCTCTTGTTGCAGAGGAACACCGAGACGTTGACCTTGTCGTACCAGTAGCCCTTCATCGTGGTGACCTGGTCGCTCATCAGGAGCGACCCGCCGAAGAGCGCCAGGGACAGGGCGACGGAGACGACGACGGCGAAGGTCATCGTCAGGTTGCGGCGGAGACCGACACCGATCTCCGACAGTACGAACTGGGCGCGCATGGCGAGTTGTTCAGGCCTTTCCGGGGACGTCCGCGAGGGCGGAGGCGATGGCGGGGGCGGTCAGTGCTGGTAGCCGTAGACGCCGCGCGCCTGGTCGCGGACGAGGCGGCCCTGCTCCAGCTCGATGACGCGCTTGCGCATCTGGTCCACGATGTTCTGGTCGTGCGTGGCCATCAGCACGGTCGTGCCCGTCCGGTTGATCCGGTCGAGCAGCTTCATGATGCCGACGGAGGTCTGCGGGTCGAGGTTGCCGGTGGGCTCGTCCGCGATCAGCAGCTTGGGCCGGTTCACGAAGGCCCGCGCGATGGCGACGCGCTGCTGCTCACCGCCGGACAGCTCACCGGGCATCCGGTCCTCCTTGCCGCCGAGCCCGACGAGGTCGAGCACCTGCGGCACGGACTTGCGGATCTCGCCCTTCGACTTGCCGATGACCTCCTGTGCGAAGGCGACGTTCTCCGCCACCGTCTTGTTCGGCAGCAGCCGGAAGTCCTGGAATACCGTCCCCAGCTGGCGGCGCATCTGCGGCACCTTCCAGTTGGAGAGGCGCGCGAGGTCCTTGCCCAGGACGTGCACCTGACCGTGGCTGGTGCGCTCCTCGCGGAGGACCAGCCGCAGAAAGGTGGACTTGCCGGAGCCGGAGGATCCCACGAGGAACACGAACTCGCCCTTCTCCACCTCCAGGGAGACATCCCTGAGTGCGGGGCGGGTCTGCTTGGGGTAGACCTTGGAGACGTTGTCGAATCGGATCACGGATGCACCACGGGTCGCCGGGGGTAGATGAGCGTGACCATACGCGAACCGGGGAGGGCGGCGCAGGCGTCGCGAGGGGTTGAGTGGGGCTTGTGCGTTTTTGTACGGGACTTTGTACGCCCCCCGCTCTCCGGGGGAGCCGCGCGGCCCCCGGAAGAACCTGGCACAGTGGAGGGGGAACGTTCCCGTTCCCCGAAGCGTTGTGTACATGGAACCGGTGCAAGGAGGGCGAGCGCATGACGTACGACCGGCTGGTGTGCGCTAACTGCGCCGCGCCCGTGAGCGAGGGCCGGTGCCGGGTGTGCCGCGCGAACCGCGAGCGGCTGCAGCAACAGGACAACTTCTTCGCGGGGCTGAACCCGATGGCGCTGATCGCGCTGCTCGCGGTGCTGGTGGCGGCGCTGGCGCTGCTGGCCCACCAGACCGCGTAACCCCTGGAACACGCACGTGAAGGGGCCCGGAGCTGATCGCTCCGGGCCCCTACGCGTGTACGTCACGTACGGACGCGACTACCCGACGTCAGGCAGCGGCCCCGCCGCGGCCGGCCGCGAGGCGCGGCAGCACCCGGAAGCCGATGCCGCCGGCGATCATCGTGGCGGCACCGATGATCAGGAACGTGGTCTCACCGGCACCGGTCTCGGCGAGCTCCTTGCCGCCACCCTGCGCGCTGGTGTCGGCGGCGGCGTCCGAGGTGTCGGTCAGCGCGGAGCTGCCCTCCTCCTGGGTGGAGGTGCCGTCGGTGTCGGTACCGCCCGCGGTGGAGCCGCCGCCGGTGGTGCCGGAACCGCCGGTGCTGCTCGAACCGCCGGTGGAGTCGTCACCGCCGGTGGTCGAGCCGCCGCCGGAGGTCGAGCTGCCACCGGTGGTGGAGCCGCCCGTGGTGGTGGAGCCACCGGTCGTGGTGGACCCGCCCGTGGTGGTGGAGCCACCCGTGGTGGTGGAGCCGCCCGTGGTGGTCGAACCGCCCGTGGTGGTGGAGCCACCGGTCGTGGTGGAACCGCCCGTGGTCTCGGTCCCACCGGTCTCCGTGCCACCGGTCTCGGTCCCACCGGTCTCGGTCCCGCCGGTCTCCGTGCCGCCGGTCTCGGTCCCGCCGGTCTCCGTGCCGCCGTTCTCGCTCCCGCCGTTCTCCGTACCGCCGGTCTCGCACTCCGGGGTGACGATGATGGTGCAGTCGTCCTCGCCGTCCATGGGGACGATCGTGCTCGTGTCGACAAGCGCGTCATCGTCGGCCGAGGCGACGCCGGCGACCGTCAGCGAAGCGCCCGCGGCGATCATGGCGCCGGCGGCTATGCGCGCGAAACGGATCCGCGTCTTCTTGGTCATATAGCTGCTACCCCCAGTAGCTGAATCGTCGATGAGGCCGCGTCCGGGGCCGTGATCGACGGGGGTAGCTGAGAAGCAGCCGAAGCCCCCGGTTCACATGCGCCCCAGAGATACGCATGCCACACTGCACCTTCCCCATTTTTCAAAGCAGCGTCAAGGTCGTTGCGTACGCAATGTCCAAGTCGGGGCGCTTTGCGCGATGTTGGTGCTGTGAATGTGACATAAAAAGGCAACCGCCCCTGATTCAGGGGCGGTTGCCTTGTCGACAAAACTACTTCTCTTGCTGCTTGCGCCAGCGAATTCCGGCTTCCAGGAAACCCTCGATCTCGCCGTTGAACACGGCCTCGGGGTTACCGACCTCGTACTCGGTGCGCAGGTCCTTGACCATCTGGTACGGGTGCAGGACGTACGAACGCATCTGGTTGCCCCAGGAGTTGCCGCCGTCGCCCTTGAGCGCGTCCATCTTGGCCTGCTCCTCCTGCCGGCGCCGGTCGAGCAGCTTGGCCTGGAGGACGTTCATCGCGGACGCCTTGTTCTGGATCTGCGACCGCTCGTTCTGGCAGGAGACGACGATGCCGGTGGGGAGGTGGGTGAGGCGCACCGCGGAGTCGGTGGTGTTCACGCCCTGGCCGCCGGGGCCGGAGGAGCGATAGACGTCCACCCGCAGCTCGGACTCGTCGATCTCGATGTGATCGGTGGTCTCCACCACGGGGAGGATCTCGACACCCGCGAAGGAGGTCTGCCGACGCCCCTGGTTGTCGAAGGGGGAGATCCGCACCAGCCGGTGCGTGCCCTGCTCCACGGAGAGGGTGCCGTAGGCGTACGGGACCTGCACGGCGAAGGTGGTCGACTTGATGCCGGCCTCTTCGGCGTACGACGTCTCGTAGATCTCGGTCTTGTAGCCCTTCTGCTCCGCCCACCGCAGGTACATCCGCTGGAGCTTCTCCGCGAAGTCGGCGGCGTCGACGCCACCGGCCTCGGCGCGGATGTTCACGAGCGCCTCGCGGGAGTCGTACTCACCGCTGAGCAGCGTGCGGACCTCCATCTCGTCCAGCGCCTTCTTGACGGCGGTGAGCTCGGACTCGGCCTCCGCGAGAGTGTCCGGGTCGTCCTCCTCCTCGGCCATCTCGAACAGCACGGAGAGATCGTCGATCCGGCCGCGCAGCGTGTCCGCCTTCCTGACCTCGGCCTGGAGGTGGGACAGCTTGCTGGTGATCTTCTGCGCCTCGTCCGGGTTGTCCCACAGGGACGGCGCGGCCGCCTGCTCCTCGAGCACGGCGATATCTGCCCTCAGCTTGTCGAGGTCCAGAACGGCCTCGATCGACTCCATGGTCGAGGAGAGGGACTTGAGCTCTTCGGATACATCGACGACTGCCACGCCTCCAGCGTAACGGCTCCGCCAACCGGGGAGCGCCGGGCACCGCCCGCGGCCCCTCCCTGCGGGCACTGCCCCCGGATCCCCGGCCCGCGCCCGTCCACCGCCCGTCCGGGGACGCCCCCCTCCAGGGAGCTCGAGGACGAGGCGCCTTCAGCCGAACCGGAGGTCCGGGAGCGGCGGCCCCGGGATCACGGTGACGCCGGCGCCGAGTTCTTCGTGTCCTGCGGGGTCGCCCCCGCGTCGTCGCCGGAGGTGGCCGCCCAGGTGCCGAATCCCGCCGCGGCGACCAACGCCACCGTCGCGACGCCCAGCGTGATCCGGCGCCGTCGGGTGGCGGAACGGTTCCGTGCCGAGCCGGGACGCGGCGCGCCGGCCGCCCTCGGTACCCGTGCCGTGCCGTGCGCCCCGCCCGCCAGCTCGTCCGGCGCGGGCACCCGCATCGAGGTGTGGGTGTCCCGGTTGGAGTCCGGCTTCGCGCCGGGCACCAGCGGGACCGACCCGCGCCGCGCCTTGCCCGAGGGAGCCGCGGGAGAGGACACGAAGGGCTGGGCCTCGGCCGGCTCGCCCTCCTCCTGCTCGGAGTCCGGCTCGTCGACGTCGAGCGGCGGCATCCCAGCCAGTGCCGGCAGCTGCTCCCGCAGCCGCGCCGCCAGCTCGGACGCCCGCAGCCGGGACGCCGGCGCCTTCGCCAGGCACTGCACGATGAGCTGCCAGAGCTCGTCCGTGATGCCGGGCAGGGGGGCGACGGACTCGGTGACATGCCGGCGCAGCACCGCGCCCGGGTGGCCGCCGCCGAACGGTGTGAAGCCCGCGAGGAGCTCGTACAGCACGGTCGCCAGGGCGTAGATGTCCACCGAGGCGCGCGGCGGGAGGCCCTCCACGATCTCCGGCGCCAGGTAGTCCGGCGTGCCGATGATCTTCGTGGCGCGGGTCCGTTTGGGGGTGTCGATCAGTTTCGCGACGCCGAAGTCGGTGAGCAGCGCGCGGTGCGAGCCGCCGGGGCCGAGCGGGCCCTGCATGTCGAGCAGGATGTTCTCGGGCTTCACGTCCCGGTGCACGATCCCGGCCGCGTGCGCGGCGGCCAGTCCCTCGGCGATGTCCGCGACGATCGCCACGGCGGCCTCGGGCGCGAGCCGCCGGTCCCGTTCGAGGCGGGTGCGCAGGTCCGTGCCGCGGACGAGGTCCATGACCAGGGCGAGGTCGTTGCCGTCGACCACCAGGTCCCGGACGGACACCACGTGCGGATGCTCCAGGCCGAGCAGTGCCGTGCGCTCCTGCACGAATCGGCCCACCAGTTCCTCGTCGGAGGCGAGGTCCTCGCGCAGCAGCTTGACGGCGACGGGCCCGTCCGGTCCCTCGCCCAGCCACACCGTGCCGGCGCTGCCCCGTCCCAGGATCTGGTGGGCGGTGTACCGGCTGCCGATCTTCCGTGCCAAGGCTGCTCCTACAGACGCGTGTTGCCCATCAAAGTACGCGTCCGAGGAGCCAACCTTCACCGCGGAGACGGAAATCACCCGCCGGATGTCGACAAGTACACAAAATCGCGGTCAGGACCGGAGCCCGTGCGGTCGCCGGTGGCTCGGTCGGCGGTGGCTCAGTTGCCGGTGCCGCCCGTGCCGCTGCCGCCCGAGTCGGCCAGGTCGCCGATCCAGCCGGTGACGTCGTTGAACCAGCCGCTGATCAGCTGCCAGTAGTTCTTGCCGGTGCCGATCCAGCCCTGGAGCGGGCTCAGCTCCCAGATCAGCCAGCCGGCCACGAACAGGATGACGATCGTGAACAGGCAGCCCTTCAGGCAGCCCAGCCCGGGGATCTTCATCGGGTTGGCGCTGCGCTGCCTCGGCTCCCGGGGCTGCCGGGGCTCCGGCTCGGGCCGCTGCCTCGGCTGCTGCTGAGGCGCGGGCGCGGGCGCGTACCGCTGGGGCTGGTGTTGCGGCTGCTGGTGCTGCGGCGGCGCGTACTGCTGCTGCGGCGGCTGCCCCTGGTAGCCGTAGCCGGGGGGCTGCTGCTGGCGCTGCTGAGGCCGCTGTTGCTGCTGGTTCTGCTGCGGATACGGCTGCTGCTGTTGCTGTTGCTGGCGGGAGACCTGCCGCTGGGGGCGGCGGCGCAACGGGTCCTCGCCGGGGTCGAGGTACTGCTGGACCTGCGTGGGCTCGTTGCGGTCGCGGGCGGCCCGCATCTGGGACTGCCAGGGATGCGGCTCCTGGCCCTGCTGTCCGGGCTGGTGCGGCGGCACCGGCGGCAGGACGGCCGTCGGATCGGCGGCACCCGAGGGGCCGCTCGTGTGCGGCAGCACGGCGGTGGCGTCGGCGGCGCCCGCGGGACCGCTCGTGTGCGGCAGGACGCTGGTCGCTGCGTTCGGGTCGTAGGCGCCGCCCGGCACGGCCGCGGGCGCCGGGTCGGGCGCGAGCAGGTGGCCGACGCCGTCGGCGGCGGCGATCTGCATCGAGTTCGCGTGCACCCCGATGCCCTCGGCGACGATGCGCAACCCGCGCGCGAGGTTCTCGGCGCTCGGCCGGTCGTCGGGGTTCTTGCGCAGGCAGCGCTCGATGACCGTCCAGAGCGGGTCGGGGACCGTGGACGGGCGGCGCGGCTCCGCGTTCAGGTGCTGGTGCAGGACCTCCAGGGCGGAGCCGCCGGAGAACGGCGGACGCCCGGTGACCAGCTCGTACAGCAGGATGCCGGCGCCGTAGATGTCCACGGCCGAGGTCTGCGGGCGGCCCTCGGCGGACTCCGGCGCGACATAGGCGGGCGTGCCGACGAACTCGCTGGTCCGGGTCAGGCCCGGGGAGTCGGCGAGGCGCGCGATGCCGAAGTCGGTGAGCAGCGGGTGCATCTGGCCGCCGTTCTGCATCAGCAGGACGTTGGCCGGCTTCAGGTCGCGGTGCACGACGCCGTCGGCGTGGCTGGCGGCGAGCGCGTCGGCGACCTGGGCGGTGAGCAGGGCGGCGGCGACGGGGGTGAAGGGGCCGTTCTCGCGCAGGTAGCGGTGCAGGTCGGGGCCGTCGACGAGGTCCATGACCAGCGCCAGCAGATCGCCCTCGACGACCAGGTCGCGGACCCGGACGATGTTCGGGTGGGTCAGGCGCAGCAGCACGGACCGCTCGCGCAGGAAGCGCATCACGACGTCGGGGTCGTTCGCGAGCTCCTCCTTGAGGACCTTGATCGCGACGGTCTCTCCGGGCTGGCCGGCCACGGCCGCCTCGGCGCCCGCGGTCTCGCGCTGGCGGGCTCGCCAGACGGTGCCCGTGGCGCCGCGTCCGAGCGGCTCCTCGAGCAGGTACTTGCTGCCGACTGGCCGCACGTCACGCGCTCCCTGCTGCTTGCTTGCCTGTCCTGTCCGTGTTCCGACCCACTGTAGTGCCGCAGTGCGGACACCGGGCTGTCGTCTTTATCCGAAGGAAAGACGCTCGGCCCGGTCTTCCTGGTTGCCCTGGCCGGACGTGACCGATCTCAACTGATCGCCGGTGACGCACTTGTCCGGCACTTTTGCGGGCAGAGCCGACCAATCAAGATCACTTGTCCCCGGGTGTGGGGCGCGTTGTCAGTGACAGGTGCGAGGATGCCTTCAGTACTGGCCGCTGTGCTCGTGTGGGGTGGGGGGAACCGCGCCCGTGCAGAAGGGACCGCTGACGGCGATGCAGATCCGGCTGACCGTCGTAGACCCGACGGGCGCGCCCTTCCCCGCGCCGGGCTCCGCTCGTGCGGGAGGACCTCAGGCGCGGGCCCGCTCCGCGAGCTGCGACGTGCTGGTCACGGCGCCCGCCGGCACGGCCCTGGCCGCGGTGGCGTCCGCGCTGGCCGCGGCGGTCTCCGGGGAGGGCGCGCCGTCGGCCTCGTCCGCGGCCGCGGTCGTGCTCTACGCGGGCGTGGAGCGGCTCGACACCCAGCGCTGCACGCTCGGCGAGCCGCCGCTGATAGACGGCGCCGTGCTCTCCCTGGGCGCCCCGGCCGACCCCGAGCCGCATCCCGAGGTCGACGAAGCCCCCGCCCGGCTGCACGTGGTGGCCGGGCCCGACGCGGGCGGCGTCCATCTGCTGCACGGCGGCCAGGTCCGCGTGGGCCGCTCCGCCGACGCCGACGTGCCCCTCGACGACCCGGACGTCTCCCGCCTGCACTGCACGGTGACGCTGTCCCCCGAGGGCCGGGTCACGGTCGCCGACCTCGGCTCCACCAACGGCACCACCCTGGACGGCTCCCGGGTGCAGGACCGCCCCGTCCGCCTCTCCCCCGGCGCCCTGCTGCGGGTCGGCGAGTCGGCCCTGCGCCTGGCCCCGCCCGGCGGCCCGGGTCCCCGGGCGGCGACCACTCCGGACGGCGAGGGGCACGTCCGGGTGCCCTGTGCGGGCCCGGCCCCCGCGACGGGCGGCGACCCGTCCGGCGACCGTCCCGGCGGCCCGGTCGCGGGCGCGGCACACACGCGTGCGGGCGGCGGCGCCGGCGACCGGGAAGGCCCCTCGGGCCCGACCGGCCACGCCTACGGCACGGTGGACTGGAACGGCGCGTCGCAGGACCGGGGCGGGCGGGCGCGCGGCGCGGAGAACCACTCGGCGCCCCCGGTGGTTCCGGGCCAGGGCACGGCGCCGCGCATCGAGAGCCGGCACGGCGGCACGGCACGCCCGGCCGACCCGGTGCGCCGGACCCCGCCCGGCACCGCTGCCCCCGGTGGTGTGCCCGGGGCGGGTGAGGGCTCCATGACCACCCACGCCGGGCACTCGGGTCTCGGCTCGTTCACGGGCGCGTACGACGACGTCCGTGGACCGCACCGCGCGCCTGAGGACACGGGCGCCCCGCACCACCCCGCCGACTCCGCTCCCGACTCCGCCACCACCCCGTCCGCCTCCCACTACGACGACGCCCCCGAAGCCGATCCGCGCGGGGCGGCCCGCCGTAAGGGCACCCCGCTGCGCGGCACCGACGTGCCCCCGGGCGTGCGCAGGCGCGGAGGTCTCTCCGCGTGGGCGCGGCGGCTGGCCGGCGGTCGCGGGGACGCGCAGGACACGGACGTACCCGGGACCCACGACGAGGAGGCGGCCGGAGCGCGGACGTATCCGTCGGCCGCCGTGCCGCCCGCCCCCGAGACCTGGCCGGACCCGGCCGCGCTGCTGCTGACGGCGCTGGGCCCGGGCCCCCGGCTGTGGGAACGCGGCGCGGGGCACCCGGAGGCGCTCACCGTGCGGCTCGGCACCGCCGACCGGCCGGCCCCCGACGGCTCGGGTCTGCTGCCCGCGGTCCCGGTGACGACGGGGCTGCGCGAGGTCGGCGCGCTCGGTCTGGCCGGCCCGCGCCCGCGCCTGTCCGGGCTGGCGCGCGCGGTGCTGGCCCAGCTCGCCGCGCTGCACTCGCCCGACACCCTGGAAATCGTCCTGATCAGCACGGACCGCGCGCGTTCCGAGGAGGAGCGGGTCGCCGAGTGGTCCTGGCTGGGCTGGCTGCCGCAGCTGCGCCCGGGGCACGGCCAGGACTGCCGTCTCCTGCTCGCCTACGACCGCGACCAGGCCACGGCCCGCGCCGAGGAGCTGCTGCGCCGGCTGGAGGACCATCTGGCCGACAGCGCGGGCGGCCCGAGCGGTGCGGGAACCGTCCAGGTGCCCGCACCCCGCGGCGCCGGCCGCCGTCCCTCCTGGGCCGTGCCGGACGAGACGGGCGACGGCGGCTTCCCCGGCCCGTACACGGTGGTCGTCGTGGACGGCGATCCCGGCGGCGCCGACCTGCGCGAGGCGGTGGCCCGGCTGGCGGTGGCCGGACCGCGCGCCGGGATACACCTCGTCTGTCTGGCCGAGACGCCCGCCGCCTCCCCGTCCTCACCGGTGACCGAGACCTACGAAGCGGCCTGCGCGGCGGCGCCGACCTTCCGCGCGTGCGGAGCCGTCGCGCTGCTCAGCGGAGACGTGGCGACGGCGCTGCGGCTGCTGCGGGTCGCGCCGGCCGGGGCACAGACGGAGCGGCCGGGCCCGGTGGGACCGGGCACGGTCGGCGCGGTGGACGCGGTCTCCCTCGCCTGGGCCGAACGCTTCGCACGGGCCCTCGCGCCGCTGCGCCCGGACGGCGCGGGCGGCGGCGGTGAGCGGCCCACGCGGGTGTCGGCGCCGCTGCCCCAGTCGGCCCGGCTGCTGGACAAACTGGGCCTCGCCCGGGCCACGCCCGCCTCGCTGATGGCCCGCTGGGCGGACGCGGCGGACGACGCCGAGGCGCTCGGCGGACGGGCGTGGGCCGTCCTCGGCGCCGGGCCGCGCGGCCCGGTCGGCGTGGACCTGGTCGCCGAGGGCCCGCACCTGCTGATCGAGGGCCCGACCGGCAGCGGACGTACGGAGCTGCTGCGGGCCGTCGTGGCCTCGCTGGCCGCAGCCGAGCGGCCCGACCGGCTGGGCATCATCCTGCTGGACGGCCGCGACACCGTCGGCAAGGGCGGCGGCGGGCAGGGTGACGGCCTGCGGATCTGTACGGACGTACCGCATGTCACCACCCACCTCACCGCCAACGACCCGGTCCGCATGCGGGAGTTCGCTCAGTCGCTGAGCGCCGAGCTGAAGCGGCGGTCCGAACTGCTGGGCCGTTCCGGTTTCGCGGAGTGGCACACGCAGCGCACGGTGTCCGGCCGTATCGTCCCGCAACGCACCCCGAACACGCCGCCGCCCGGTGCCGGGCTCGGCGGCGGTTCCACCGGTGGCGCCGCCGACATCGAGGCACCGCCCAGCACCACCCTGCGGCTGCGCCCGGGAGCGGCCGCCCGGCAGCGGGCCGAGGCGGTGTCCCCGCTGCCCCGTCTGGTGGTGGTCGTCGACGACCTGGACGCTCTCGTCTCCCCCGCCCTCGGCTCGCCCGGCCGGCCGGCCGCCGGCTCGGTCATGCGCGCGCTGGAGGCGGTGGCCCGCGAGGGCGAGCGGCTCGGCGTGCACCTGGTGGTCGCGGCGGGGCCCGGGGGCCGTACGGCGGAGTCGGAACCGGCCCGGCTGTCCACCGTACGGATCACTCTGGACCCGCCGGGTTCCGGCACGGACGAACCGGCGCCCGGCCGCGGCCGTCTCAAGGGCGCGGACGGCCGCCTCACCCCCTTCCAGGGCGGCCGTGTCACGGGCCGCATCCCCCGTACGGCGACCCTGCGGCCCACGGTGGTCCCCCTGGAGTGGCATCGCATGGGCGACCCCCCGGCCCGCCGCCCGGTACGGGAACTGGGCAACGGCCCGACGGACCTGGCCCTGCTGGCCAGCGCCCTGGAGCGAGCCGCGCGGCAACTCAGCCCGTCCGGGGGCGCGCCCGCCGGGGGAGCCTGAGCGGAGGCCCTTCGGGGCCCGGGCCGGCTCGAACGGGTCCGGCCCGCGCAAGTCCGGAGCGCGCAAGTCCGGCCCGCGCAAGTCCGGCCCGCGCAAGTCCGGAGCGGGCGGCCGGGGCGGTGGCCCGGGCCGACGCCCGCGCGGGCCGACGCGCACCGGTGGCCGGTGCGAGGCGACGCGTCGCCTCGCACCGGCCATCGCGTGCGCGTTGCGATCACGACGCGGTCACGATCCCCCGCTCGACGGCACAGGCGCCCTTGCCGAGCCCAGGCACCCGGCGTAGACCAGTGCCACGGGACAGCGCTCGAACGTTCACGAGTCGACGAGGACGAAGAACGGGGCAGTGATGCGCAGCACGAGCAACACCATGCGGACACGCAGGACCGTGAAGGCGGCCGCCACACTCCTTGCGGGAGCCCTCGCGCTCTCGCTCACGGCGTGCGGCAGCGACGACGACAAGAGCGGCGGAAGCGACAGCAGCACCGCGAGCAAGGAGTCCGGCGACACCCTCACCCTCCCCCAGCTCGACGGAACCACGCTCGAAGTGGCCGCCGTATGGACGGGGACCGAACAGGCGAACTTCAAGAAGGTCCTCGCCGAGTTCGAGAAACGCACCGGCGCGAAGATCACCTTCGTACCCGCGCAGGACCCGATCATCAACTTCCTCGGCTCGAAGATCGCGGGCGGCTCACCGCCGGACGTGGCGATGCTGCCGCAGCCCGGCGCCATCAAGCAGGCCGCCGACAAGGGCTGGGCCAAGCCGCTGGGCGCCGAGGCCCAGGCGGAGCTCTCGAAGAACTACTCGCAGGGCTGGCAGGACATCGGGAAGGTGGGCGACAAGCAGTACGGCGTCTACTACAAGGCCGCCAACAAGTCGCTGATCTGGTACAACGCCAAGGTCTTCGAGAACGCGGGCGCGGCCGAACCCAAGTCCTGGCAGGAACTGCTGACGACCGCGCAGACCGTCTACGACTCCGGCGTCACCCCGTTCTCGATCGGCGGTGCCGACGGCTGGACCCTCACCGACTGGTTCGAGAACGTCTACCTCTCCCAGGCGGGCCCGGAGAAGTACGACCAGCTCGCCCAGCACAAGATCAAGTGGACGGACCCCTCGGTGAAGGAGGCCCTGACCACCCTGGCCCAGGTCTGGGGCAAGAAGGACTGGGTGGCGGGCGGCGCGAGCGGCGCGCTCCAGACCGAGTTCCCCGCCTCGGTGACCCAGACCTTCACCGGCGGCGAGCAGCCGAAGGCGGCCATGGTCTACGAGGGCGACTTCGTGCAGGTCAACATCGCCGACACCAAGTCGAAGGTCGGCACGGACGCCAAGGTGTTCCCGTTCCCGAAGGCCGGCGACACCGCGCCGGTGGTCTCCGGCGGTGACGCGGCCGTCATCCTGAAGGACTCCAAGGGCGCGCAGGCGCTGGCGACCTTCCTGGCCTCGCCGGACGCGGCGGAGATCCAGGCGAAGCTCGGCGGCTATCTCTCGCCGAACAAGAACGTCGACGTCTCCGTGTATCCCAACGAGGTCCAGCGGACGATCGCCAAGGCGCTGATCGCGGCCGGCGACGACTTCCGCTTCGACATGTCCGACCAGGCCCCCCAGGCCTTCGGCGGCACCCCCGGCAAGGGCGAGTGGAAGGACCTCCAGGACTTCCTGAAGAACCCGACGGACGTGGCCGGCATCCAGGCGAAACTGGAGTCGGACGCGGCAGCGGCGTACGGGAACTGACGCGGCGATGACAACGCCCGCGGCGGCGGGGGCTCCTCGGGCCCCCACCCCTCCCCGCTCGCGCAGGAGTGTGACCGGCACCCGAAGGACGGTGGCCGCGCTGTTCCTGCTGCCCGCCCTGGTGCTGCTCGGCGCGCTCGTGGTCTACCCGATCGGGTACTCGGTCGTGCGCAGTTTCTACGACCAGTCCGGCGACGGCTTCGCCGGCGTCGACAACTACAAGGCCCTCTTCACGGACGACGGCATCCGTACCGCCCTGAAGAACAACGTGATCTGGGTGGTGTTCGCGCCGACGGTCGCGACCGCGCTCGGCCTGATCTTCGCGGTGCTGACCGAACGGGTGCGCTGGGGAACCGCGTTCAAGCTGGTCGTCTTCATGCCGATGGCGATCTCGATGCTCGCCGCCGGCATCATCTTCCGGCTGGTCTACGACCAGGACCCGGACAAGGGCGTCGCCAACGCGGTGTGGGTGGGCGTCCACGACACGTTCGCCGAGTCGTCGGCGTTCCCGAAGGCCCACCCGGGCCGTGACTCGCCGCTGCGGCCGGAGAACGGCGGCTTCATCACCGAAACCCCGGTCCGCACCGGCGTCCCCGTGGCCCTGCCCCTGGTCGGCGTCGCCCCCGACCAGATGCCCGGCAGCGCGGAGAAGGCGGTGCGGGCGCGGCCCGAACAAGGTGAGATCACCGGGACGGCCTGGCAGGACTTCACCCGAGGCAAGGGCGTCGGCACGCTCGGCGCGCCCGATCCGTCCGAACTGGGCTACGCCGGAATGCGGATCGAGGCGGTGCAGGACGGCAAGGTGGTGGCCTCGACGAAGGCGGCCGCCGACGGCACCTTCGCGCTTCCGGCCGAGGCGGACGGCGCCCTGCTCCGGCTGCCCGCGAGCAACTTCAAGGAGGCGTACAACGGCCTGGACTGGCTCGGCCCCTCGCTGGTCACACCGGCGATCATCGGCTCGTACATCTGGATGTGGGCGGGCTTCGCGATGGTGCTGATCGCGGCCGGCCTCGCGGGGATCCCGCGGGAACTGCTCGAAGCGGCCCGGGTGGACGGCGCCAACGAGTGGCAGGTGTTCCGCAGAGTCACCGTCCCGCTCCTGGCGCCGGTCCTCGCGGTCGTCGCCGTCACCCTGATGATCAATGTGCTGAAGGTCTTCGACCTGGTCTTCATCATCGCCCCCGGCTCCTCGCAGGACGACGCGAACGTGCTCGCCCTGGAGCTGTACCGCAAGGGCTTCTCCGAGGACCAGCCCGGCATCGCCAGCGCCATCGCGGTGTTCCTGCTGCTGCTGGTGATCCCGGTGATGTGGTTCAACGTGCGTCGACTCAGGCGGGAGGTCAGGCGATGAGCGGGCGACTCGAATGGATCATGGAGAAGCTCAACGGCGGGCTGGTGCGCGCCTTCCTGATCGTCGTAGGCCTGTTCTGGCTGGTGCCGACCGTCGGACTGCTCGTCTCCTCCCTCCGCTCCCCCGAGGACATGAGCGCCGACGGCTGGTGGAAGGTGTTCAGCAAGCCCTCCCAACTCACCTTCGACAGCTACCAGAAGCTGCTGGAGAACGGCGACATCACGAGCTCCCTGGTCAACACCGTGCTGATCACGGTGCCGGCGACCGTCCTGGTCGTCGTCATCGGCGCGCTCGCGGGCTACGCGTTCGCGTGGATGGAGTTCCCGGGCCGGGACTGGTGGTTCCTGGCCGTCGTGGGACTGCTGGTCGTGCCCGTGCAGGTGGCGCTCATCCCGATCGCCGAACTGTTCGGCAAGATCGGCCTGTTCGGGAACATCCTGGGCGTGATCCTGTTCCACGTCGGGTTCGGACTGCCCTTCGCGGTGTTCCTGCTGCGGAACTTCTTCGCGGAGATCCCCCGTGAGCTGCTGGAGGCGGCCCGCCTCGACGGAGCCGGTGAACTGCGCCTGTTCGCACGGGTCGTGATGCCGCTGGGCGGCCCCGCGATCGCGTCCCTGGGCATCTTCCAGTTCCTGTGGGTGTGGAACGACATGCTCGTCGCGCTGGTGTTCACCAACGCCGACAGCCAGCCGATCACGGTCGCGCTCCAGACGCAGGTACGGCAGTTCGGCAACAACATCGACGTGCTCGCGCCCGGCGCGTTCATCTCGATGGTGATCCCGCTGGCCGTGTTCTTCGCGTTCCAGCGGCAGTTCGTGTCCGGCGTGATGGCGGGCGCGGTCAAGTAGCCGTCCGGCAGCCGACACATCAGGGGCGGGCCGGGTCATCGGCCCGCCCCTTCCCGTTCACCCACAATCCCCCGTATGCCGTATGAACCGTAACCAATTCACTCCATCGGCCGTTCCCGGGCAAGGCCCTGTCTTCCGCCCGCGCCGACCCATGGATGTCCCTTGCCCAGGTTCAGTGTCATCGTCCCCGCGTACAAGGTTCAGGCGTACCTGCACGAGTGCCTCGAATCGGTGCTGTCCCAGTCGTTCACCGATCTCGAACTGATCGTCGTCGACGACCGTTCCCCGGACGCCTGCGGCGAGATCATCGACGAGTTCGCGGCCCTCGACGAGCGCGTGCGCGCCGTGCACCTCCCGGAGAACGTCGGCCTGGGGCGGGCCCGCAACGCCGGGCTGGAGCGGGCGACCGGCGACTACCTGCTGTTCCTGGACTCCGACGACACCCTCACCCCGGACGCCCTGCGCGCGATCGCCGACCGGGTGAGGGAGACGGGCGAGCCGGACGTCCTGGTCTACGACTACGCGAGCACGTACTGGTCGGGCGAGACCGTACGCAACCAGTTCGCGGCGCAGCTCACCGAGGAGGGCGAGGCCCCCTTCCGGCTCGAGGACCGGCCGGGCCTGCTCAGGGTGCTGATGGTGGCCTGGAACAAGGCCTACCGGCGGGAGTTCGTCGAGGGCGTGGGCCTGACGTTCCCGCCCGGCTACTACGAGGACACGCCGTGGACGTACCCGGCGCTGATGGCGGCGGAGTCGCTCGCGACGCTGGACCGGGTCTGTGTGCACTACCGGCAGCGCCGTCGGGGCAACATCCTGTCCACCGTCAGCCGGGGCCACTTCGACGTCTTCGAGCAGTACGACCGGGTCTTCGCGTTCGTCGAGCAGCGGCCCGAACTCGCCTGCTGGCGGCCGGTGTTGTTCCGCCGCATGGTCGACCACCTCTCGACGGTCTTCACCAAGCGCGACCGGCTCCCGCGTGGTTCGCGCGCCGAGTTCCTGCGCAGGGCCCGCGCCCACTACCGCCGTTACCGCACCCCGGGCGTCCCGGTCCCGCTGCGCTCCCGGCTGCGCCACACGCTGGTCCACTTCGGCGTGCACCGCACCTACCGGGCGCTCCAGGCGTCCATGACCGTGCGTCGGCGCACACACAAGGCCGTCTCGAAACTGGCCCGCGCGCTGAGGGCGGTCGTCCTCCAGGCCCACTACCGCGTCCAGTTGCGGCTGCCGCTGCGCGCCGACCGGGCCGTGTTCGCCGCGTACTGGGGGCGCGGGCACAGCTGCAACCCGGGCGCGCTGGAGGCCGCGTTCCGTACCTTCGCGCCGCAGGTGCGCACCGCGTGGATCGCCCGTCCCGAGCACCGGGCGGCCGTCCCGCCGGGCCCCCGTCAGGTGCGTCCCGGGACGGCCGCCTACTGGACGGCGCTGGCCCGCTCCAAGTACCTGGTGAACAACGTCAACTTCGACCGGCGGCTGGTCAAGCGCCCCGGCCAGGTCTTCGTGCAGACCCAGCACGGCACACCCCTCAAGCACATGGGCCTCGACCTCCAGGAACGCCCGGCGGCCGCCCGAGACATGGACTTCGCCGATCTGCTGAGGGGCGTCGACACCTGGGACTACGTCCTGTCGGCCAACCGCCACACCACCCTCACCTGGGAGCGTGTCTACCCCGGGCGCTACGAGACCCTCGAGTACGGCTACCCCCGCAACGACGTCTTCCAGCGGGCGACCTCGGCGGACGTGGCCCGGCTGCGCGAGTCCCTCGGCATCCCCCGCGACACGGTCGCCTTGCTCTACGCGCCCACGCACCGCGACTACCGCCGCGTCCAGCGCTCCCACGTCGACCTGGAGCGGGTCCTGCGCCGCCTGGGGCCCCGCTTCGTGATCCTGGCCCGCGCCCACTACTGGCAGGAGGCGCCGGCCGGCCGGCCGGTGCCCGGCGTCATCGACGTCACCGACCACCCGAGCGTGGAGTCCCTCTGCCTGGCCTCGGACGCCCTGGTCACCGACTACTCGTCCCTCATGTTCGACTACGCCGGCCTGGACCGCCCGATCGTGATCCACGCCGACGACTGGGAGGCCTACGAGGCGGCCCGCGGCACCTACTTCGACCTGCGCGCCTGCCCGCCGGGCGCGGTCGCGCGCAGCGAGGACGAGCTGATCGACATCTTCACGACCGGCCACTGGCGCGGCTCCCGCTCGGCCCAGCTGCGGGCCGCGTTCCGCGAGCGGTTCTGCCCGCACGACGACGGCCGCGCCGCCGAGCGCGTCGTACGGCGGGTCGTGCTGGGCGAGACGCTGCTGCCCCCGGTGGTGCCGCTCGCCGAGCGCCGTCCGGTGCCGTCGGCCGCCGCCTCGGCGGCGATGCCCGCGGGGCGCCCGGCGCTCGACCATGTGCCACCGCCCGCGGGACCGGTCCACCCCGTCACCGACCGGCGCTGAACCTCGTTCACCCTTCCGGGAGTTGCCATGCCCTTCGGCTCGTCGCGGCCCACGCCGACCCGGCCGTCCACCTGCCGGCCGGCCGGACGGCCCGGCCGTACCGCCTGAAGAACACCGCCCCGGACGCCCCCCCTCGCCCCGCAGACGAACCCCCACAGCCCGACCCCCACAGGCCGACCGCCGCAGACCGACCGCCGCGGACCGACAGAGAAAGAGCAGAATGCCCCGCTTCAGCATCATCGTCCCGTCCCATGGGGTCGCGGGCCGGTTGTCCCTGGCGCTGGACTCCGTCCTGGCCCAGTCCTTCGGCGACTTCGAGCTGATCCCGGTCAGCGACGCGCCCGGCACCCCGGCCGCGGTCCTCGCCGCCGGGTACGCGCGGCGGGACTCCCGGGTGGCCCCGGTGCACTCGCCGCCGTCCGCCGGGCTGAGCGGGGCACGCAACACCGGGATCCGGGCGGCGGCCGGCGCCTATCTGCTGTTCCTCGACGGGGACGACGTCCTCGCCCCGGGCGCCCTGGCCACACTGGACGCCCGGCTGACCGAGACCGGCGACGTCGACGTCCTGTACACCGAGCACGAGCGCACCCCCTGGTGGGACGGCGAGCCGACCAACCCGGCCGCCCCGCTGCTCGCGAGGACCCCCAAGGGCGCCTTCGCCCCCGCCGAGGCCCCGCACCTCACCGGCGTGCAGCTGCCCGCCTGGGGCACGGCCTACCGGCGCTCCTTCGTCGCCGAGCACCGGCTCGTCTTCCCCGACGGGCACTTCACGGACGTCGGCTTCGGCGGCCTGGTCACCGTGCACGCCCAGCGGATCGCGGTGCTGCGCTCGGTCGTCGTACGGCATCTGCTGCGGCGGCAGGGCAACCGGCTGAACCTGCCGGGCGACCACCATCCGGAGCTCCTGGACCGGACCGACGCGGTGCTGACCCGGGCGGCCGAACTCGGGCTGCCCGTGGACCGGTCGGGTCCGCTCTTCGAGCAGCTCTTCGCGGCCGTGCTGAAGACGGCCGCGCATCCGGCCCGGCTGACCGGGCGCCGCCGCCGGGCCTTCTTCCGCCGCGCGGGCCGGCTGTACCGGCGCCACCGCCCGGCCGGTTTCCGCGGGCCGGGCGGCAGCCTCGGGGTGCAGCACCGGCTGCTGGCGGCCGGTGCCTACACGGCGTTCCGCGCGCTGCGCGGCGCCAACCAGAAGGCGGCGGGCGCCGTCGAGCGCCTCCCGCGCCCCCAGGGCCTGCGCACCCGCCTGCTCTACCGGCGTGCGCTGCGCCGCCGTATCGACCCGAACCTGGCGGTGTACTGCGCCTACTGGGGGCGCGGCTACGCGTGCAGCCCGGCCGCGATCCACGCCAAGGCGGCCGAACTCGCCCCGCACATCCGCTCGGTGTTCCTCGTCGAGGCCGACCAGGCGCACGCGATGCCGCAGGGCGTGGACCACGCCGTCATCGGCAGCCGCCGCTACTGGCAGGTCCTGGCCCGCGCCAAGTACCTCGTCAACAACGCCAACTTCGCGGAGGGCGTGGTCAAGCGCGAGGGCAGTGTGCATGTGCAGACCCAGCACGGCACCCCGCTCAAGAAGATGGGCGTCGACCAGTCGACGTACCCGGTCGTCGCCGCCGCGACCGGCTCCTTCACCAAGCTGCTGGGCCGCGTGGACCGCTGGGACTACAACCTCTCCTCCAACACCCACTCCACCCAGATGTGGGAGCGCGCCTTCCCGGGCTCGTACGAGCAGTTGGAGTACGGCTATCCGCGCAACGACGTCTTCTACACGTCGACCGCCGCCGACGTGGCCCGGGTCCGGCGGGAGCTGGGCGTGCCGGAGGGCAGCACGGCCGTCCTGTACGCGCCCACCCACCGCGACCACCACACCGGTTTCGAGCCGGGCCTGGACCTGGAGGCCTTCTGCGAGGCGGCCGGCGAGGACGTCGTCGTGCTGCTGCGGGCGCACTACTTCTACGACGGCGGCGGCCGGCGCGGCACCGGCCGGATCATCGACGTCACCGGCCACCGCTCCTCCGAGGAGGTCTGCCTGGCCGCCGACGTGCTGGTCACCGACTACTCGTCGATCATGTTCGACTACGCCAACCTGGACCGCCCGATCGTCGTGTACGCCGACGACTGGGACGTCTACCGGGAGACCCGGGGCGTCTACTTCGACCTGCTGGCGGCCCCGCCGGGACCGGTCGCCCGCACACCGCAGGAGCTGGCCCGGGTGTTCCGCGACGGCTCGTACGCGGACGCCGCATCCGGTGCCCGACGGGCCGCGTTCCGGTCCCGTTTCTGCCAGTTCGACGACGGCCGGGCCGCCGAGCGCGTGGTGCGCCGGGTGCTGCTCGGCGAGCCCCCCGAGGCGATCGAGCCCGTGCGGCCCCTCGCCGAGCGCGTCCCGGCCCCCGCCGCCTCCACCCTCGTAAGGAGCTGACCTCCGCAGTGCCCCGCTTCAGCATCATCGTCCCCTGCTTCAAGGTGCAGGGCTTCCTGCGCGAGTGTCTCGACTCGGTCCTGGAGCAGTCGTACCGGGACATCGAGGTGATCGCCGTCGACGACCGTTCGCCCGACGGCTGCGGCGCGATCCTCGACGAGTACGCGGCCCGCGACGACCGCGTCCGGGTCCTGCACCTGCCGGAGAACGCCGGCCTCGGCCGCGCCCGCAACGCCGGTATGCCGCTCGCGGGCGGCGACTACCTGTTCTTCCTCGACAGCGACGACACCCTCACCCCGGGCGCGCTGGGCGCGATGGCCGACCGGCTCGACGAGGCCGGCGACCCCGACGTGCTGGTCTTCGACTACGCGCGCACCTACTGGTGGGGCGGCACCCGCAGGAACGCCCTCGCCCACGTCCTCGCGGAGGCCGGCGACGGCACCTTCACGGCCGTCGAACGCCCCGAGATCCTCGACCTGCTGATGGTCGTGTGGAACAAGGTCTACCGGCGGGAGTTCGTCGAGCGGAACGACTTCTCGTTCCCGCCCGGCTACTACGAGGACACGCCCTGGACGTTCCCGGTCATGCTCAGCGCGGAGCGGATCGCCACACTGGACCGGATCTGCCTGAACTACCGCCAGCGGCGGCAGGGCAACATCCTGTCCACCACCAGCCGCAAGCACTTCGACGTCCACGACCAGTACGAGCGGGTCTTCGCCTTCGTCGGCTCCCGTCCCGAGCTCGCGGACTGGCGGGCGTACCTGCACCGCAAGATGGGCGAGCACTGTCTCGACATCCTCTCCAAGCCGGACCGGCTGCCGCCTTCGGACAAGGGCGAGTTCTTCCGCCGTACGGCCGTTCTGTTCGCCCGCCACAAGCCGGCCGGTGAGCCGGTGCCCGCCGAACTCCGGGTCCTGGAGGGCGGTTACGCGGCCTACCGGATCAAACGGAAGGCCGGTCAGGCGGGCCGGGAACTCGCCCGGCGCGGCGGGCAGGCGGGCCGGGCGGCGGGCGGGCGGCTGCGCCGGGCGCCGGGCGCCGTGCGCGGACACCGCCCGCCGGATCCGCACCTCGTCCTGTACTCGGCGTTCTCGCACCGGGGCGTGCTCGGCGATCCGGGAGCCGTCTACGAGAAGGCGCGGGAGATCGCACCGCAGCTGCGCGGGGTGTGGGTGGTGCGCGACGAGGAGACGGCCGAGCGGCTCCCGGCGGACGTGGAGCACGTGCTGCTCGACTCCCCCGCCTACCGCCGGGTCGGCGCGCGGGCCGGGTTCCTCGTCAACAACGTCAACTGGCCCGGCACCCTCGCCAAACGGCCCGGCAGCGTCCACATCCACACCCACCAGGGCACCCCGCTGAAGCACATGGCGGCCGACCTGCTCCAGCGGCCCGGCGCCCGGCACGGCGTGGACGTGCCGCAGATGCTGCGCCGCGCCGACCGCTGGGACTACAGCCTCGTCGCCAACCAGCACTCCGAACTCGTGTGGGAACGGGCGTACCCCTGTCACTTCGCCTCGGTGCGGACCGGGAGCCCACGCAACGACGTGCTGGTGAACGCCGGCGCGCAGGCGGGTCTCGCGGTCCGCGCGCGGCTCGGGATCCCGGCCGGCGACACGGTCGTGCTGTACGCGCCGACCCGCCGCGACTACGTGCGCGGCGGGCACGTCGACCGGCTGGACCTGGCCCGGTTCGCCGCCGACCTCGGCGCGGGACACACCCTCGTCGTACGGCTGCACCCGTCGCTGGCGGCCGGCCCGGCGCGCGGGATGGGCCTGGCCGACCTGCACCGGCGCGGGGTGCTGGTGGACGCGACGGACGAGCCGCGCGTCGAGGACGTCATGCTCGCCTCCGACGTCCTGGTCACCGACTACTCGGCCCTGATGTTCGACTACGCCAACCTGGACCGGCCGATCGTCGTCCACGCCGACGACCGGGCCGCGTACACGGCCGCCCGGGGCGCCTACTTCGACATCACCGCCGACGCCCCCGGCCACGTCTCGCGCACCTACCGCGAACTGTCGTGGCTGCTCACCTCCGGCAGCTGGCGCGACGAGGAGTCGGCGCGGCTGCGCGCGGGCTTCCGGGAGCGGTTCTGCGCCTACGACGACGGGCGGGCCGCCGAGCGGGTCGTCCGGCGGCTGCTGCTGGGCGAGGAGTTCCCGGAGAGGACCGCGCTCGCGAAGGTGCCCGGCCCGGCCGGGGCCCGCGATCTGCTCACGTCGACGTGAGGACTCCCCCGCGGCCGCGCACCTGGGTGCTGGTCCTGGTCGCCGTGTTCGCGCTGCTCCAGCTCGCGAACGTGACCGGCCGGGACACGCCGGACAGCAAGAACTACCTGTCGTACGCGCTGGGTCTGCGCGGGGAGAGCAAACGCGCGGCGGCGGCCGTGACCATCGACTACGCCTGCGCGGGTGAGGCCTCGGCCGCGGCCCGCGGACAGAGCGTGGACGTGCTCCGCTTCGACGCTCCCGACCCCGGCCGCCGGGTCGCCGCCGCATGCCGGAAGCGGGAGTGGCGCAACGTCGACGCGCGGTTGAGGGCGGGGCAGACCGGCGGGCACACCGTGCCGTTCATGCCGGAGCGCTTCATGCGGATCTTCGAGGCGCGCCCCGGCTACCCGGTGTTCCTGCTGCCGTTCATCACGCTGTTCGGCGTGACCTGGGGCGTGTGGCTGGCGGGTGTCGCCGTGGCGGCGGCGGGCGGGGTGCTGGTGTTCCTGATCCTGCGCACCCTGCGCGCACCGGCCTCCGTCTGTCTGACCGGGCAGGCCCTGTACTACGTGCTGCCGTGCGGCACGACCGCGATGCGTCCGATGACCGAGGGTCTGATGCTGGCGCTGACCCTGGCGGCGGTGTGGGGGTGCGCGCTGGCACTGGACGGCGCGGTGCGTGCGGGGGCGTGGCTGGTCGGCGGTTCGCTGGCCGCCCTGTTCACCGTCAAGCACTCGCAGGCGCTGTTCCTCGGGCTGTGTCTCGCGGGGGCGGGCGCGCTGATCGCCGTACGGCGATCACGGCGCGGCCGGCCGCCGGGGCCCGGGGTGGTCGCGGTGACCGTCGCGGGTGGTTTCGGGGTGCTGGGGACGCTGGTACTGGCGAGGCTGCTGCACTATCCGTCCGAGGCGGAGAGCCTCCAGGATCTGCTGACCCACCACTTCGACCGGCCCGACCGCACGCGCGTGTGGCCGGAGTTCCTGAGCCTCGAGGGAAACTTCTGGCGGGAGTGGCTGCGCCGGCAGCTGTGGGAGCCGCTGTTCGTGGCCGCGCTGGCGGCCGGGGCCCGGGGTGTGGCCCGGGGACGGCGGCGGGCGTTCGGCGTGTTCGTGCTCGGCGCCGCCTGCACCGGGGTCCTCACCCAGGCCGGACACCCGGACATCACCATCTGGGGCGACCGGCTGATCGTGCTGGCGTGGCTGCTGCCGGTGCTGGGGGTGCCGCTGCTGCTCGAGCCCGTGCTGCGGGGGCGGGTGGCCCTGCCGGTCCAGGAAGGGGCCGATCGGGCTCACTCCTTGAGGTGACTTTCGGCAAGGCCGTTGACCGGGCGGGAAGATACGGCCAATGCCCCTCTTTGCCCAGCTCGGACCCCGGTACGGTGCGCGGTCGCGTTCCCTGCCCGGTTCCCTGTTCCCCTCCCTCCCCGGCGCGGCCCGGTCCGGTACGGCCGGATGCGGCCCGGCCGGGTCCGGTGCGGTCCGGTCCGGTGCGGTCCGTTGAGCACCGGTGTCCTGACCCGGCGGCCCGCGCTCGGCGTGACGGCGCTGCACGGCGGGCGGGGGTGGCGGCCGACCCCGTACCAGGCCCTCGGCTTCCTGTTCTGGCTGGTGATGTCGCTGGCGTACTGGCGGGTGCCGCAGTGCTGCGACGCCGGCCAGCACGCGGCGGTCGTCGAGCGCCTGAAGGACCGCCTGCTGGACCCGCGGCACCCCATGGGCGATCTGCCGGGTGCGGGCAGCCCGTACTACTCGCCGTACGCGGTGGCGGAGGGCGCGTTCGCCCGGGTGACCGGGCTGACGGGCTGGGAGGTGCTGCGGGTCGCCGGCCCGGTGAACCTGCTGGTGCTGCTGACCGGCATCGGCCGCTTCACGCGCGTGCTGACGCCGAGGCCGTGGGCGCCGGTGCTCGCACTGGCGGCGATGACACTGCTGTGGGGCACCGAGCGGGCCTGGTGGAGCGGCTACCTGGGTCTGATGTCGATGACCGGCAACCTCGGCTACCCGTCCACCTTCGCCATCGGGCTCGCCTTCTGGGCGTGGGCGCTGACGGGCACGCGCGCGCGTGACGCGCGTCGGGTGCGGTACGTGGGGCCGAGCGGGCTGCGCGGCTACACCGGGTACGTGGCCCTGGGCCTGCTGTACGGGGTGATCCTGCTGGTGCATCCGATCACGGCGGTCGCGGCGGGGGCCGGGGGCGCGGCCTTCGTCGTGGGGTGGCAGCGGGGCCGGCGGGCCGCGGTTGCCGCCCGGTGGGCGGCGGCAGGAGCCGCGGCGCTGCTGGTGGCCGCGGTCTGGCCGTACTTCGACGTGTTCGAGCTGGCCGGGGACGGCAGCGTGGACGCGATGCACCGGCGGCTGTACGACGGGCTGGCCGGCCACTTCTGGCTGGCGCTGCTGGGACTGCCGGCGCTGTGGGCGCGGGGCCGCCGCTCGGTGCGCGATCCACTGGTGCTGATGTTCGTCCTGGAGTGCCTGGTGGTGGCGTACGGCTTCGTCAGCGGCCACTACACCTACGGGCGGATCCTCGGGCTCACCCTGGTGCCGCTCCAGTTCGCCCCGGCCGTGGCACTGGCGGCGCCCCGGCCGTGGCGGCCTGGGCGGCGGGTGCTGGGCGCGGTCGCGGCGGGCGCGGCCTGCCTCGGTTTCCTCACGGTGCAGGCGGGGGCGGTCGTGCCGCGCGCGCTGGACCCGGTCGGCTTCGAACCGCCGCCGCGCTGGCCCTCGTACGACTGGGCCGCGCGGTACATCGGGCCCGGCGAGGTGGTGGTCACCGACGGGTACTACGCGGTGCACACGATCGCCGGGTACGGGCCGAACCTGGCCGCGCCGGCCTGGCCGGACGCGGCCCTGGACGAACGGGAGCGGCTACGGCGGCTCGACGACGTGCACACCTACCTCTCCCGCGGGTCGACCCGCGCCGAGCGGGTGGGGATCGCCCACCGCTACCGCATCCGCTGGCTGCTCCTGACGCGCTGGCACCCGGTGCCCGAGGAGGCCGTGGTGGTGGCGTGGAGCCGGCGGACGGGGGAGGTGCTGGCACGGGTCGGGAACCACTGAATCGCTGCGTCCCTGAACCGCCGCACCACTGAGCCGCTGGACCGCCGTACCGTTCGGATGCGGGTCGGCGGTCACAGCGGCCGGTGACTACTCGATGACGAGGTCGACCTCGATGTTGCCGCGGGTGGCGTTGGAGTAGGGGCAGACCTGGTGGGCGGTCTCGACCAGCTTGCGGCCGGTCGCCTCGTCCAGGCCCTCGGGCAGCTCGACGCGCAGCGTCACCTTGAGGCCGAAGCCCTCGCCCTGCTTGCCTATGCCGACCTCCGCGGTCACGGCGGCGTCGGTGACGTCGACCTTCGCCTGACGGCCGACGAGACCAAGGGCGCTGCCGAAGCAGGCCGCGTAACCGGCGGCGAAGAGCTGCTCGGGGTTGGTGCCCTGACCGTTGCCGCCCAGCTCCACCGGCGGGGCCAGCTGGAGGTCGATCTTGCCGTCGGAGGAGACGGCGCGACCGTCGCGGCCGTGGGTGGCGGTGGCGACTGCGGTGTAGAGCGCGTCCATGGATGAACCATCCCTCTCGGAAGTCGTGTCGGGGGGTGGCCGGCCCTCGCGCCGTTCGCGTCCGGACCGCCTCACGGAGATAAGTAGAGCACACAATTAAGTTGTGCACAACTAAATGGCTCGCTGGAGCTACCCTGGAGACATGACCGCGACGCCCACACCCGCAGCGCAGGAGAACGCCGAGGAGAACTGGCTCCGCCTGGACAGCCAGATCTGCTTCTCCCTGCACGCCGCCTCGCGCGCCTTCAACGGCGTCTACCGCGTGATCCTCAAGGAACTCGGACTGACCTACCCCCAGTACCTGGTGCTGCTGGTCCTGTGGGAGCACGGCGAGCTGCCCGTCAAGAAGCTCGGCGAGCACCTGCGCCTCGACTCCGGCACGCTCTCCCCGCTGCTCAAGCGGCTGGAGACGGCCGGCCTGGTGCGCAGGGAGCGCAGCTCCCGTGACGAGCGCTCGGTGGAGATCCGGCTCACCGAGGAGGGCGTCGCGCTGCGCGAGCGGGCGCTGCGGGTGCCGCGCCGGATCGTTTCGGCGACCGGGTTCGACCTGGACGAGATCCGCGACCTGCGCGAACACCTCGACCAGCTCACCTCGGCCCTCGACGCGGCGGCCCTGGAGGAGGAGCCGGAGAACGCGTGACGCCCCGGCCCGCACCGCGCGGCTCCGGCGGCCGGACGCCGTGGCCGCCGGGACCCACAGCGCCGGGACCGACAGCGCCGCGGCGGTCCGAACCGAGCGCCGGTCCGAGCCGAGCGACGGTCCGAACCGAGCGACGGTCCACCCGGGTCAGGCGTTGTTCAGATACGCCAGTACGGCCAGCACGCGTCGGTGGCCGCTGTCGCTCGGGGGGAGACTCAGCTTCAGGAACACGTTGCCGATGTGTTTGCTGACGGACCGTTCGGTGATGACGAGGGCGCCGGCGATGGTCGTGTTGTCGCGGCCCTCGGCCATGAGCTTCAGCACCTCGCGCTCACGCGGTGTGAGCGAGTCCAGCGGCGAGTCGCGGCGGCGGGACATCAGCTCCGTGACGACCTCGGGGTCGAGCGCCGTACCGCCGGAGGCGACCCGCTCCAGGGCGTCGAGGAACTCGTCGACCCGGCCCACGCGGTCCTTCAGCAGATAGCCGACCCCGCTCGCGCCCCCGCCCAGCAGCTCGGCGGCGTAGGACTCCTCGACGTACTGGGAGAGCACCAGCACCGGCAGGCCGGGAATCCTCTCGCGGGCCTCCAGCGCGGCCCGCAGCCCCTCGTCGCGGAAGCCCGGCGGCATCCGTACGTCGAGCACCGCCACGTCCGGCCGGTGCTGGAGCAGCGCCGGAAGGACCTCGGGGCCGGAGCCGACGACGGCCACCACCTCGTGTCCCGCCGATGTCAGCAGCAGGACCAGACCCTCCCGCAGCAGGGCGTTGTCCTCGGCCAAAACGACTCTCATGCCACCTCGACTCCCGTCACGGCGTCCGCGCCGCTCACAGCGCCTTGATCGCCTCGGTGGTCGCACGAGCCAGCGCGCCCAGGTACCCCTTGGGCAGCTTCGGGCTGCGGATCACCACCGAACGCCAGTAAAGCGGACCCGAGATCAGATCGAGCGCCAGCTCCTCGTTCAGGCCCTGGCGGACCTCGCCGCGCTGTTCCGCGGCGGCCACGATCTTCAGGGCGACCTCCTCCTGCCCCTGCTTCAGCGCCTTCTGCAGGGCCTCGGCGATCTCCGGGTTGCGGGCCGCCTCGGCCTGGAGGTCGGGGATGATCTGCGAGGCCACCGGATGCCGCAGAGCCCGGGAGCTCACCTCGTAGAGCATGCGCAGATCACCCTCCAGGCTGCCCGTCTCCGGGGCCGGCAGCCCCTGCACGGCGATCACCGAGACGATGTCGAGGACCAGGTGCAGCTTGGAGCGCCAGCGCCGGTACACCGCGGTCTTGCCCACCCCGGCGCGCCGGGCGATGCCCTCGATGGACATCCGCGCGTAGCCGACGGTCGCGAGTTCCTCGAACACGGCGGCCCGGATGGCCTCCGTCACGTCCTCGCGGAGCACGGCCGCGCCCGCGGGGGCCCGGCGGCGCGGGCGCACCTGGGGTCCATCGGCGTTCGTCGTCATGCGTACCAGCATAGGGCGTTACGACGAAACGGTTGCGTTCCGACGACGAATCGGCCTACTCTCACGTTGCGACGATACGGTCCCGTTCCGACGTAAGAAAACGTAAAGAAAAGCGTAAGGAAACGTCGAGCGGCCACGGAAACGCCGCCGCCCGCACCCCCTTCCCCCGAGCGAAAGCAGCGGATGTGAGTCAGGTCCTCCACACACCGCCCCAGACACAGGCCGCCCCCCACGGCGACCTCGCGGCTCTGGCCGCCCGTCACGGCCTCACGGTCAGCGGTGCCCGCCCGTCCCTGCCCGAGTACATCCGCCAGCTCTGGGCGCGCCGCCACTTCATCACCGCGTTCGCCACCGCCAAGCTCACCGCCCAGTACAGCCAGGCGAAGCTGGGCCAGGTCTGGCAGGTGATGACCCCGCTGCTGAACGCGGCGGTCTACTACTTCATCTTCGGTGTCCTGCTGGAGACCAAGAAGGGCGTGGCGGACTTCATCCCGTTCCTGGTCACGGGCGTGTTCGTCTGGACGTTCACCCAGAGCTCGATCATGGCGGGCACCCGGGCCATCGGCGGCAGCATCGGTCTGGTGCGGGCCCTGCACTTCCCCCGGGCCGCCCTGCCGATCTCGTTCTGCCTCCAGCAGCTCCAGCAGCTGCTGTTCTCGATGGCCGCCCTGCTGATCATCCTGTTCGCCGTGGGCGTGCCGCCGGCGCTGTCCTGGGTCCTCGTCATCCCGGCCCTGACGCTCCAGTTCGTCTTCAACGCCGGCGTCTCGATGATCCTGGCCCGGCTCGGCGCGAACACCCCGGACATCTCCCAGCTGATGCCGTTCATCCTGCGCACCTGGATGTACATCTCGGGCGTGATGTGGAGCATCGACAACCTGCTCGAGAAGCACCAGGGCATGCCCGCCTGGGTCGCCGACCTGCTGCGGGCCAACCCCGCCGCCGTCTACATCGACCTGATGCGCTTCGCGCTGATCGACAGCTTCCACGCGAGCCAGCTGCCGCCCCACGTGTGGCTGGTCGCGACCGGCTGGGCGCTGCTCGCCGGCGTCGGCGGCTTCATCTACTTCTGGAAGGCTGAGGAGACGTACGGCCGTGGCTGAGAACGCAACGCGCACCGCGCCCACCGCGCCCACCGAGCCCGTCGACGAGCGGGCCCCCACCGTCATCGCGGACGGCGTCGACATCGTCTACCGGATCAACGGCACCGGCAGCGGCCGGGGCAGCGCGACGGCGGCCCTCAACCGCATCATCCGCCCCGGGCAGGCCCAGAAGGCCGCCGGCATGCGCGTGGTGCACGCCGTCAAGAACGTCACCTTCGTCGCGTACAAGGGCGAGGCGATCGGCCTCATCGGCACCAACGGTTCCGGCAAGTCGACCCTGCTCAAGGGGATCGCGGGCCTGCAGCCGGTGGAGAACGGCAAGATCTACACCGACGGCCAGCCCTCGCTCCTCGGCGTCAACGCGGCCCTGATGGGCGATCTGACCGGCGAACGCAACGTCTACCTCGGCGGGCTCGCCATGGGGATGACACGCGAGCAGATCAAGGAGCGCTACCAGGAGATCGTCGACTTCTCCGGCATCAACGAGAAGGGCGACTTCATCTCCCTGCCGATGCGCACCTACTCCTCCGGCATGGGCTCCCGGCTGCGCTTCTCCATCGCCGCCGCCAAGGACCACGACGTACTCCTCATCGACGAGGCGCTGTCGACCGGCGACGCGCGGTTCCAGGCACGGTCGGCGGAGCGCATCCAGGAGATGCGCGCGCACGCCGGCACGGTCTTCCTGGTCAGCCACAGCAACGCCGCGATCCGCGAAACCTGCGACCGCGTGCTGTGGCTGGAGCGCGGCGAACTGCGCATGGACGGCCCGACGGAGGAAGTCCTCGAGGCGTACGAGGACTTCACCGGGGACAAGAAGAAGAAGCCCAGGCCGAAGCCCGCCTGACGGAACGACGGACACACGAGGGGTGCCCCCGAGCCTCGACGGCTCGGGGGCACCCCTGTCTCCCGTGTGCTGACCTGCCCTTACGCGTGCTTACGGGCGGCGCCTACGAGTGCGTCCTCAGCAGCGTACGCATCGTCCGCATGGCCACCGACAGATTGGCCAGGTCGAACGTCTCCGAGCTCTGGATCTCCTCCAGCGTCGTACGCGCCCGGCCCAGGATCGCCGCGTTCTTCTCGTCCCACGCCTCGAAACGCTGCTCGGGCGTCGAGGTGCCGTTGCCGACGGCCAGCACGTCCGCCGTCAGCGCCGCATGGGCCGCGTACAGGTCCTCACGGATGGAGGCGCGGGCCATGGACTGCCAGCGATCGGCACGCGGCAGGTCGATGATGCGGTCCATGAGCTGGGTGATGTGCAGACGGTCCGCGAGGTCGTAGTAGACGTCGGCGACGTCCAGCGGGTCCCGCCCCATACGGTCGGCCACCGAGACGATGTCCAGCGCCGGGAAGGCCGAGGAGAACCCGGCCACCCGGGTGGCCAGCTCGTCCGGGACACCGGCGTCGGCCAGCTCGTCGTGGATCCGCTGCCACCACTCCAGGTCCGCGCCCCGCAGCAGCTTCGTCAGCTGCGACCACACCTGCTCGACCCGCTCGGCGAAGAAGTCGACGGTCTCGGCGAGCTGCAGCGGCTGCGGCCGGTTGTTCAGCAGCCAGCGCGTACCGCGCTCGACGAGCCGCCGCGAGTGCAGCCGGATACGGGTCTGCACCTCGGCCTCGACCTGGTTGTCGAGATCCTCCACCGCGTCCCACACCGGCGACGAGCGGAAGATCGCCCGGGCCGCGGTCTGGGCCCGCACGATCTCCTCCAGCGAGGCGCCGGTCTCCTCCCGCAGCCGGTGCAGATACGTCGTACCGCCCGTGTTGACCGTGTCGTTGACCAGGACGGTCGTGGTGATCTCACGGCGCAGCGGGTGACTGTCGATGCCCTCGGGGAACCGCTCGCGCAACGCCGTCGGGAAGTACGCGTGCAGCAGACCGCGCAGGTACAGGTCGTCGGGCAGCGAGGTGTGCAGCAGCTCGTCCGACACCGTGATCTTCGTGTAGGCCATCAGGACGGCCGTCTCCGGGCTGGTGAGGCCCTGGCCGGCGCCGAGACGCTCACGGATCTGCCGGTCGGTGGGCAGGAACTCCAGGGCCCGGTCCAGGTGCTTCTCCCTCACCAGGTGACGCATGAAGCGCTGCTGGGCGTGGAGCATGTCCTTGGACTGGGCGAGGGCGTTGGCGATCGCCGTGTTCTGCGCGTAGTTGTTGCGCAGGACCAGAGCGCCGACCTCGTCGGTCATCTCCGCGAGCACCTTGTTGCGCTGCTTGACGGTCATGTCGCCCTCACGGACCAGACCGTTCAGCAGGATCTTGATGTTCACCTCGTGGTCGGAGGTGTCCACGCCCGCGCTGTTGTCGATGGCATCCGTGTTGATCTTGCCGCCGTGCAGCGCGAACTCGATCCGGCCGAGCTGGGTCAGTCCCAGGTTGCCGCCCTCGCCGACGACCTTGACGCGCAGATCGGCGCCGTCCACCCGGATCGGGTCGTTGGCCTTGTCACCGACGTCCGCGTTCGACTCCGCGCCGGACTTCACGTACGTGCCGATGCCGCCGTTCCACAGCAGGTCCACCTGCGCCCGCAGGATCGCCTTCATCAGGTCGGCCGGGGTCAGCTTGGTGACGCCCGCCTCGATGCCCAGGGCCTCCCGGATGTGACCGTTGACCGGGATCGCCTTCGCCGCACGCGGGAAGACACCGCCGCCGGCGGAGATCAGATCGCCGTTGTAGTCCGCCCAGCTGGAGCGGGGCAGCTCGAACAGCCGGCGGCGCTCGGCGTAGGAGGTCGCCGCGTCCGGCCTCGGGTCGATGAAGATGTGCCGGTGGTCGAAGGCGGCGACCAGACGGATGTGCTCGCTGAGCAGCATGCCGTTGCCGAACACGTCACCGGACATGTCACCGATGCCGACGACCGTGAAGTCCTCGGCCTGCGTGTTCACGCCCAGCTCCCGGAAGTGCCGCTTCACGGACTCCCAGGCGCCGCGGGCGGTGATGCCCATGCCCTTGTGGTCGTAGCCGGCCGAGCCGCCGGAGGCGAAGGCGTCGCCGAGCCAGAAGTTGTACGACTCGGCGACCTCGTTGGCGATGTCCGAGAACGTCGCCGTGCCCTTGTCGGCGGCGACCACCAGGTAGGTGTCGTCCTCGTCGTGCCGCACGACGTCGGCCGGCGGCACGACCTCCCCGCCGACCATGTTGTCGGTGATGTCGAGCAGCGCCGAGATGAACGTCCTGTAGCTGGCGATGCCCTCGGCCAGCCACGCGTCACGGTCCACACCCGGGTCGGGCAGCTGCTTGGCGACGAAGCCGCCCTTGGCGCCGACCGGCACGATGACGGTGTTCTTCACCATCTGCGCCTTCACCAGCCCGAGCACCTCGGTACGGAAGTCCTCACGCCGGTCGGACCAGCGCAGACCACCGCGCGCGACCTTCCCGAACCGCAGGTGCACGCCCTCCACCTGCGGCGAGTACACCCAGATCTCGAACGCGGGCCGGGGCGCCGGCAGATCCGGGATGGCCTGCGGGTCGAACTTCATGGACACGTAGTCGTGCGGCTCGCCGCCCGCGCGCTCCTGGAAGAAGTTCGTCCGCAGGGTCGCCTTGATGACGGTGAGGAAGGACCGCAGGATCCGGTCCTCGTCGAGCGACGCCACCTGGTCGAGAGCGGCGTCCAGCTCCTCGAGCAGCGCGTCGACGATCTCGTGCCCGGCACGCTGCCGGTCGGGCGACATCCGCGCCTCGAACAACGACACGAGCAGCCGCGTGGTGTGGACGTTGGTCCGGAGGGTGTCCTCCATGTAGTCCTGGCTGAACGTGGACCCGGCCTGGCGCAGGTACTTGGCGTACGCGCGCAGCACCATCGCCTGCCGCCAGTGCAGCCCGGCGCCCAGCACCAGCGCGTTGAACCCGTCGTTCTCCGCCTTGCCGGTCCAGGTCGCCGAGAACGCCTCCTGGAACCGCTCACGCCCGTCGTCACCGAGCCCCCCGCCGGGACCCGCCAGCGACTTGGGGATACGCAGACCGAAGTCGTAGATCCAGGCGTTGCTGCGGTCCGAGCAGCGCAGTTCGTACGGCCGCTCGTCGATCACCTCGACACCGAGCCGGTTCAGGACCGGCAGCACGGCCGACAGGGAGATCGCGTCACCCTTGCGGTAGATCTTGAAACGGCGCTCGCCGGGCGCGGCGCCCACCGGCTCGTACAGGCTGAGCGAGAAGTTCCGCTCCTCCGTGAGCCGCTCCAGATGGCAGAGGTCGGCGACGGCGGAACGCGGGCTGTGGTCGGCCTTGTAGCCCTCGGCGAAGGCACTGTTGTAGCGGCGCAGCAGCTCCGCGGCCCGCTCCTCGCCGAGTTCGGCGTTGAGCGCCTCCTGGAAGGCGTCGGCCCAGGAACGGGCCGCCTCGACGAGTCGCGCCTCGATGCGCTCCTTGTCGGTGTCGGACAGCTCCGGCAGCTCGGTGCCCTGCGGGACCCGGACGACGAAGTGCAGCCGGGACAGGATCGACTCGGTGTTCCAGGCGGTGAAGTCGACGTTCGTCCCGCCCAGCTCCTCCTTCAGGATGTCGATGATCCGCAGCCGCACACCCGTCGTGTAGCGGTCGCGGGGCAGGTAGACGATCGCCGAGTAGTAGCGCCCGTACTCGTCCTGCCGCAGGTACAGCCGCAGCCTGCGCCGCTCCTGGAGATAGAGCACGGACGTGACGATGGCCCGGAGTTCGTCCACCGGCGTCTGGAAGAGCTCGTCGCGCGGGTAGGTCTCCATGATCTGGAGCAGGTCGCGCCCGTCGTGGCTGTTGGGCGAGAAGCCGGCGCCCTTCAGCACCGCCGCGACCTTGCGCCGCACGACCGGCACCCGCACCACGGACTCGGTGTAGGCGGCGGAGGAGAACAGCCCGAGGAACCGACGCTCCCCGACGACGTTCCCGTCCTTGTCGAACTTCTTCACTCCGACGTAGTCGAGGTAGGAGGGCCGGTGCACGGTGGCCCGGCTGTTCGCCTTGGTCAGCACCAGCAGCTTGTGCTCACGCGCCTTGGCACGGGCATCGGCGGGCAGCCGCTCGAAGGAAGGGCTGACGGGGTGGCTGTGGTGGCTGTCGGTGTCGGCGTGCTGCGGGTCGGAACGCAGAATGCCGAGCCCGGTACCGGGGACGGCGGCGAGGGAGTCGTCCCCGCGCAGCTGGTACTCCCGGTAGCCGAGGAACGTGAAGTGGTCGGCGGCCAGCCAGCGCAGCAGCTCGCGGGCCTCGTCGACCTCCGGCCGCGCCAGATCACCGGGGACGGGCTCCTCCTGGAGCTGATCGGCGACCCGCATCGCGGTGTCCCGCATCTTCTCCCAGTCCTCGACGGCCTCCCGCACGTCGGACAGGACGCGCACCAGGTCGGCGGTGATCTGCTTCAGGTCGGCACGGTCGGTCTCACGGTCGATCTCGACGTGGATCCACGACTCGACATGCCCGTCGTGCGGCAGGTCCCCCACGGCGGGCGGGGTGCTGAGCACCTCGATGAGCTTGCCGGCCACATCCCGCCGCACGACGACCTGCGGGTGGATGACGAGGTGGATCCCCCGCCCCTGCCGGGTCAGCTCATTGGTGACCGAGTCGACGAGGAACGGCATGTCGTCGGTCACGACCTCGACGACCGAGTGACTGCACGTCCACCCGTTCTCCTCGACGGTAGGGGTGTGCACCCTTACGTTGGCCGTCCCCTGCGGCCGGTTCTCGGCCAGCCGGTAGTGCGAGAGCGCGGCTCCGAAGACGTCGACCGGGTCACGGCCGCTCAGGTCCTCCGGGGCGGTGTGCAGGTAGTAGCGCTGCAGGAACGCGAGGAGGGAGTCGTGGTCCGGGGTCCCCGGAGCAACGCCACCCTCGCCCGTCGTCCCAGTCGGTAGATGCCCCCCGACCGGGCTGTTCTCAGCGACCCGCGCCGCCCTCTCGAGCAGCTCGGCCTTGGCTTCGTCCAGCTTGGTCTGCATTGTCCTCTGGCTCCTGTCGCGCGCCGTTGCGTGACGTAGAAGGAAGTACGGTCTCTTCCCCTGCGGCTCGACGCCACGGCCCGGGGTCTCCGGTCTGCTCCGACGCTATGCCGCAAGGTGAGATGAGCGGGGGGTTATCAGCCATTCTCGACACCGCTCCCGGGTGTGACGCTGCTCTCCGCGCCAGATGCATCCGGGGGGTGCACGGCGTCCTGGGGGCCCTTTCGGCCCCGTCCCGCCCGCGCCGACCAGCGTCCGCCGCCCGGCTGCGGAGATGGTCCGCACACACCGGGCGCAGGGCAGGGGCAACAACGCCCCCGCGAGCTATCGCGCTGATCACGCCACCAAGGCTATCGCCCCTCCCGGGCCTCCCGTCATGAGCCGTATGTGTACAAAACAGAGCCCCCAACTTTGCCGTTCTGCACAGAGCCAAACCGGGGTGAGACGTGGGATGGGGCGGGTGGCAAGGGGACGGGGAGACGGGGGGGACGGGGGGAGTGGACGGGGGGAGTGGACGGGGGGAGACGGAGGAACGGAGTCGCGCAGGGGTGCACGGCACAGAGGCCGCCCGCGGGTGCGGGGGACGCAGTCCCCGCAGGGGTGCAGGGGCGGAGCCGCTGGTGGGGTCGCTGGGGCGGAGCCCCTGGGATGGGACAGGTAGGGGCGGCGGGGGCGAGAAAAGTCGACGCCGACCCCACCCCGCGGGACGCTGAAAGCGCCCTCTTGGCAAGCCCACCCCCCAAGAGGCACGTTGCCCCATGGCAACGCCCGCCCGAGAGGAGCCACCCACCATGACCGCGAAGATCCTCATCGTCACCGGCGACGCAGCGGAATCCCTGGAAGTCCTCTACCCCTACCAGCGTCTGCGCGAGGAGGGCTACGAGGTCCACATCGCCGCCCCCGCCCGCAAGAAGCTCCAGTTCGTCGTCCACGACTTCGAACCCGGCTTCGACACCTACACCGAGAAGCCCGGGTACACCTGGCCCGCCGACCTCGCCTTCTCCGAGGTCGACCCCGGCCAGTACGCCGCCGTCGTCATCCCCGGCGGCCGGGCCCCCGAGTACCTCCGCAACGACCCCGAGCTCCGCAAGATCCTCAAGTCGTTCTTCGACGCCGACAAACCGGTCGCCCAGATCTGCCACGGCCCCCTGCTCACCGCGGCCGCCGACGCGCTCCATGGCCGACGCGTCACGGCGTACCCGGCGCTGGAGCTCGACATGCAGTCGGCGGGCGCCACCTTCCAGGACGCCGAGGCGGTGGTCGACGGCACCCTGGTCTCCGCCCGCGCCTGGCCGGACCACCCGGCCTGGATGCGTGAGTTCCTGAAGGTGCTGCGCAGCAAGGCACCGGTGACGTGACCTGACCTGACCCACCCCACGCGGCCCGACCCCAGGCCCCCGGGTCCCGGGACTGCGACCCCCTGGCCCCCGGCCCCCCAAGCCCCCAGGCCTCAACAGGTGCGGCGCCCTCAGGACGCCGCACCCGATCCGACGCTGGATGCGGCCACCCACAAAACCCCTGAGACCCCTACGCCAAACCCTTGAGACGCCTACGCCAAACCCTGGAGCCCCCTACGCGGCCGTGGCCAACCGCCCCGCGAGCTCCACCGCCTCCCCCAGCGTGTCCACCACGGGCACCCCCACCCCCTCCAGGCTGGCCCGACTGTGCGACCCGCCGGTGTACAGGACGGCCCGCGCGCCCACATGCAACGCGGCCACCGCGTCGTCGGCGGCATCCCCGATCACCACCGTGCGTGCCGCCTGCACCCCGGTCAGCGCCTCGAGGTGCCGCACCATGTGCTCGGCCTTGCTGCCCCCGGAGGGCCCGGTCCGCCCCTCGACCCGTACGAAGTGCGGCTCGATCCCGAATCCCCGGACCAGCGGCACGAGTTCATCGTGTACGTACATGCTCAGCAGGGACTGGCTGTGCCCCGCCGACCGCCACCCCGCGAGCAGCTCCACCGCGCCCTCGGTGAGCCCGCACCCCACCCGGTGCTCGGCGTAGTACCGATGGAAGACGTCGTCCATGACCTCCCACTCGGCATCGGTGGGCAGCCTTCCCATCAGCCTCTCGTAGAACTTCGGCACCGGAACGCAGTACAGCGCCCGGTACCGCTCCAGCGTGATGGGCTCCAGCCCCAGCTCGACGAATGCCGCGTTCGTCGCCCCGATGATCGCGTCGTTGTCGTGGAACAGCGTCCCGTTCCAGTCCCAGACGATGTGCGCCGCTTCCTGCTTCCCCATACCTGCAAACGTACCCGCCACCACCGACAATCAAGTGACCGACCGAAGCGACGGCCGATCGCCCTCGAAGCCACCTGACCAGGCAGGCGGACAGCCGACAAAAACAAGCACGTCAGCGGTCGCCAGTCGGCAGTCGGCACCAGTGGCAGTGACAGTGGCAACGCCAGCAGCGGCAGCGGCGGCAGCAGCAGCCGTCGGCCGACAATCAGCAGCCGGCCTGGCGAACTCAGTCGCCCGACCCCACCAGAGTCGGGATCTCCTGCCTGGCGAACCACAACAGCTCATGGTCCTCGGCCCCGTCCACGACGAACTGCGCGTCGTCGTCCCCGCCGTCCGCCGCCGCGAGCGCCTCCGCCGCGGCCGTCACGTCCGCCTCCGCCTCCCCGGCGTCGACGTGGACCGCGGCCGCCTTGGCCAGCGGCACGGCGCCCGTCACCCGCACCTCGCCCAGCGCCGCCGGATCGAGCCCCCGGTCGGGGTCCACGGCGGCCACACGGTCGGGTACGTCCACGGCGACGACGACCCGGCGCCGCGGGGCGCCCTGATCCGCCGCGAGCAACCGCAGCGAGGCGAGCGCGGCCCTGCTGAGCGCCGCGTACTCCAGCTCCTCGATGTCCTCGGAGAGATACCACTCGCGCAACGCGGGCGTGACGGCGTACGCGACGAGCGGCCCGGACCCCAGCTCACCCGTCTTGTGCGCCTCGGCGAGACCGGGGAGGGTCAGGGGGACGTAGACGCGCATGGGTGGCCGCTCTTTCGTGGTCGCAGGCTCGGACTCGGTGCTCCGGGGAGGGGCGGTTCCGCGTCTCCCCGAGAGCCTTCAGGATACGTGCGGCCGTCCCCTTTCGGGCCCCCGCCCACACCCTCACCGGCGTCAACCCGGGCCGCCCGATTCACCCTGCCCACCCCCGCCACGCCGGTCTCCCACCACCGCCGGCCACCCTGATAGGTGAACTTTCCCCGCCCCCGCCACGGACGCCCCGCTTCCTTGCCGTCACGGACCGTGACCCCGTACAAGATCCGCAACGGCAAGTTACCGACCGGTAGAGCCGAGCCCAGCGAACGGGGACACCCATGGACAAGGTCATGACACGGACGCAGCACCACCCAGGCGCCCGCCCTCCCGGCCGCCGCGACACCCGCCGCCCCGCGGCCGCCCCACCCCGCACCCCGAGCGGCGGCGCCCCCCGTACGGCACCCGCGGGCGGCCGCCCACCCGGTCCCCCCGGCGCCGGCTCCCCCACCCGCACCCGCCCGGCCGACGGCCGCCCCACAACCCCCCGGTCCCTCACCCACCACCCGACGACCCACCCCGGGGCCGGTACCGGCACGGGCACCGGCACGGGCACGGGCACGGGCACAGTCGCCCCCGCCGATGCCAACGCCCCCACCGGCTCCCCGTCCGTCCCCGCCCAGACCCCCCGCCGCCCCGTCTCCCAGCCCCGCCCCACCGACCTCTTCGCCGACCGCCTCCTCGCGGTCCTGACCGGCCGGCGCCCCGTGCACTTCATGCTCCGGCACACCCTCGGCCACGCCTACGACGACCTGGCCCACCTCGCCGAACGCGGCCCCCTGCGCACCACCCACGGCGTCCGTCCCGTCGTCCGGGACATCGGCTACTACGTCCCACGCCCCGGCGCCATCGAGGCCTTCGCCCGCATCGGCGCCGGCGACCGCGTACGGGCCATGGCCTTCCGCCTGGAACTCGGCACCGACCACCGCTGGCGCTGCACCGCGGTGGAACTCGACGGCACCCGCAGGCCCCACCCCCAGGACGACTGAACCGCCCTGCGGCCGCCGAACGGCAGAGGGCCGGGCCACCCGAAGGTGACCCGGCCCTCAAGCCGCTACGGAGCCCACAGCGCCGTCACGTCATACGCCGCGTCCGTCACGTCATACGCCGCGTCCGTCACGTCGTACGCCGCGTCCGTACGCCACGCATCACACGTCACGCCCGGCAGACGGCGCCGCAGGCAGCCGTGCCCTACTCGTGCCCTACTTCTTGCGCCGCCGCCCGGCCTTCGCCTGCTTGCGGCGCTCCGCGCGCGTGAGGCCATCGGCCTCGGAGCGCACCGGCTCGTCCTCGTCACTGTCGAAGTCGCCCTCGATCGTGCCGCCCTCGCCGTCCACCGTCGGAGCCGAGAAGTGCAGCTGACGACGCTGCGGAGCGTCCAGCCCCTTCGCCCGGATCTCCGGACGCGAACCCGCCTGCGCCGGCACCACGTCCTGCTTCTCCATGTCGACCGGCGCGGCGTCCTCCACCGGGACCTCCTCGACCTGCTGCTCGACCTGGACCTCCAGGTTGAACAGGTAGCCGACGGACTCCTCCTTGATGCCGTCCATCATCGCGGAGAACATGTCGAAGCCCTCGCGCTGGTACTCGACCAGCGGGTCCTTCTGCGCCATCGCCCGCAGGCCGATGCCCTCCTGGAGATAGTCCATCTCGTAGAGGTGCTCGCGCCACTTGCGGTCCAGGACCGACAGCACGACCCGGCGCTCCAGCTCACGCATGATCTCGGAACCGAGCTGCGACTCCCGCGACTCGTACTGGTCACGGATGTCGTCCTTGATGGACTCGGAGATGAACTCGGCGGTCAGACCCGCCCGGTCACCGGCCGCCTCCTCCAGCTCCTCGACGGTGACCTTCACCGGGTAGAGCTGCTTGAAGGCGCCCCACAGCCGGTCCAGGTCCCAGTCCTCCGGGAAGCCCTCGGCGGTCTCCGCGCCGACGTACGCGTCGATCGTGTCGTCCATGAAGTGGTGGATCTGCTCCTGGAGGTCCTCGCCCTCCAGAACGCGGCGCCGCTCACCGTAGATGACCTCACGCTGACGGTTGAGCACCTCGTCGTACTTCAGGACGTTCTTACGCGTCTCGAAGTTCTGCTGCTCCACCTGCGACTGCGCGGACGCGATCGCGCGCGTGACCATCTTGTTCTCGATCGGCACGTCGTCCGGCACGTTCGCCATCGACATCACGCGCTCGACCATCTGCGCCTTGAACAGCCGCATCAGGTCGTCGCCCAGCGACAGGTAGAAACGGGACTCGCCCGGGTCGCCCTGACGGCCGGAACGACCGCGCAGCTGGTTGTCGATACGACGCGACTCGTGCCGCTCCGTACCCAGCACGTAGAGGCCGCCCAGCTCCTTGACCTCGTTGAACTCGGCCTTGACCGCCTGCTCGGCCTTCTCCAGAGCGGCGGGCAGCGCGGCGGCCCACTCCTCGATGTGCTCCTCGGGGTCGAGGCCGCGCTGACGCAGCTCCGCCTCCGCGAGGTCGTCCGGGTTGCCGCCGAGCTTGATGTCGGTACCACGGCCGGCCATGTTGGTCGCGACCGTCACGGCGCCCTTGCGGCCGGCCTGGGCGACGATCGACGCCTCACGCTCGTGGTGCTTGGCGTTCAGCACCTCGTGCTGCACACCCCGCTTGGAGAGCTGCTGCGACAGGTACTCGGACTTCTCGACCGACGTCGTACCGACGAGGATCGGCTGGCCCTTCTCGTGCTTCTCCGCGATGTCGTCGACGACCGCCTCGAACTTCGCGACCTCGGTGCGGTAGATCAGGTCGGACTGGTCCTTGCGGACCATCGGCCTGTTCGTCGGGATCGGGACCACGCCGAGCTTGTAGATCTGGTGGAACTCGGCGGCCTCGGTCATCGCCGTACCGGTCATGCCGCAGAGGCCGGGCTGTTCCTTCTCGTCATGATCGTGACGCTTGTAGAGGCGGAAGAAGTTCTGCAGGGTGATCGTCGCGAGCGTCTGGTTCTCGTCCTTGATGTCCACCCCTTCCTTCGCCTCGATCGCCTGGTGCATACCCTCGTTGTAGCGGCGGCCGGCGAGGATACGGCCCGTGTGCTCGTCGACGATCATGACTTCGCCGTCCATGACGACGTAGTCCTTGTCCTTCTTGAAGAGCTCCTTCGCCTTGATGGCGTTGTTCAGGTAGCCCACCAGAGGGGTGTTCACCGACTCGTACAGGTTGTCGATGCCCAGCCAGTCCTCGACCTTGCTGACACCGGTCTCGTGAATGGCGACCGTGCGCTTCTTCTCGTCGACCTCGTAGTCGCCGGTCTCCTCGAGGCCCTTGAGCGGGTTGCCGGCCTCGCCCTTCTTCAGGCGCGTCACCAGCTTCGCGAAGTCGCCGTACCACTTGGTGGCCTGGTCGGCCGGACCGGAGATGATCAGCGGCGTACGCGCCTCGTCGACCAGGATGGAGTCGACCTCGTCGACGATGGCGAAGTTGTGGCCTCGCTGGACCAGCTCGTCCTGCGCCCACGCCATGTTGTCGCGCAGGTAGTCGAAGCCGAACTCGTTGTTCGTGCCGTACGTGATGTCGCACGCGTACATCTCACGGCGCTGCGCCGGCGTCATGTTGGCGAGGATGCAGCCGACTTCCAGGCCCAGGAACTTGTGGACGCGACCCATCATCTCGGAGTCGCGCTCGGCCAGGTAGTCGTTGACCGTGATCAGGTGGACGCCCTTGCCGGACACCGCGTTCAGATACGCCGGCAGCGTGCCGACGAGCGTCTTGCCCTCACCGGTCTTCATCTCGGCCACGTAGCCGAGGTGCAGTGCGGCACCGCCCATGATCTGCACGTCGTAGTGCCGCTGGCCGAGGACACGCTTGGCGGCCTCGCGCACGGTGGCGAAGGCCTCGGGCAGCAGGTCGTCCAAGCTCTCACCGTCGGCGTACCGCTGCTTGTACTCATCGGTGAGGGCCCGCAGCTCGGCGTCGGAGAGGTCGACGAAGTCCTCTTCGATGGAGTTGACCTGGTCCGCGATGCGGTGCAGCTTGCGCAGGATCTTGCCTTCGCCTGCACGCATGATCTTCGAGAGGACGGACACGGGGGTTGGTCTCCTTGCCGGTCGGGCCTGGGACGGTCGGTTTCCAGTGGACTTGCTGAGCAACGGCCATCGTATGCGAGGACCCCGCCGCCCCGGGAGGCCTGCCGCCACGAGGACCACACACTGCTGCGCGCCTGCTCCAAAATCTTCTTCAAACAGGACAACGGCCGGGCCCCGCCGATGGTGCCGCGCCCGCCGGACGAATTGCGCGAATTGTGATCACGCGCTCACACGCGGCGAAAAAGATGGCGCCGCCGGGGCACCCCGCGCAGAATCGGCCGATGGAGCCCGAGCCCGTCACCCTCACCACCCCCCGCCTCGTCCTGCGCCCCCTCGGCCCGCGGGACACCGACGCCGTGTACACCGCCGCCCAGGACCCCGACATCCAGCGCTGGACCACGATCCCCTCCCCCTACCTCCCCGAGCACGCCCGAAGCTTCGTCGAACTGCTCGCCCCGGAAGGCTGGACGAGCGGCTCCATGTTCACCTTCGGCGTCTTCCTCCCCGACGGCGCCCTCACCGGCGTCCTCAGCCTCACCATGCGCTCCCCGGGCACGGCCGAGGTCGGCTTCTGGTCGGCCAAGGAACACCGCGGCCACGGCTACACCACCGAGGCCACCCTCACCGCGGCCCGCTGGGCCTTCACCACGCTCCCCGTCGACCGCGTCGAATGGCGGGCCGAGCTCGGCAACACCGCCTCCCGCGCGGTCGCCGAGAACGCCGGCTTCACCCTGGAAGGCACCCTGCGCTCCGCCATCGCCAACAAGGGCGTACGACGCGACTGCTGGCTGGCCTCACTGCTCCCGTCGGACCTGGGACTGCCCTCGACGGCGCCGTATGTTCCGGCACTCTCCAGCCCGCCCGGAGCGTCCGGGGGCCCAGCCGGCCCGTCCGCCGTCTGAGGACGAGGCCGTCCAGGCCGAAAGCGGGGGCCTGGGGGCGGCTGGGGTCTGGGAGGGGCGGCCGGAGCCCGGGGGCGGCTGAGGCCTGGGGGCGGCTGGGGCCTGGGGGGCGGCAGCCCCAAGGGACGGAAAGGGCGGGGGCGGCGACGGGGGAGAAGACCGCGGCGAAGCCGCCCTCGCTCCCACCCCTGCACCCCCAACCCCCAGCTCACCCCGCACTGTCAGTCCCACCCCCTATCGTGCGAGCCATGACGACCCCGCGCCCCGACACCGCGCTCTCGGCAGACGAAGCCCGCCGCATCGCCCTGCGCGCGCAAGGCTTCCTCGGCACACCCGACCGCAAGACCGGCGTCCGCGGCGTCCTCCGTCACCTCGGCGCGGTCCAGCTCGACACCATCTCGGTCCTCGCCCGCTCCCACGAGCTGATCCCCTACGCCCGACTGGGAGCGGTAGGCCGCAGGACGATCGAGGACGCGTACTGGAAGCCCGAGTCGGCGGGCACCCCCGCGGCACGACCGCACGCCTTCGAGTACTGGTCCCACGCCGCCTGCATCCTTCCCATCGAGGAGTGGCCCCACTTCGCCTTCCGCCGCCGCGCCTACCGGGCCCGCCCGCACTGGAACCACGCGCTCCCGGACGGCACGTACGAACAGGTCGTCAAGCAGCTCCGCACCGAAGGCCCCCTCACCGCGACCGAGTTGGGCGGAGCGAAGAAGACCAGCGAATGGTGGGACTGGTCCGGCACCAAGGTCGCCGTGGAACGCGCGCTGATGTACGGCGAGGTGGTCTGCGTGGAGCGCCGCGGCTGGAAGCGCGTGTACGACCTCGCCGAACGCGCCGTACCCGCCGACCTGCTGCACGACGAGCTGGACGACACCGAGTGCCTGCGCCGCCTCGTCCGCCTGGCCGGCCGGTCGCTCGGCGTGGGCACGCGCGCGGACATCGCCGACTACCACCGTCTCAAGGGCGAACAGGTCGACACCGTGATCGCCGACTCGGGCCTGGTCCCGGTCACGGTCGAAGGCTGGGGCAAGCCCGCCTGGGCCGACCCGTCGGCCCTGGAAGCGCCCCCGCGCGGGCGCCACCGCACCACGCTCCTGTCGCCCTTCGACTCCCTGATCTGGGAGCGGGCGCGCACCGAACGGATCTTCGGCTTCACCCACCGCCTGGAGGCCTACGTCCCCAAGCCGAAGCGGATCCACGGCTACTTCGCGATGCCGGTCCTGGCCGGCGGCCGGCTCGTCGGCCGTGTGGACCCGGCCCGCGAGGGCCGCACCCTGATCGCCAGACAGGTCACCCTGGACGGCCCGAAGGCGGTTTCGGCGGTGGCCCAGGCCCTGCTGGAGGCGGCGACCTGGGTGGACTGCACGGACGTACGCGTGGAGCGTGTGGACGCCCCGGAACTGCGCGAGCCCCTCGCCAGAGAACTCACCCGCGCACTGGCCTGACCCGGGTCCGAGCCGGACTCGGACTCGGGCCCGGGCCCGGCTCGACGGACCGCCTCGCTCGACGGCTCACCCGGCTCACCCGGCTCACCGGATCTCGAGAATCTTCTCCCGCATCGCGTACACGACCGCCTCCATCCTGGAGTGCAGCTGAAGCTTCTCCAGGATGTTGCGCACATGGTTCTTCACGGTGTTCTCGGAGATGAACAACTCCTTGGCGATGTCACGGTTGTTCATCCCCGTGGCGACCAGCTTGAGCACCTCCAGCTCCCGGTCCGTCAGCCGCGGCGCGGGGACGAGGCGACGCTCGTCGGTCCGCTGGATCATCGACTTGAACTCGGTGAGCAGCTTCGACGCCATGGAGGGGCTGATCTGGGACTGCCCGTCGGCGACCGCGCGGATCGCGGTGGCGACCTCGTCCGTGGAGATCTCCTTGAGGAGATAGCCGGTCGCGCCGGCCTTGATCGCCTCGTAGAGGTCGGCCTCCTCGTCGCTGATCGTCAGCATGATGATCTTCGCGCTGGGAGCCACCTCCTTGATGGAGGTGCACGCCTCGATACCGCCGCGCTTGGGCATCCGTACGTCCATCAGCACGATGTCCGGCAGCAGGTCGGCCGCCTTGTCCACGGCCTCGGCGCCGTCACCGGCCTCGCCGACGACCTGGATGTCCTCCTCGGCCGCGAGCACGATCTCCAGTCCACGGCGGAACAGGGCGTGGTCGTCCACGACAAGGACTCTGATCGGCTCCTTGCGTGAGGTGCCCCCGTCCGGGCCCATGCCGACGACGCCGTCGTCGGCATCGTCGTCCCGCATCGGTCCGAAGCTGTCCGCCATCGTTCCTCCCCCTGAAGGCTGTGGCCGTGGTCCTGTGCCGTCGCCAACCCAAGGCAGCGGCCCACCGGTTGAGCCGCCCTGGCCATGATTCCATGCCCGGACGACAACGCGGTGACAGAGTGGGGCCCCAAGGGGTCGCACACGGGTGCCCCTGGGGGCGCACACAGCGCTCCAGGGGCACACCGCTCAGCTGTCACCGGGCAGCGTCAGCCGCCCAACGTGCCGCCCGCCTCGGGCGCGTGCGCCTGGGCCACCATCGGGTCGGTGTCGAGGTAGATCACGCCGTAGTCGTAGGCGTGACGTCGGTAGACGACGCTGGGCTGCTTGGTCTCGGAGTCGACGAACAGATAGAAGTCGTGTCCGACCAGTTCCATCTCGTAGAGGGCCTGGTCGAGGGTCATCGGAGCGGCGACGTGGGTCTTCTCGCGCACCACGAGGGGGCCGTCGCCCTGCACCTCAAGCGAGCCGATCCGCTTCGTCGGCACGCTGTCCGACTCACCGGCGGGGACGGGACGGCCGTTGCCGTTGAGCGTCGCCACACCCGGGACGTAGTCGGAAACCTCCGCCGCGGAGATCCTGCGGGCGCCGCGGCGCGTGTAACGCTTGTCGTGCTGCTTGCGCAGCTGGGCATCGAGCTTCTCCGCCGCCAGGTCGAGTGCCGCGTACGGGTCGCTGGCCGCCGCCTCCGCCCGGATCACAGGGCCGCGGGAGCGGAGCGTGATCTCCACTCGGTCGCACCGGTCGGCCTGTCGGGGGTTGGGCTCCTTGGACACCTCCACGTCGAGGCTGATCACCTTGCCGTCGAGCTTCTGGATCTTCTCCAGATTCAGCTTGTCGGCCACGTGCTTGCGGAACCGCTCGGGCACCTCGGTCTTGCGGCCCTTGACGACGATGTCCACGCAGAACTCCGTTCCCGGATCACTCCGCTTCGGTGCGGAGCGTCTCCCTTTTGCACCAGGCTCCGGTGAGCACCGGAACCTCGGACTCGGTGACTTCCACCTCCTCCTCCCCCATGGGCGAGATCTACACCCCAGGTGCTGCGGAAGATTACGAAAACCGCAGCACGGCATTCGGATATGAGAGGTGTGGCCTGCGGCTTTCCCTCACAACCGAACATATCTCGCCCGGACGGATGTCGTCACCCTCTACTGCGGCGTACCTCCGTTCAGGCGAATTGGCCCTCTCATTACCTGCAACGACGCAACTTCCCGCTCAGTTCCGGTTTATTTCGAAAGAGTCCGGCGACGCGGCGACCACGGCCGCGCAGAGCACGTCACCGGCTCCGCCGACGTCGTCCGGCGGTCTCACCGACACCACGTCCGCGCCTCCCTCCTCCGCTCCCGACAGCTTCCTACTGTCTTCCCGAGTGATACCCACGTACCCGGCAGTCGCCCCTTCACCACACAACGCACCCTTCGTCTCCTCCCCACACCGCACACTCTCCCCCTGTCCCGCCCACTCCGCCGCCGCAGGCACCCGAACCGCCCGCACCTCCCGCACCGCCCGCGCAGCCTCCGCCAGCGAGGCGCCCGTCGTGACCACGTCGTCGACCAGAACCACCGGCCCACCGCACAGCACCCGCGCGCCCCCGGGCACCACCGTCAGCGCGCCCACCAGGTTGTCCAGGCGCTGCCTGGAGCCGAGCCCCGACTGGTCGGCCACGGCCCGCCGCTGCCGCAGCACCGCGGCCACCCGCGCCGGCACCCCGGCCCGCCGCAGCTCCCCGGCCGCCGCCAACGCGATCCGCCGCGCCGGATCATGCCCACGCGCCCGCACCGCCGCCCGGGTGGAGGGGACGGGGACGAGCAGGAGGTCTCCGAGGGGGTGGGGGCCCTCCCCCTCCCCCCACCCCACCTCCCCCACCCCTGCCCGCACAGCCCCCGCCAACGCCGCGCCCAGCGGTCGCGCCAGTGTCAGCGCGCCGCGTTCCTTGTGGGCCAGCAGCGCCGCCCGTACCTCGTCCGCGTACCGGGCCGCCGCGTGCACGGCGGGCAGCCCGGGCGGTTCCGGCACCGGGCGGACCCGGAACGGCGCGGCCCCGCTCAGCGCCGCACGGCACTGCGGGCAGAGCACCGTACGCGCGCTTCCGCAGCCCCCGCACTCGGCGGGCAGCACCAAGCCGGCGAGCTCCTGCCACCACCTGCGAACGCCTTCCACGCCCCCTACTGTGCCGATGCGGGAAGCGGCCCGCCACCCCTGTGGAAAACCACCCGGAGAGCCCTGTGGAAAACTTTCGGGAACGGGAACAAGGGCGGCCCGAAGACAGACCGAAGGCCGATCGAAGACAGACCGAAGACAGACCGATGGCCCTCGGAACACCAAAAGCAGCAGGCGAAATACGGCCCCCGGGAAACCCCGGCCCAAAGGCAGAAGGAGTCCGAGGAGTTCTCCCCGAACCCCTGGCCCACTCCAGCCCCGCGAGTTCCGCACCCCAGGCCGCCCCAGGCCGCCCCGAGCCGCCCTGCACCCCCGCCTCGCGCGCCCGATGCCCACCACCTGAAGCCCCGCACCCGGCACCCACCACCTGAAGCCCCGCACCCGGGGCAAAGATCACCCGGGGTAGAACGCGACCGAGGCGGTTTCCTTCAGCGTCCGCCACCCGCTTCCGCCGGGCAGCCACAGCAGCCCGTCCTTGGAGGTCGCGAAGAGCGGGATGTCGCTGTCCTCGGAGGCGGCGATGCTCGTGACCTCCGTGAGGCCGGGGAGGGTGCCCGCCTCGGGGATCGAGCCGTCGCACTGCACGTACTGCACCTGCTGCACGCCGCCGGCCTCGCGCCCGACGACCACGAGCCGGCTGTCCCCGGCCCAGGACATGGCCGTGACCTGTTCCAACTCCGGTGTCGCGGACCGCAGTTCCTGGAGCGACACGGACTGCTGCTCGCCGGTGCCCGGGCCTCGTTCGATCCGTCCGATGAGCAGGGACTGCTTGCCGCCCTTGTCGACGATGAGCGCGATCCGCACCCCGTCGGCGGCGACCCGTACGGCGTTGATACGGCCGTCGAGTCCCGGCGTGAGCACCTCCAGGGGCTGGCCGCCGCCCTTCTCCAGCAGGAGCAGCCGGGGCGCGGCGGGGTCGCGGTCGGCGACCCACAGGTCGCCCTGGGCGTCCCAGCTGGGGGTGGTGAGCCGGTCGGTCTCCGTCTTGCCCTTGCTCTGGAGTACGGGGTCGCCGATGGAGCTGCCGGAGACGGTGGAGGTGACGTAGAGCGTCTTGCCGTCGAGGGCGACTCCGGCGGCGCTGTGTTCGTCGCGGGCCACGGCCACCGAGCGCAGTGCCTTGGTGCCGTCGCCGAGCGCTCCGGGCACGGGGTCGCCCTTGGTGTTGCCGCTGCCGCTCGTCATCCGTGCGAGGCGGTGCTGGCCGTCGATGAAGTACAGGTAGCCGGGGTTGGTCTCGGAGCCGCGGGCGGCGACGGCCCCGGCCCGCTCCTCGCTGAGGGAGCACAGCTGGGTGCCGCCCGCGCGCAGCGCGATCTCGTCGACGGCGGGGGTCAGGCTGCGCAGGGAGAACAGCAGCTGGGCGGCCATCTCGTCGCACTTGCCCTGCCCGATGTGGGCGGCCTTGTCGTTCAGCGGCACGGTGAGCTTGTTCTGGTCGTCGAGGGCCAGTGCGGTGACGCCCTTGGGCAGCGCGGTTCCGGTGGGGAAGCTGGATCTGACGACGGGGCGGAGCCAGCTGGTGGGTCCGGTGAGCACGGAGCGCACCATCTGCGTCATCGGGTCGACGCGTTCGCGGACGTAGACGGGGTCGGCGACGGCCATGGGCTGCCGGGAGCCGTCGGCCGTGCTGTTGGAGGCGAAGTAGTACTTGTTGACGGACACGTAGTTGCGCTGGAAGTCCGACTTGCCCATGACGACGCCCTGGGGAAGGGCGTCGATGCGCCACTGGCCGTTCTTCTTGTCGCGGCTGAGGTGGACCACCTGGCCGTAGTTGCCCGAGGCAGGCGCGTACGACTGCTGTGCGTCGACGGTGGCGACCCGTGTGCCGGTCAGGGTGTACGAGTAGTCGTCGCCGTCGTCCCGGGTCCCGGTGGGTCCGGCGTCGGTCGCCGGCCCGTCCGTGAGGACCGTCGTGGACCGTTCGGGCTCCCATTTCTGGGCGGCTCTGTCGGTCAGGTACTGGCGGGCCGTCGCGTAGCCCGGGTCGTCGCTGGTGAGCGCTTCGAGGAAGCCCTGGACGATCTCCAGGGGCTGGGCGTCGTCCCGGGGCGGCATCGCGAACACCCGTACCTGGGTGTCCTGGCGCGGTGTGGACTCGACGCCGCGCAGATCCCCGCTGTCGGGCATCGAGGCGCACCCGGCCAGCAGGACGACGCCACAGGTGGCGTACGCCACCGCGCGCACCGGCGTGCGCCGGGTTCCCCCCTCGCGCCACTCAGCGCCCACGAAATGCCTCCCCTTGCTCGTTCGAGCCCTTCGCCCCGGCGCTCTGCCGGTCCGAAGTCCCCCTCAGCGCCGTTTCCCGCGTGTCCTGCGTGTCCCGCGTTTCCCGCGCGTCATCCGGGCCGGCCGTTTCCCCCGTACCGCCCGTTTCCGGCTGTTCCGGGTTCTCGCCGTGCACTTCCCCATCAGCCTTGCCGGCCCTGCCGGTCCCGCCGGTCCCGCCGATCCCCGCATCCCGGGACTCGTCCTCCCCGCGTCCGCCGCCGCCCGTGCCCGGGGCGGGCCGGGGCACCACGCGCGCGCCGTTGCCGGGCAGTGCCGTCGGGTCGGCCGTGGGGGTCGCGGCGCCCATCCGGGGGGTGAGCGTGCTCCGGGCGGCCGACAGCTGTTCGCCGACGGGCTGTATCGGCACCGTCGCGCTCTTCTGGCCGCCGCCGCGCGGCAGACCGGCGTCGTCGAGGTCTCCCCGGTTGCGACGGGAGTCCTTGGGCTCGAGGGGTATCGGCGAACCCCGAAGCGGCTCGTCGGCGGTCCTGGGCAGCGTCAGCCGGAACTGCGAGCCGCCGCCGGGCTCTCCCCAGGCCTGCAGCCAGCCGCCGTGCAGTCGTGCGTCCTCCAGGGCGATGGACAGCCCCAGACCGGTACCGCCGGTGGTACGCGCGCGTGCCGGGTCGGCGCGCCAGAACCGGCTGAAGACACGGGTGGCCTCGCCGGGCTTGAGGCCGACGCCGTAGTCGCGCACGGCTATCGCGACGGCCCCGCCCGCGGCGGCCAGCTTGACGATGACGTCCTTGCCCTCGCCGTGTTCCACGGCGTTGACCACCAGGTTCCGCAGCACCCGCTCCACCCGCCGGGCGTCGGCCTCGGCGACGACGGGCTGCTGGTCGCCGATGACGCGTACGTTCGTCCCCTTGCGGTCGGCGAGCGGCGCGGCCCCGCTGACGACCCGCCGGACGACCTCCCTGAGGTCGATCGGCTCGGCCTCGAGGGCGGCGGCGCCGGCGTCGAAGCGGCTGATCTCCAGCAGGTCCGCGAGCAGTGTCTCGAACCGGTCGAGCTGGTCGGCGAGGAGTTCGGCGGACCGCGCGGTGATGGGGTCGAAGTCGACCCGGGCGTCGTGGATGACGTCGGCGGCCATGCGGACGGTCGTCAGCGGCGTCCGCAGCTCGTGCGAGACGTCGGACACGAACCGTCGCTGCATCCGTGACAGGTCCTCCAGTTGCTGGATCTTCAGCTGGAGGTTCTGGGCCATCTTGTTGAAGGCCTCGCCGAGGCGGGCGATGTCGTCCTCGCCGGTGACCTTCATCCGTTCCTGGAGCCGCCCGGCGGACAGCCGCTCGGCGATCCCGGCGGCCATCCGCACCGGTGTGACGACCTGCCGCACCACGAGCCAGGCGATGGCCCCGAGGAGGACGACGACGAACAGCCCGGCGGTCGCCAGCGTCCCCTTGACCAGGCTCAGCGACTTCTCCTCCTGCGTGAGCGGGAAGAGGTAGTACAGCTCGTACGGATCGCCGTTGGGGTCGTTGACCTGCTTGCCGATGACCAGGGCCGGCTGGGATTCCTTGTCGTTGAGGTAGATGATCCGGGAGTAGCTCTGGGCCGCGCCGGTGCTGCTGTAGACCTGCTCGCGCAGCTTCTCCGGGACGCTCTTGTCGGGGTCGACGAAGCCGGAGGCGCGTGGCCCGCGGGCGACGCCGCTGACGTCGCCGGGGGGCAGGGTGACCACGTCGAAGGCGCCCTGGCCGCCGCTGGACAGCGACAGCACAAGCTCGCTCATCCATTCGATGACGTTCTGCGAGGCGCCGCCGTCGGCCGGGGTCCCGTCGTCGGCGCCCGCGCCGGCGGCCTCGTCGGCCTTCTGCTTGGCCACGGCGAATCCGCCGGTGGCCTGGCTCTGGGACGCCTTCACCTTGGCGTCCAGCAGTCCGTTGCGCACCTGTCCGATGACGACGAAGCCGAGCAGCAGGACGACGCCCAGCGACATCAGCAGTGTCGTGGCGACGACCTTGAGCTGGATGTTGCGCCGCCACAGCCGCATGACGGGCAGCAGCGGCCGGCGCACCCAGCGCAGCAGCAGCCTCAGGACGGGGCTGCCCTGCACCCCGCCCTGCAACAGCCCCCCTTCGAGGAGGCGTGCGAAGCGCGAACGCGGCGTCCTACGGCCGACAGGCCGCTCCGGACGGGCCCCGGAGCGACCGGGGGCCGAAGCGGCACTGTCTCCGGACATGTCAGCTCGGTCCTGCCTTGTATCCGACGCCACGGACGGTCACCACGATCTCCGGTCGCTCGGGGTCCTTCTCGACCTTGGAGCGCAGCCTCTGGACGTGCACGTTCACCAGGCGGGTGTCGGCGGCGTGCCGGTAGCCCCACACCTGCTCGAGGAGCACCTCGCGGGTGAACACCTGCCAGGGCTTGCGCGCCAGCGCGACCAGCAGGTCGAACTCCAGCGGCGTCAGCGCGATCGACTGACCTTCCCGCTTCACGGAGTGACCGGCCACGTCGATGACGAGGTCGCCTATGGCGAGCTGCTCGGGCGCCGGTTCCTCGGACCTCCGCAGCCGCGCCCGGATCCGGGCGACCAGCTCCTTCGGCTTGAACGGCTTCACGATGTAGTCGTCGGCGCCGGACTCCAGACCGACGACGACGTCGACGGTGTCGCTCTTCGCCGTGAGCATCACGATCGGCACGCCGGATTCCGCCCTGATCAGGCGGCACACCTCGATGCCGTCCCGGCCGGGCAGCATCAGGTCCAGCAGCACCAGGTCGGGTTTCGCCTCACGGAAAGCGGCCAGCGCCTTGTCACCGTCGGCTACGAAAGACGGCTCAAAACCTTCACCACGCAGCACAATGCCGAGCATCTCGGCCAGTGCGGTGTCGTCGTCGACGACAAGGACTCGTCCCTTCATAAACGACATCATCCCATTCTCATAACGGTGAAGGCAGCGCAGGTGAGAAGGCTCACCGGCCAGTGACGATAGTCGTACGAGGCGGTCACTGTCTGCCCGGGGCCGCCGACGTCGATGTCAGCACCGGTGTCAGGCGGTCCGGACACACGACTGCACAGGGACGTCGTGACTCAGCGCAAGCCTACGCAGCCGTCGCGTGACGACGCGGGGCTCCGAGGGGCCGGGGTGAGCCGGGTGAGGATCCACCGGGGCGAGCCGGGTGAGGATCCGCCGATCCGCCCCGGGCTCCGGGGCTCCCGGGAGAGCCGGTGGCATCGGGCCCGGAGGGAGTTCCCACGCGCGCGCCGCCCCGAACGCTCCTACGGTTGAACGAGGACGTGGCGCCCGCGGATGCCCGTTTCCGTCCGCCTCCGCCGCACACCATCTCGGCGTCGCAGGCGCCTAAGGAGGCCATTCGGCATGTCCACAGCATCCGACACCCCGGTCCTGGACACCCTCGCCGCCATGACGATCGACTCACTCGAGCGATGCGGTCTGCCCCCGGACACGCTCATCCTGACCCGCATCGCCGCGCTCGCGGCCTCGGACGCGCCCCCCGTCTCCTACCTCGCCCACGTCGACCCCGCGCTCAGGGCCGATCTGACCGCCGCTCAGGTACAGGACGTCCTGGTCGCCATCGCCCCCATCGTGGGCACGGCCCGTGTGATGACGGCGGCGGGCAACCTCACCGCGGCGCTCGGCATCGCCATCGCGGTGGCCGACGCGGAGATCGAGGCCGAGATCGAGGCCGGAAGCTGAAGTACCAGGAGCCGGGCCGCGACACCGATCCGCAGCAGATTCATCGCCTTGTGCCCCGTGGCCGGCAACGGGGCAGGGCCGGTTCACTGCGGGGCTGACGTCGCCGGAACCGACGGTGCTGCGCACGGTGTGCGGCTGTCGGGCCCGGCGCATCCCCTTCTCACCACGTCTCATCACCGTGAAGGACACGCAGGTGAACGGGTCGAGCAAGGGCACCTGCCAGTGACGACGGTCCTGCGGAGCGGTCACTGTCCGCCCCCGTCCGCCCCGCCCCCGCCCAGTGCGCCCCGCCCGCCCCGCCCTCCGCCGCCGCCGGTGTGACAGCGGCCCCGGCGGGAAATCTCGGTGCGGTCGGCGCCGTCCAATGGTGGGATGCGCCGCATGAGCGACCCGTTGCGCGACCGCATCGAGCGGTACTACGCCACCGTGCCCCTTCTGTTCGCCGACGCCGAGGACTTCGGCCCCCTGTGCCTGTTCGTACGCAAGGAGCCCGGCGCCCCGTACTACGGCGGCCCGAGCCATGCCCGGCCCACCGGCGCGGCCCCCGTGGACGCCGCCGACATCGCCCGGGTGCGTGCCCGGCAGCGTGAGCTCGGTGTGCCGGAGGCGTTCGAATGGCTGGCCGAGTCGGCACCCGCGCTGCGGGCCCGGCTCGAGGCCGCAGGCCTCGTGGTGCTGCGACGCCCGCTGATGGTGCTGCCGCCGCACCGTCCGCTGCCCCCGCAACCCGTGCCGGACGGCGTGACAGTGCGCGCGCTGACCGCGGACGACCCCGCCCTGCCCGCGGCACTCGCCGTCCCGCACCTGGCCTTCGCCAAGGAGCGCCTCGCCGGGAAGCCTCTCGCCGAGGAGTCTTCCGCCAAGGAGCGCCTCGCCGGGGAGCCCCTCGCCGAGGAGTCCGCCCCCGCGGCGGGCCAGAGGGACCGCGCGGCCCTGTCGAGGCGGTCCGAGGTGCTGACCGGGGACGGCACGGTGGCCGCGGTCCGCTCCACGATCCGCGCCGGCCACAAGACCCTCGTCGCCGCCCTCGCCCCGGACGGCACCCCCCTGGCCACCGGCCACTACCACCCGGCGAACGCCACCACGGAGATCGGCGGCGTCGGCACCCTCCCCTCCGCCCGCCGCCAGGGACTGGCCGCCGCCGTGACAGCGGCCCTGGTCGCCCACGCCCGCGCCCACGGCGTCGAGACGATCTTCCTCGCCTACGCGGAGGAGACCGTCGCCCGCATCTACGCCCGCCTCGGCTTCCGCCCCGCGGGCACGACCCTCCTGATCGCCGACCAGCCCGCACGCTCGTAGGTCCGAGCCCGGCACACCCGGCCGGCCGACGGCTGATCGACAGCTGATCCACGGGCGGCCGGCGGGTGACCGACGGGGCGTCGACGGGCGGTCAGAGTGCCGCCCCCGCACCTCCCTGGCGCGCCCTGCCGCACAGCTCGGCGAGCGCGTCGGCCGTCACGGGCGACACCGCGCCCTCCTCCGTGACGATCGCCGTCACCAGCTCGGGCGGCGTCACGTCGAACGCGGGGTTGTACGCCTGGGTCCCCAGCGGCGCCACCGGAATCCCGCCGCCCGCTCCCGTCACCGGCGCCTGGGCCGCCATGGCCTCCGTCACCTCGAACCCGGGTCGCTGCTCCACCTCGATGGACGCCCCGTCCGGCGTCTCCAGGTCCACCGTCGTCACCGGCGCCACCACGATGAACGGCACATGGTGATACCGCGCCAGCACCGCGAGCGGATAGCTCCCCACCTTGTTCGCCACCGACCCGTCGGCCGCGATGCGATCCGCCCCGATCAGCACCGCGTCCACCTCCCCCGCCGCGAAGAGCGAACCCGCCGCGTTGTCCGTCAGCAGGGTGTACGCCATGCCGTTGCGGGCCGCCTCGTACGCCGTGAGGCGGGCGCCCTGGAGCAGCGGACGCGTCTCGTCCACCCACAGCCTGCGAAGCCGGCCCACCCGGTGCGCCGCGAGCGCCACCGCGAACGCCGTCCCCTCCCCGCCCGACACCAGCGCACCGGTGTTGCAGTGGGTGAGGACCCGGTGCCCGCCGCCCGGCAGCAGCTCGTCGAGAAGCGCCAGCCCGTGCCCGGCCATCCGGACACTGGCCTCGGCGTCCTCCCGGTGCAGCTGCCGCGCGGCCGCCAGCGCGGCCCGCGCGCCCTGCGCCGGATCGCCGCCCTCGGCGATCCCCGCGCGGTACGCGGCCCGGGCCCGGCGCACACCCACGGACAGGTTCACCGCCGTGGGGCGGGCGCCCGCGAGCGCGTTCGCGGCCTCGTCCACGTCGAAGCCGCGTGCGGCGGCGAGCGCGACACCGTACGCCCCGGCGATCCCGAGCAGCGGTGCCCCGCGCACGGCCAGCGAACGGATCGCCTCGACCAGCGCGGACGCGTCCGTACACACCAGCTCGACTTCCTCGGCCGGCAGTCTCGTCTGGTCGAGCAGGACCAGCACGGGACCTTCCGGTAGCTCCTCCCAACGGATCGCAGGTATCTCGGCCGGCCGCTTGTCCTCGCCGGATTGCGCGTACTGATCAGCCATGCGGTCAGTCTGCCCCCGATCCGGCGGACAATTGAAGGTGTGCAGCCCCTACCGCGGCCGGTCACCCGATCAACGCCCCATGGCACGATGGCTCCCAACCTGCCGCCGCGCCCGCGGACGGGCACCGTGAAGGAGCGACGATGAAAGACACTCCGGGCTGGGCCTCGCCCGGATCCGCCCCGTCCGACGGACAGGAGCCCGGCGCGTCCCACCCCGCCGAGCCCACGGACCGCCCCGCCGACGCCCAGCCCGCGGACCAGCCGGGCGCGAACCCGCAGAGCCCCGGCACGAAGTGGTCCAAGGAACAGCCCCCGCCCGGCCCCGGCCAGTGGTCCGCGCCCGCAGGCCCCCAGAACCCGGGCCGCGGCACGGGCCAGACCCCGCCGCCCCCACCGCCTCCGCCGCCCGGCCCCGGCTGGGGCACCTACCCGCCCGCCGGCCCCGGCGGCGGATACCCCGGCGGCCCCACGGGCCCCGGGCCGGGCGGCTACGGCGCTCCCGGCTGGGGCACGGGCTGGGGCGGCCCTCCGCCCGCGGCGAAGCCCGGCGTGATCCCGCTGCGTCCGCTCGCCGTGGGCGAGATCCTCGACGGCGCCGTCGCCACGATGCGCACCTACTGGCGCACGGTCCTGGGCATCTCGCTGACCGTCGCCGTCATCACCGAGATCTTCGTCGTCCTGTTGCAGGGCCTCGTCCTGGACGCCACCACGGACACGACCGCGCTCGGCGACCCGAGCGCCACCGCCGACGAGCAGCTCAACGCCATGGGCGACGCCCTGCGCGCCTCCGGTCCCGTCCTCCTCATCACCCTCATCGGCACCATCACGGCGACCGCCCTGCTCACCGCCGTCACCAGCCGGGCGGTGCTCGGCAAACCGGTCGCCCTCGGCGAGGCCTGGCGCGACGCCCGCCCCCAGGTGCTCAAGCTGTTCGGCCTGATCTTCCTGCTGATGGTCGCCGCCGCCGCCACCGTCCTCGTATGCCTGCTGCCGGGCATCCTCGTGAGCGCCGCCGGGAACTCCGACGCGGGGGCCGCGCTCAAGGCCCTCGGCATCCTCGGCTCGATCGTCCTGGTGCTGTGGCTGCTGATCCGCCTCTCCCTCGCCTCGCCCGCACTGATGCTGGAGAAGCAGAGCATCAAGAAGGCGCTGGGCCGTTCCCTGAAGCTCACCCGCGGCTCCTGGTGGCGCGTCTTCGGCATTCAGCTGCTCGCCCTGATCATCGCGAACATCGTCGCGATGATCGTGGTCGTCCCCTTCGCACTCCTCGGCGCCGCCCTGAGCGACGGGGGAGTCAGCGGCATGGTCGACGCGACCAGCGACTACGGCTGGACCTACCTGATCGTCAGCGGCATCGGTTCGGTCATCGGCTCCATGATCACCTTCCCGATCTCGGCCGGAGTCACCGTGCTCCTCTACGTCGACCAGCGCATCCGCCGCGAGGCCCTCGACCTCGACCTGGCCCGCGCCGCGGGCCTCCAGGGCTACGGCGCCTCCGCTCCCGGCACGACCCCGGGGAGTTGATGCGGTGAGCCTGGCGGGGGGAGTTCTCACAGCGGTACCGCTCCCGGGCGCCCTGCCCGTGAGGGCACCGCTGCCCGGCTTCACCGACGCCGGCCCGGCGGCCCTGCCCGGCGTCGCCGCAAGGGCCGTGGCGGCGCTGCTCCGAGCGGGCGACGCAGCCACGCTGTCCCTGGCGGCCCGCTCGGACGACGAACCGCCGCTCACCGTCCCGCGCGACCCCGCGCGCGAGGCGGCCCGCCGTGAACTGTCCAAGGACCTGTACCACCAGAACGACCCGAGCCCGTTCCAGCGCGCCCTGGACGCCCTCTGGGACTGGATCGGCGACCTGTTCGACACCGCCTCGACGGCCACCCCCGGCGGCACACTCGGCCTGGTGGTCGTCGTCCTGGCCCTGGCGGCCGTCGTGGGCGCCCTGTGGTGGCGCCTGGGCTCCCCGCGCCGCCCGCCCGCCTCCGCCTCCGCCCTCTTCGACGACCGTCCCCGCAGCGCCGCCGAACACCGCGCGGCCGCCGAGGCACAAGCCGCCCAGGGCCACTGGAACCAGGCCGTCAAGGAACGCATGCGCGCCATCGTCCGCTCCCTGGAGGAACGCGCCCTCCTCGACACCCGCCCCGGCCGCACGGCCGACGAGGCCGCCGCCGACGCAGGCCGCACCCTGCCCGCCCACACCGACCGACTCCGCGCCGCCGCCCGCGACTTCGACGACGTGACGTACGGCGGCCGCCGCGCCACCCAGCAGGCGTACGGACGCATGGCCGAACTCGACCTCGACCTGGAACGCGCCAAGCCCCGGCTGACGGCGAGCAGCACCCACACCACGACGAACCACCCCGCCCACCGGGGAGCCGCCGGATGACGACCGAGGCCACGCTCCCGTCCACCTCGGCCTCGCCCACCGCCCTGCGGCTGTGGACCCGCGCGCGGGGCATCGCTCTCGCGCTCGTACTGCTCCTGGCGGGGGCCGTCACACTCGCCGCGCTCCAGTCCGACGCCCGCCACGGCGCCCTCGACCCGCGCTCCGCCGACCCCTACGGCAGCCGCGCGGCAGCCGAACTCCTCGCCGACCGCGGCGTGTCCACCCGCGTGGTCACCACCCTGGCCGAGGCCCGCGCCGCGGCACGCCCGGACACCACTCTCCTGGTCGCCGCCCCTGATCTCCTGGCGGAACGTCAACAACGGCTGCTGCACACGGCGCTCGCCGGCTCCGGCGGCCGGACCGTCCTCGTCGCCCCCAGCGGCTGGTCCGTGGGAACCCTCGCCCCCGGCGTCACCGCGGACCCCGCCACCAGCCGCGGCTCCGCGCTCTCCCCCGACTGCGCGCTGCCCGCCGCCCGCCGCGCCGGCACCGCGGAGACCGGCGGCATCCGCTACACCACCCGCCACCTCGACGCCGACGAGTGCTACCCCAGCGAGCGCCTTGCCACCCTGCTCCGCATCCCGGACACCTCCGGCGACGGCGACACCGTGGTCCTCGGCGCGCCCGACATCCTCCAGAACAACCGCCTCGACGAACAGGGCAACGCCTCGCTCGCCCTCCAACTCCTCGGCTCCCGCAGCCATCTGGTCTGGTACCTCCCCTCGCTCTCCGACACCGCCGCCACCGACCCGGACGACGAGAAGGGCTTCTTCGACCTGCTCCCCTCCGGCTGGCTCTGGGGCACACTTCAGCTGTTCGTCGCCGCAGCCCTGGCCGCCCTCTGGCGGGCACGCCGACTCGGCCCCCTCGTGCCCGAAAGACTCCCCGTGGCGATCCGCGCCTCCGAAACCGTCGAAGGCCGCGCCCGCCTCTACCGCAAAGCCGACGCCCGCGACCGCGCGGCCGCCGCTCTTCGCTCCACCACCCGCATCCGCCTCGCCCCTCTCCTGGGCGTCCCCGTCACCCAGGCGCACGCGCCCGAGGCACTCGTCCCCGCCCTGTCCGCCCATCTCCACGGCGACGGACAGCCCCTGCACTTCCTTCTCTTCGGCCCACCGCCGGGCGACGACGCGGCCCTGATCGCGCTCGCCGACCAACTCGACGCCCTCGAAAGAGAGGTACGCCGTCCATGATGGACCCGACCACTGACATCGCCGGGAGCACCGGGGATCCGGGCCGCGCCCGCGCCTCCTTGGAGGCCCTGCGCGCCGAGATCTCCAAGGCCGTGGTCGGCCAGGACCCCGCCGTGACCGGCCTCGTCGTCGCCCTCCTGTGCCGCGGACACGTTCTCCTCGAAGGAGTCCCCGGAGTGGCCAAGACGCTGCTCGTCCGCGCCCTCGCCTCGGCACTCGAACTCGACACCAAGCGCGTCCAGTTCACCCCCGACCTCATGCCCAGCGACATCACCGGCTCCCTCGTCTACGACACCCGCAGCGCCGAGTTCTCCTTCCAGCCCGGCCCGGTCTTCACCAACCTCCTCCTCGCCGACGAGATCAACCGCACCCCGCCGAAGACCCAGTCGTCCCTCCTCGAAGCCATGGAGGAACGCCAGGTCACCGTCGACGGCATCCCGCGTCCGCTCCCCGACCCGTTCCTGGTCGCGGCGACCCAGAACCCCGTCGAGTACGAGGGCACCTACCCCCTCCCCGAAGCCCAGCTGGACCGCTTCCTCCTCAAACTGACGATCCCGCTCCCCTCCCGCCAGGAGGAGATCGACGTCCTCACCCGCCATGCCGAGGGCTTCGACCCGCGCGACCTGCACGCCGCCGGCATACGCCCCGTCGCAGGACGGGCCGACCTCGAAGCGGCCCGCGCCGCCGTCGCCAAGACGACGATCTCCCCCGAGATCACCGCCTACGTCGTCGACATCTGCCGCGCCACCCGCGAGTCCCCGTCCCTCACCCTGGGCGTCTCCCCCCGAGGCGCGACCGCCCTCCTCGCCACCGCACGCGCCTGGGCCTGGCTCACCGGCCGCGACTACGTCATCCCCGACGACGTCAAAGCCCTCGCCCTCCCCACTCTCCGCCACCGCGTACAGCTCCGCCCGGAAGCCGAGATGGAAGGCGTGACGGCCGACTCCGTCATCACCGCGATCCTCGCCCACGTCCCCGTACCCCGCTGATGGCGCTCACCGGACGCACCGCGCTCCTCGCGGCCCTGGGCTCCCTCCCCGTCGGCATCTGGGACCCCGGCTGGACGGGCATCCTCGCCGTCAACGCCCCCCTGGCGGTGGCCTGCGCCTGCGACTTCGCCCTGGCCGCCCCGGTACGCCGACTGGGCCTCACCCGTTCAGGCGACACCTCCGCCCGTCTCGGCGAAGCGGCGGACGTCACCCTCACCCTCACCAACCCGTCCCGCCGCCCCCTGCGCGCCCACCTCCGCGACGCCTGGCCCCCCAGCAGCTGGCAACCAGGGACGGAGACGGAGGCCTCCCGCCACCGCCTGACGGTCCCGCCCGGCGAACGCCGCCGCATCACCACCCGCCTACGCCCCACCCGCCGCGGCGACCACCGGACGGACCGCGTCACGATCCGCTCCTTCGGCCCCCTCGGCCTCTTCTCCCGTCAAGGCACCCACAAGGTCCCCTGGACCGTGCGTGTCCTCCCCCCGTTCACCAGCCGCAAGCACCTCCCGTCGAAGCTGGCCCGCCTGCGCGAACTGGACGGTCGCACCAGCGTCCTCACCCGAGGCGAGGGCACGGAGTTCGACAGCCTGCGCGAATACGTCCCCGGCGACGACACCCGCTCCATCGACTGGCGTGCCACGGCCCGCCACGCATCGGTCGCGGTCCGCACCTGGCGCCCCGAACGCGACCGCCACATCCTCCTGGTCCTCGACACCGGCCGCACCTCCGCCGGGCGCGTCGGCGACGCCCCCCGCCTCGACTCCTCCCTGGACGCGGCGCTCCTCCTCGCCGCGCTGGCATCCCGCGCCGGCGACCGCGTCGACCTCCTCGCCTACGACCGGCGAGTACGCGCCCTCGTCCAGGGCCGCACAGCACGCGATGTTCTCCCGTCCCTGGTCAACGCCATGGCCACGCTCGAACCCGAACTGGTCGAGACGAACGCCCGCGGCCTCACCGCCACAGCCCTCCGCACGGCCCCCCGACGCTCCCTCATCGTCCTCATGACGACCCTGGACGCCGCCCCGGTCGAGGAAGGCCTTCTCCCCGTCCTCCCCCCGCTCACCCAGCGCCATACGGTCCTGGTGGCGTCGGTCGCCGACCCCCACATCGCCCGTATGGCCACCGCCCGCGGCAACACCGAGGCGGTCTACGAGGCGGCGGCGGCAGCCCAGGCCCAGGCAGAACGCCATCGCACAGCCGACCAACTCCGCCGGCACGGCGTCACCGTCGTCGACGCGACACCTGACCAACTGGCCCCCGCACTCGCAGACGCCTACCTGGCCCTCAAGGCAGCGGGACGCCTGTAGATCAAACGGGCTCTCTCACGGAGAGAGCCCGAAGAGCCCGTCGAAATATCCATACCCCTAAACGCAGAAAACCCCCGCACCATAAGGTGCGGGGGTTTCCCGTAATATTTGTTCGGCGGTGTCCTACTCTCCCACAGGGTCCCCCCTGCAGTACCATCGGCGCTGTGAGGCTTAGCTTCCGGGTTCGGAATGTAACCGGGCGTTTCCCTCACGCTATGACCACCGAAACACTGTGAAACACATACAGCCGCACCATACCGTGACCATGGCATGGGGCCGTTCGTGGTTTCAGAACCAACACAGTGGACGCGAGCAACTGAGGACAAGCCCTCGGCCTATTAGTACCAGTCAGCTTCACCCATTACTGGGCTTCCACATCCGGCCTATCAAC
>NZ_JBEOVB010000013.1:0-256260 GCF_040295245.1 Streptomyces sp. NPDC002884 | reverse complement strand
GGGCCGACCGGCCCCGGCCCGGCCCCGTGGCCCCGGCCCGGCCCCGTCGTACTGCCCCGGCCCCGTCGTACCGCCCCCCCCCCCCCCCCCCCCCCCCCCCCCCCCCCCGCCCCCGGCCCCCCCCCCCCCCCCCCCCCCGGGGCCGCCGCCCCCCCCGCCCCCCTCCGTGTCTAGCAGATCACGGCTTTCGCGATCGCTTGCTTCGTGTCTGGAGTTCAGTCGTGTGCTGTTCCGATCTCGGTGGACGCGGGCCCCGACCGCGCGGGCCGACAACACCGGGCCGTGCGGCCGTTGTTCCGGGTGAGGGTTGCACGCCCTGTCACCGGCTCGCGGCCGTGTCTGTCCGAGGGCCGAGATCGCCGCCGCCGAGCCCGACGCCGTCGTACCCCAGATCCACCATGGCGAAGGCCCGGTGAGCGATCGGGCCGAAGCGACGGCCGGGCAGCTCGTCAGCCCTCCTGGCCGCCGAACACCTTCAGAATGCGCTCGGCTGCCAGTGTGGCCGTCAACTCGCCGTCTCTGACCTGCTGTTCGAGGGTGGGCGCCAGGGCCCGTACCGCCGGTGCGGAGTGCAGGCGGCCGAGGAGTTCGTCGCGGACCATGGACCACGTCCAGTCGACCTGCTGCTCGCGGCGCTTGGCGGCGAGCCGGCCGGTGGAGTCGAGCAGGGTGCGGTGCTGTCCGAGGCGCTCCCAGACGGTGTCCAGGCCGGCCCCCTCGCGGGCGCTGCAACTGAGGACGGGCGGGGTCCAGGCCGCGTCCCTGCCGTGCATGAGCCGCAGGGCGCCCGCCAGTTCACGTGCCGCCGCGCGGGCGTCGCGCTCGTGCGGACCGTCCGCCTTGTTGACGGCGATCACGTCGGCCAGTTCCAGGACGCCCTTCTTGATGCCCTGGAGCTGGTCGCCGGTACGGGCGAGGGTCAACAGCAGGAAGGAGTCGACCATGTTGGCGACCGCGGTCTCCGACTGGCCCACGCCGACGGTCTCCACCAGGACCACGTCGTAGCCCGCCGCCTCCATCACGACGATCGACTCGCGCGTCGCCTTGGCCACCCCGCCCAGCGTGCCCGAGGTCGGGGAGGGGCGGACGAAGGCCGCCGGGTCGACGGCCAGGCGTTCCATCCGCGTCTTGTCGCCGAGGATCGAGCCGCCGGTGCGGCTGGAGGAGGGGTCGACGGCGAGCACCGCGACCCGGTGCCCGAGCGCGGTGAGCATGGTGCCGAACGCGTCGATGAACGTCGACTTGCCCACGCCCGGAACTCCGCTGACGCCGATCCGCCGCGCCTTCCCGCTGTGCGGAAGCAGCTCGGTCAGCAGCCCCTGGGCCAGTGCCCGGTGATCGGGCCGGGTGGACTCGACGAGCGTGATCGCACGGGCCACCAGGGCCCGCCTGCCGTCGAGTACACCCTTCACATAGGTGTCGAGGTCGATGGCCATGGGGCTTACAGATCGTGCCCGAGGCCGGCCGACAGCCGTTCGACCAGGTCGTACGCCGCGTCCGGGATCACCGTCCCGGGCGGGAAGACGGCCGCCGCGCCCATCTCCAGCAGGAGGGGCACGTCCTGCGGCGGGATCACCCCGCCGACCACGACCATGATGTCCTCGCGGCCCTCCTCGGCGAGCTGCTCCCGCAGCGCGGGCACGAGGGTGAGGTGCCCGGCGGCCAGCGACGAGACGCCGACGATGTGCACGTCCGCCTCGACGGCCTGACGGGCCACCTCGGCCGGCGTCTGGAACAGCGGGCCGACGTCCACGTCGAAGCCGAGGTCGGCGAAGGCGGTGGCGATCACCTTCTGGCCGCGGTCGTGGCCGTCCTGGCCCATCTTGGCGACCAGGATGCGCGGCCGGCGGCCCTCGGCCTCCTCGAAGGCGTTCACCAGGGTGCGGGTGCGCTCCACGGACGGGGACTCGCCGGCTTCGTTGCGGTACACGCCGGAGATGGTACGGATCTGGCTCGCGTGGCGCCCGTACACCTTCTCCAGGGCGTCGGAGATCTCCCCGACGGTGGCCTTCGCGCGGGCCGCGTCCACCGCCAGCTCCAGCAGGTTGCCCTCGCCGCCGGCGGCCCGGGTCAGCGCGTCGAGCGCGTCCTGGCAGGCCCGCTCGTCGCGCTCCGCGCGCAGGCGCCGCAGCTTGGCGATCTGCTGGGCGCGTACCGAGGAGTTGTCGACCGATCGCACGTCGATCCGCTCGTCGGTCTCGACGCGGTACTTGTTGACGCCGATCACCGGCTGGCGTCCGGAGTCGATGCGGGCCTGGGTGCGGGCCGCCGCCTCCTCGATCCGCAGCTTGGGGATGCCGGCGTCGATGGCCTGGGCCATGCCGCCCGCCGCCTCGACCTCCTGGATGTGCTGCCAGGCACGGCGGGCGAGGTCATGGGTCAGCTTCTCGACGTACGCGCTGCCGCCCCACGGGTCGATCACCCGGGTCGTGCCGGACTCCTGCTGGATCAGCAGCTGGGTGTTGCGGGCGATGCGCGCCGAGAAGTCGGTGGGCAGCGCGAGCGCCTCGTCCAGGGCGTTGGTGTGCAGCGACTGCGTGTGGCCCTGCGTCGCGGCCATCGCCTCGACGCAGGTGCGGGTCACGTTGTTGAACACGTCCTGCGCGGTCAGCGACCAGCCCGAGGTCTGCGAATGGGTGCGCAGGGACAGCGACTTGGCGTTCTGCGGGTCGAACTGCCGCACCAGCTTCGCCCAGAGCAGGCGCGCGGCCCGCAGCTTGGCGACCTCCATGAAGAAGTTCATGCCGATCGCCCAGAAGAACGACAGCCGGGGCGCGAACGCGTCCACGTCCAGCCCCGCCTCCCGGCCCGCGCGGATGTACTCCACACCGTCCGCGAGCGTGTACGCCAGCTCCAGGTCGGCCGTCGCGCCCGCCTCCTGGATGTGGTACCCGGAGATGGAGATGGAGTTGTAGCGCGGCATCCGCTGCGAGGTGTACGCGAAGATGTCGGAGATGATCCGCATCGACGGCTTCGGCGGATAGATGTAGGTGTTGCGGACCATGAACTCCTTGAGGATGTCGTTCTGGATGGTCCCGGCCAGCTTCTCCGCCGGCACGCCCTGTTCCTCGGCGGCCACGATGTAGAGCGCGAGCACCGGCAGCACGGCGCCGTTCATCGTCATCGACACCGTCATCCGGTCCAGCGGGATGCCGTCGAAGAGCTGCCGCATGTCGAGGATCGAGTCGATGGCCACGCCCGCCATGCCGACGTCGCCCGTCACGCGGGGGTGGTCGCTGTCGTAACCCCGGTGCGTGGGCAGGTCGAAGGCCACCGACAGGCCCTTCTGGCCGGCCGCCAGATTGCGCCGGTAGAAGGCGTTGGACTCCTCGGCGGTGGAGAAGCCCGCGTACTGGCGGATCGTCCAGGGCTGGTTGACGTACATCGTCGGGTACGGGCCGCGCAGATACGGGGCGACCCCCGGGTAGGTGCCCAGGAAGTCCAGGCCCTCCAGGTCGCGGCCCGTGTACAGCGGCTTGACCGCGATGCCCTCCGGGGTCTCCCACAGCGGCCCGTCACCGCCGGTGGCCTGTTTGACGGCCGTACGCCACTCGTCGGCGCCGCCGTCCACGGCCGGGGTCCCCAGCTCGATCCCGGAGAAGTCGGGGATTCCCATCAGGACACTCCCATGCGGTCGAGGGCGGCGGAGAGCACGGCGACGGCGTCGCAGCCCGCGAAGACGTACGCGTCGACTCCCGGGTACTGCCCCGGGCGGCCCGCGAGGAACACGTGCGAGGCACCCGAGTCCCTGAGCTCCTGGGCCCGGGTCGCCGCCTGTTCCTCGTACAGCGCGTCGCTGGAGCAGAGGACGGCCTCGGTGGCGCCGCTGTCCGCGAAGGAGCCGTCCGTGACGGGCTCGATGCCGCCGGCCTGGAACAGGTTGGCGGCGAAGCCGACACGGGCGGTGTGCGCGGCGGCGGGACCGAGGGCGGCCAGATAGACCCGCGGGCGGGATCCGGTCGCCGCGAAGTGGGCGTCGGACCGGGCGCGCAGCCTCTCGTAGGCCTCGTCGCGCCGTACCCGGGGCAGCCCGCCGGAGCGGGGGGCGGGCGCGGGAGCGCGCTCCACCGGACGCTCGGCGAGGTCCGGGAACTCGCTGACACCGGTGACGGGCTCGCGCCGCTTCGCCAGCTTCGCGCTGCGGGCCTCCCAGGTGTCCGCCAGGTCCTGGCCGATCCGGCCCGAGCGCAGACCGGCCGCCTGGCCGCCCGTCCGCTCGATTCTCTGGAAGAACTCCCAGCCCGCGTGGGCGAGTTCGTCGGTGAGCCGTTCCACGTACCAGGAGCCGCCCGCCGGGTCGACGACCCGGGACAGGTGCGACTCCTCGATGAGGATCGTGGACGTGTTGCGGGCGATGCGCCGCGCGAAGGCGTCCGGGAGGCCGAGCGAATGGTCGAAGGGCAGTACGGTCACCGCGTCGGCGCCGCCCACCCCGGCCGCCAGTGTGGCGACGGTCGTGCGCAGCATGTTCACCCAGGGGTCGCGACGGGCCATCATCACCGGCGAGGTCACGGCGTGCTGCACCTGTCCGACCGGGGCTCCGCAGACCTCGGTGACCCGCGACCACAGTCGGCGCGCCGCCCGCAGCTTGGCGACGGTCAGGAACTGGTCGGCGGTGGCCGCGTACCGGAACTCCAGCTGGGCGCAGGCGAGTTCCACAGGCAGGCCCGCCTCGGTCAGCTCCCGCAGATAGGCCACCGCGGTCGCCATCGAACAGCCCAGCTCCTGCGCGGCCGAACCGCCGGCCTCGTGATACGGCAGCGCGTCCACGGTCAGCGCCCGCAGCCCCGGGTACGTCTCGGCGCACGTGCGCGCGAGACCGGCCACGGGGGCGAAGTCGTACGTGCCGCCGGTACGGGCCTCGTGACCCAGCGGGTCGGCGCCGAGGTTGCCGCGTGCCGCCTCGCCGGCGACGCCCCGCTCCTCGTACAGCCGCAGCAACTCCCGCGCGGCGGACTCGACGTCACTTCCGGCGTCCAGGACGACGGGTGCCAGGTCGAGATACACGCCGTCGAGGACCCGGCCGAGCGAGTCGACCGGAAGGCCGCCGTCGCCGAGGAGCAGCCACAGTGACGTGACGCCGTTCTCCAGGTCCGCGAGGACCGCGCCGCCGGTGGTGTGCTGCTGTCGCACGTCCCAGCCGCCGACGGAGTTCCCCTCCGCCCGGCCGCCGCGGACGAACGGCGCGAATCCGGGCAGGCCGGGATCGGGCGCGGAGTCGTGCGCGCTGTACAGGGGCCGGAGGTGAAGCCCGTCCTCCAGCGCGGTGGACAGGGCCTCCTCGGCTGCCGCGTCCGAGACGTCCCTGCCCGACTTGCGCAGTACACCCGCCACGAGGCGCTGCCACTGTTCAAGAGTCGCGTCAGGGAACTCGGCGGCCAGCGAAAGCCCGTCTTCGGGCAGGACCGTCATGCTCGGATGCTAGGCCAGAGGGGCCGAGCGGCAGCAGAGGGCGCGGCTGTGACCTTGGCCGCTCGGGCCCTGTGACCTCGGCCTCCCACGGCCGCGCGGGTTCCCGCGGCAGCGCCGACACCTGGGCTTCGCACGCCGTTCGTCCCCCGTACGGACACGCTTGCTTTCCTCGCGTGATGGACCAACTGCTGTCAGGGATGCGCGTCGACCACACGGACCACGACGATCCGGTGCTGATCCGTCCGGACGGGACCCCCGTGGACACCTGGCGGGAGAACTACCCGTACGACCGGCGCATGGAGCGCGGGGAGTACGACCTGCACAAGCGGCTCCAGCAGATAGAGCTCCTGAAGCTGCAGAGCTGGATCAAGGAGACCGGGCGTCGGCTCGTCATCGTCTTCGAGGGCCGTGACGCCGCGGGCAAGGGCGGCACCATCAAGCGGTTCACCGAGCACCTCAACCCGCGCGGCGCCCGCGTGGTCGCCCTGGAGAAGCCGACCGAACGCGAGCGCGGCCAGTGGTACTTCCAGCGCTACGTCGAACATCTGCCGACCGCCGGTGAGATCGTCCTGCTGGACCGGTCCTGGTACAACCGGGCCGGTGTGGAGCGGGTGATGGACTTCTGCACGGACGACGAGTACCGCCGCTTCATGCGCCAGGCACCCCTGTTCGAGCGGATGCTCGTGGACGACGGGGTCGAACTGGTCAAGTTCTGGTTCTCCGTCTCGCAGGGTGAGCAGCGCACACGGTTCACGATCCGCCAGGTCGACCCCGTGCGGCAGTGGAAGCTCAGCCCGATGGACCTGGCCTCCCTCGACCTCTGGGACGACTACACCGCCGCGAAGGTGGCCATGTTCCGCGAGACGGACACCGAACACGCCCCGTGGACGGTGGTGAAGAGCAACGACAAGAAGCGCGCCCGGGTGGAGGCCATGCGCAGTGTCCTGGCCCGCTTCGACTACGCGGACAAGGACGACGAGGTCGTCGGCCGCCCCGACCCGCGGATCATCGGCGCGGCGGCCACCCTGCTCGAGGAGGGCGAGGACGACAGCACGCACGAGCGGGAGGCGTGATCACCTCGGGCGCGACCACACCACGGCGCCGGCGATCAGCGTCGCGGCCACCAGGTCCGCGGAGGGCCGCTGCAGCGCCGCCGCTCGGGGCACGCGCAGCAGGACGAGGTCGGCCGCCGCTCCCCGGACGACCCGCCGGGGCGGGCCGCCGGGAGCATCGGGCGGGCCGAGGAAGGCGTCCAGCGCCTGAAGCGCGGTGAGACCCTCACCCGGGCCGACGACCTGTCCGGACCGGGTGCGCCGCCGTACCGCCGCGTCCATCACCAGCCAGGGATCGACCGGCCCGTACGGCGCGTCGCCGGCCAGCGCTACCGGCACGCCGGCCTCGACCAGCGAGCGCACCCGGTAGAGGTCCTGGTGGTCCCCGGCCGGGACGTCGCGCAGATAGTCGTCCCCGCGGTCCGCGATGAACCCCGGCTGGGTCACCACGGCCGGACCGAGGTCCCGCAGCCGGGGGATCGACCCGGCGGGCACCAGCGAGGCGTGCTCGATCCGGTCACCGGCCCGCCCGCCGGCCTCGTCGAGTGCGGCGAACAGGAGGAGGAGGGCCTCGCGGGTCACGCAGTGCACGGCCACCGCCCGGCCCGCACGGTGAGCCGCGCGGATGCGTTCCACCAGCTCGTCGAGGCCCGGGAGGCCGGAGTCCGCGAGGACGATCTTGTAGGGGCCGACGGTCGGTGAGCGCGGGCCGCCGGGCGCCGTCCGGTGCAGGGGCGCCCCCAGCAGCTGGACCCGCTGGGGGAGCGCCCCGGTGCGCATGGCCTCGCCGATCGCGTCGATCGCCGTGGCGCTCAGATCCGGGGTCGCGTCCGTGAGGTGGGTGATGCCCAGGGCGGCGAGCCGGGCGCCGACCGGCCGAAGACCGGGCGGCCGGGCTCCGGAGGTACGGGTGCGGAGCCAGTCGTCGGCGCGCCAGAGCCGCCCGGTGGGACGCCCTCGGCCGTCCCGTTCGACGCCCCCGTGATCCGCCCGTGCGAGGCCCAGCGCCTGCGCCCCCGCGCTGTTGACCGTCCACAGCGCGCCGCTGCGGTGCTGGACGCGCACCGGACGGGCGGCATGCAGGCGGTCCAGCGCGACGGCGTCCAGCGGACCGGCGACGCCCTCGGCGTACCCGGTTCCGCGGACCCAGCCGGTTTCGTCGGCGGACGCGTGCGCGAGAGCCTCGGCCAGCTCCTCCGCGGTGGTGACCGCCGGCGGGCCGCAGCGGACGGAGCGGGCGGCCGCGGCCATGGCGTGCAGGTGCAGGTGGTGGTCGCACAGACCGGGCAGCAGGGCCCCGCCCCGGGCGTCGAGCACGTCCTCGCCGCGGTGGGCCGTCAGCCCGCGGCCGATCTCGACGACGCTCCCGCCGCCGACCCGTACGTCCGTCACCGTGCGGCCGTCGAGTTCGGCGTCGCGGAACAGCACTCCCCTCGTCATGGCGAAGGGATCCGCAGCTCGCGCAGGACCTCGTCGGTGTGCCGGCCCGGTTCGGGAGCGTGGCCGGTGACGGTCCGACGGCGGGGCGCGGCGACCGGCACCGGCCCGTCGGAGGTGTCGACCGCCCAGCCGTCGCCGTCCCGGTGCGCGGTCCGGGCGGGGGAGCCCGGGGCCGGTGGACCGGGGCTGACGGCGTCGCCGGCGGAGGATCCCGGGGCACCGAGGTCCGGAGCGGGGCGGTCCGGAGCGGGCGTGTCCCGGGTGGGGCGGGCCGAGGCGCGCGTGTCCGGGGCGGGGCGGCCCGGGGTGGGCGTGTCCCGGGTGGGGGAGTCCTGGGCGGGGGCCAGGGTCGCGGAGACCACCTGGGACATCGCGACGTCGAACAGCCGTCCCCGGCCGTCGACCGGTGCGGACAGGGCGAGTCCGGCGGCGAACAGGCCGGTCAGCGGGTCGGCGAGCGCATCGCCGCAGAAGACCGGCTGCCCGTCCGCGTCCCGGGCCACCAGTCCCGCGCCCGCGGCCACGTCGTCGCCGAAGCCGACCCGCGGGGAGTCCCGGCCGTCCGCCGTGACGGACACCCAGATCGTGCCCTGGCGGGCCGAGGCCTCCGCGTCGAGACCGAACCCGGCCAGCGCCCGCGGGCGGGACGCCTCGATGACGATGTCCGCCGCGTCGACGAGCGCGGACATCGCTCGCCGGCCCCCTGCCGTCGTGGGGTCGAGGAGAACGGAGCGATGGCCCGCGTGCAGCAGCCGGAAGAAGCCGGGACTGCCCCGGCGGGCCCCGTCGAGGCGCTGTGGCGTCTCGACCTTGACCACGTGGGCGCCGGCCAGGCCGAGCAGCTGGGCGCAGAGCGGCCCCGCCCACAGCGCGCTGAAGTCGACGACGAGCAGGCCCGCCGGCGACCTGGGGCGACCGGGCGCGGGCAGCGGGCGCGGCGGCGAGGGGTCCACGGGCGCGGCGGCGAGTCCGAGCAGCGCGGCCCGCTCGGCCAGCTCCGCCCCGGTGTGCGTCCGCACCCACGCGGCGACCGTGGGCCACGGGTCGTCGGGCAGTGCGGCGCCGACCAACGCCCCCAGCAGCGGGGGATCGTCGGGGCGGGCGCAGGAGACGGCCGCCCAGCCGTCCGCGGTGGGCAGCAGCCGGCCCGCCCCGCCCGCCGAGACCCGGCCCCGCCGGTGGTGCCCGGTGAACGCGGCCCGCTCCGCGAGCAGCGACGCACCGTCCACCCGCAGCGGATGAGTGCTGTCCGCCGTGGCGGCGGCCAGTCGTGCGGAGATCCGGTCGGCGAAGGCGGCCGCGGTCCCGGGAGGCACCAGCGGCGGTCCGTCGGGGTGCCCGGTCAGCGCCATGACCCCGCTCCGCGCCCACTCCGCCGTACCGGCCCCGGCCCGCTCCCTCGACACGGCGCCAAGATTACGCCGATCACCGGTGCCGATGTCATGACCTGGACACGGCCGTGGGACCCGGCTCGCGGCGGGAGCGGTCGGGCCGGCCGCTGTGACTTCTCCCACCTGCTCTTGTCGGGGCGAGGAAGGCTTACCTACGTTCGGTCACATGTCCCCCCATGACCATGCCCTTCCTGACGAGCCGGACGATTCCGGCGCGGCGAGCGGGCCTGCGTCGGCCCGGCCCGGCGCCCACCCGCCGGCCGACCTGACCATCGACCTGACCGCACACGAGATGCTCCGGCGCGCCCATGTCCTGGAGGCTCTCGGCCCCGACTGGGACCCCGTCGCCGCGCTGCGCGACGAGGAGGCGGCGCACGAGCTGCTGTACTCCGGCCTCAGCGCGGAGCAGCAGCGCATGTACGACGAACTGGTCTCGGCCGGTGTGCTTCCGCGCCGAGGGGGTGGCCATGCTGCCGCTTGACCCGCAGGCCGACATCGGGCGCCGGGCCTGGGTGGCCTGCCCCAACTGCGACGACCGTCGTGGCTGCGACACCTGCGAGCAGGGCCGTACGTGCTCCGAGCACTGGCGCTACCTGCTCTCCAACGCGGGCAGCCTGCTCCACCTCCAGTGCCGGTCGTGCACCCACATCTGGGCGCACGAGACCCATTTCGGCGCCACCCGCTCCCCCTGGGAGCGCATCACGAGCGGCCTGCGCCGACGGTGACACCCTCACCCGGCTGACCCGGCTGACCCGGCTGACCCGGCTGACCCGGCTGACCCGGCTGACCCGGCTGACCCGGCTGACCCGGGGGTGCGCGGGGCGCGGGAGCGCCGGGGGTGTCGTGGGCGAGGCGCGGACGGTGGGACCGGACGGCGGACGAGTGACCGCTTTCGGATGACTTGTGATGATCCGACCGCCTGTCGCCGAGGACGGCGGCCCACCGGGGCCGAGGATCGTGGCGGCGGCCGTTTCTGCCGGCCGTTCGTCCGCCCGGAGGCAGCCGTGCACATCCTGCTCCTAGCCAGCGCGTTCAACAGCCTGACCCAGCGCGCCCACGCCGAACTGCGCGACCGCGGCCACCGGGTGGCGGTGGAACTCGCCCTGCCTGGCTGCTCGCCGGCGGACGCCGTGCGCCGGCACGCGCCGCAGCTCGTCGTGGCGCCGATGCTGAAGTCGGCGATCCCCGAGGAGGTCTGGTCGGCGTACACGTGTCTCGTCGTCCATCCCGGACCCGTGGGCGACCGTGGACCGTCCTCCCTGGACTGGGCGATCCACGAGGGCATCGACGAGTGGGGCGTCACCGTCCTCCAGGCCGACGGGGAGATGGACGCCGGCGATGTGTGGGCCTGCGTACCGTGTCGGCTTCCTCCGGTGTCCAAGAGCGAGCTGTACCGGGGCGAGATCGCCGACGCCGCGATCGAGGCCGTCCTGCTCGCGGTGGAGCGCTTCGCCGGGGGAACCCACGTGCCCCGCAAGCAGGACGCGAGCAGCGCGGCCGACGCCCGTTTCCGTCCGCGTCCGTACCTCGACCAGAGTGTCCGGCGCATCGACTGGGCCGAGGACACGACCGGGACCGTCCTGCGCAGGCTGAGGGCGGCCGACTCACAGCCCGGTGTGCTGGACGCGCTGCTCGGCGGCGAGTGGTACCTGCACGGCGGCCACCCCGAGAGCGTGTTGCGCGGCCGCCCGGGCGAGCTGCTGGCGACCCGGGCCGGAGCGGTCTGCCGGGCCACCCGGGACGGCGCGGTGTGGATCCCGGAGCTGCGCGCCCGGCGGCTCCCCGGGCAGCCGCCGACGTACAAGCTGCCCGCCGTGGCGGCGCTCGGCGACCGGCTGCCGCCCCTGCCCGAGGCGCCGGAGGCCACCTGGACGGACATCCGCTACCGGGAGAGCGGCGACGTCGGCTTCCTGTCGTTCTCCTTTCCCGGCGGCGCCATGAGCACCGGACAGTGCCGCCGGCTGCTGGACGCCTACCGGGAGGCGTGCGCGCGGCCCACGTCGGTGCTGGTACTGGGCGGCGAGCGGGACTTCTTCTCCAACGGGATCCACCTCAACGTCATCGAGGCGGCCGACGACCCCGCCGCCGAGTCCTGGGCGAACATCAACGCCATCGACGACCTGGTCGAGGCGGTCCTCGCGACGACCGACCGGCTGGTGGTCGCGGCGGTCGCGGGAAACGCCGCCGCGGGCGGGGTGATGCTCGCCCTGGCGGCCGACGAGGTGTGGTGCCGCTCGGGGGCCGTGCTGAACCCGCACTACCGTCTGATGGGCCTCTACGGCTCGGAGTACTGGACGTACACCCTGCCCCGCCGGGTGGGCCCGGCGGTGGCCGAACGGCTCACGCGGGACGCGCTGCCGGTGAGCGCGGCGGGCGCGCTGGCTCTGGGGCTCGTCGACCGGGTGGTGGACAGCGGTCCGGGAGCCTTCGCGGCGGAGGTCGGCCGCCTGGCCGCGCACCTGTCCGCCCTGCCGGTGACGGCGGCCCGGATCGCCGCGAAGAAGACGGAGCTGGAGCGGCGGGAGAGCGCGACCCCGCCGGCCGTGTTCCGGGACCGGGAGCTCGCCCGGATGCGCCGGACCTTCGACGACCCGGACGCCCCGTACCACGCTCTGCGCAGGGCGTTCGTCCACAAGGAGCGCCCGTCGGCCACCCCGGCCCACCTCTCCGCTTCTCAAACCGATTCGGGCCCGTCTGCCGCCGAATTCACCGGAACGGCCCCCCATGGCATCCCGTCGCGGCCCATCGGCTGATACCAAGAATCCGATGAACGCGGAAAGTCCCGAAACGGGGCTTTCCTTCCTCACCTCCCCAGGAGGCGGTCCCATGACTGAGGCGACGACGAAGACGGTCGGCGCTGCGCCCGCCGACGAGACACCCACGATCCACATTCTCTGGATCAACGCGGGCCTGAGCTGCGACGGCGACTCGGTCGCGTTGACGGCGGCCATGCAGCCCAGCATCGAGGAGATCGTGCTCGGCGTGCTGCCGGGGCTTCCGAAGATCGCCGTCCACTGGCCGCTCATCGACTTCGAGTGCGGTCCGATCGGCGGCGCGGACACGTTCATCGAGTGGTTCTTCAAGGGCGAGCGGGGCGAGATCGACCCCTTCGTACTGGTCGTCGAGGGTTCCATCCCCAACGAGGCGATCAAGCCCGAGGGCTACTGGTGCGGCTTCGGCGACAACCCGGAGACCGGCCAGCCGATCACCACCAGCGAGTGGATCGACCGGCTCGCCCCGAAGGCACTGGCGGTCGTCGCCATCGGCACCTGCGCCACCTACGGCGGCATCCACGCCATGGCGGGCAACCCGACCGGCGCCATGGGCCTGCCGGACTACCTCGGCTGGGACTGGAAGTCCCACGCCGGCATCCCCATCGTGTGCGTCCCCGGCTGCCCGATCCAGCCCGACAACTTCTCCGAGACGCTCACCTACCTGCTCTACCAGGCGACCGGCGCCGCCCCGATGATCCCGCTGGACGACAAGCTGCGTCCCACCTGGCTGTTCGGCGCCACCGTCCACGAGGGCTGCGACCGTGCCGGCTACTACGAGCAGGGTGAGTTCGCCCTGTCGTACGACTCGCCGAAGTGCCTGGTCAAGCTGGGCTGCTGGGGTCCGGTCGTCAAGTGCAACGTGCCCAAGCGCGGGTGGATGAACGGCATCGGCGGCTGTCCGAACGTCGGCGGCATCTGCATCGCCTGCACCATGCCCGGGTTCCCCGACAAGTTCATGCCGTTCATGGACGAGCCGCCCGGAGCCAAGCTCTCCAGCACGGCCAGCGGCGCCTACGGAGCCGTGGTCCGCAAGCTGCGCTCGATCACGGCGAAGACGGTGGACCAGGAGCCCAAGTGGCGCCGGACCGGGGAGAAGATCACCACCGGCTACCGGCCCCCCTGGTGACGTCCCACCACGAGTGACTCACGAGCGACCCGCTTCTGCTTCGCGCACCCCACAACCGAACCCCCCGCGCAACGAAGGGCACGGCAAAGACGATGGCAAGGACGAAGGCGGCCGGCGACGGCAGCGGCCTGGTGGAGATGGCCTGGGATCCGATCACCCGGATCGTGGGCAGCCTGGGCATCCACACGAAGATCGACTTCAAGCAGAAGCGGGTCGCGGAGTGCTACAGCACTTCGTCGGTCTTCCGCGGCTACAGCGTGTTCATGCGCGGCAAGGACCCCCGCGACGCCCACTTCATCACCAGCCGCATCTGCGGGATCTGCGGCGACAACCACGCCACCTGCTCGGTGTACGCGCAGAACATGGCGTACGGCGTGAAGCCCCCGCACCTCGGCGAGTGGATCATCAACCTCGGCGAGTCCGCGGAGTACATGTTCGACCACAACATCTTCCAGGAGAACCTGGTAGGGGTCGACTACTGCGAGAAGATGGTCAAGGAGACCAACCCCGGCGTCCTCGAACTCGCCGAGCGCACCGAGGCCCCGCACGCGGCCGAGCACGGCTACCGCACCATCGCCGACATCATGCGCTCGCTGAACCCCCTCGAAGGCGAGTTCTACCGCGAGGCCCTCCAGGTCAGCCGCTACACGCGCGAGATGTTCTGCCTGATGGAGGGCCGCCATGTGCACCCCTCCACGCTCTACCCCGGCGGCGTCGGCACCATCGCCTCGGTGCAGCTCTTCACGGACTACCTCAGCCGCCTGATGCGCTACGTCGAGTTCATGAAGCGCGTGGTGCCGCTGCACGACGACCTGTTCGACTTCTTCTACGAGGCGCTGCCGGGCTACGAGGAAGTCGGCCGCCGCCGGGTCCTCCTCGGCTGCTGGGGCGCGCTCAACGACCCCGAGTACTGCGACTTCACCTACGCCAACATGACGAACTGGGGCCGGCGGATGTTCGTCACCCCCGGCATCGTCGTGGACGGCAAGCTCGTCACCAACGACCTCACCGAGATCAACCTCGGCATCCGCATCCTGCTGGGCAGTTCGTACTACGAGGACTGGCAGGGCCAGGAGCAGTTCGTCACCCACGACCCGCTCGGCAACCCGGTGGATCCCCGCCACCCGTGGAACCAGCACACCATCCCCGCCCCGCAGAAGCGGAACTTCGACGACAAGTACAGCTGGGTCATGTCCCCGCGCTGGTTCGACGGCAAGGATCACCTCGCCCTGGACACCGGCGGCGGCCCCATCGCCCGCCTGTGGTCGACCGCGCTGTCCGGGCTCGTCGACATCGGGTACGTCAAGGCCACCGGCCACAGCGTGGTCATCAACCTGCCGCGCACCATGACCAAGCCGGAGACCAGCTTCGAGTGGAAGATCCCGAAGTGGTCCAACGCGCTGGAGCGCAACCGCGCGCGCACCTACTTCCAGGCGTACGCCGCCGCCGTCGCCCTGCACTGCGCGGAGAAGGGCCTCGAGGAGGTCCGCGCCGGCCGCACCCAGACCTGGGAGAAGTTCGAGGTGCCGGACGAGGGGCTCGGCGTCGGTTTCACCGAGGCGGTCCGCGGCGTCCTGTCGCACCACATGGTGATCCGCGACGGCAAGATCGCCAACTACCACCCGTACCCGCCCACCCCCTGGAACGCCAGTACCAGGGACACCTTCGGCACGCCGGGCCCGTACGAGGACGCCGTGCAGAACACCCCCATCTTCGAGGAGAACACCCCGGAGAACTTCAAGGGCATCGACATCATGCGCGCCGTCCGCAGCTTCGACCCCTGTCTGCCCTGTGGCGTCCACATGTACGTCGGGGGCGGCAAGACGGTGAAGTCGATGCACGTGCCCACCGGACTGAGCGGACTGGGCGGATGAGCGCGCCGACGACGGCCCGACCCGTCGACGCGGAACGGACCGGACGCCGGGTCGAGGAGGTGCTGGACCGGCTGGCCGCGAGCGGCGACCCGGCCGCCGCCGAGGCGGCCGAGGAACTCGTGCGCTCCCTCATGGACTTCTACGGCTCCGGCCTGGCCCGCGTCCTCCACCTGCTGTCCGACGCCCCGGGCGACCCGCTGGCGGGCCTGCTCGGCGACGAACTCGTCGCGAGTCTCCTCGTCCTGCACGACCTGCACCCCGAGGACCGTGACACGCGCATCACCCGGGCACTCGACAGCGTCCGCGAACACGCCCTGGACGTCGTGGACTTCGACGAGGAGAGCGGCGTCCTGACCCTGCGGGCCCGGGAGTCCGGCGGCTGCGGCTGTGGCTCCGGCTCCGGCGAGAACGCCCGGGAGGCGGCCCGGGCGGCGCTCGCCTGCTTCGCACCGGAGGTCGGTTCCGTCGACCTGCGGACCGAGCCCGCGGGACCCACGCTCCTCCAGATCGGCACCGCGCCGACGGGCGCCCGATGACGGCGTCCGCGGCGACGCGCACACCCGGCCTGCGGAGGTTCCTCACCGAGCGGTCCGCGCGGCCCGAACGGTGCGAGCTGTGCGCTCTGCCGGTCGAGGCGGACCACCGCCATCTGGTCGACACCGAGAAGCGCGCCCTCGTCTGCGCCTGCACCGCCTGCGCGCTGCTGATGCAGCAGCCGGGCGCCGCCGCGGGCCGCTTCCGCACGGTCCCCGCCCGCTACCTCACCGACCCCCGCCACCGGCTCGACGAGAGCGCGTGGGACGCGTTGCAGATCCCGGTCGGCGTCGCCTTCCTGTTCCGCAACGCGGCACTCGACCGGCTGGTCGCCCTCTACCCGAGTCCGGCCGGAGCCACCGAGAGCGAACTCGAACCGGCCACCTGGACGGCGGCCCTCGGCGACAGCCCCCTCGCCCGACTGCTCGAACCCGACGTGGAGGCGCTGCTGCTGCGCCGCACCGACGGCCGCTTCGAATGCCACCTCGTACCGATCGACATCTGCTACGAACTGGTCGGCCGTATGCGCCTGTTGTGGCAGGGCTTCGACGGCGGGGCCGAGGCCCGGGCAGCGCTGGACGCGTTCTTCGCCGACGTCTCGCGCCGCGCCCGGCCCGTGGACGAGCGGGTGCGGCCATGACGGAGTTCTCCTTCGCCTGCACCGGCGTCCGCGCCGACCGCTACGCCGCCGGACCGACCCTCGTCTTCCGGCTGCGCGTCACGGCCGCCGACGACGCGCGGGTGCACGCCCTCGCGCTGCGCTGCCAGATCCGCATCGAACCCGCCCGCCGCGGCTACGAGCCGGCCGAGGCCGACGGGCTGGCGGACCTCTTCGGCGAGCGCTCCCGCTGGGGCAGCACGCTCCAGCCGGTGCAGTTCGCCCAGATCTCGCTCATGGTCCCCGGCTTCACCGGAGAGACCGAGGCCGACCTCGTCGTCCCCTGCACCTACGACATGGACATCGCGGCGACCCGCTACCTCGACGCCCTCACCGCCGGCGAGGTGCCGCTGCTGATGCTGTTCTCCGGTACGGCGTTCACCGGCGAGGCCGGTTTCCGGGTCGAGCCGGTGCCGTGGGACCGGGAGGCGGCCTTCCGGATGCCCGTCGCGACCTGGCGGGAGATGGTCGAGCAGCACTTCCCCGGGTGCGGCTGGATCCGGCTGCCGCGCGACACCATGGACGCCCTCCTCGCCTACCGCTCCCGGCGCGCGCTGCCCTCCTGGGACGCCACCCTCAAGGCCCTGCTCGACGACGGCGGCAGCGCGGACCCGCCCCGGCGCGACCCGCTGCGCGCGCTCACCGGCACCACCGGAAGGACGGATCCGTGACCGTGACCGCGTTCGCCTCCGAGACGCAGGAGCGGTTCGCCCTCGCCCGGCAGGTGGCCGACGCCGTCCTCTTCGAGGGCTATGTGCTCTATCCGTACCGCGCCTCGGCGGCCAAGAACCGGCTGCGCTGGCAGTTCGGGGTGCTGGTGCCGCCCGGCTGGGGCGCCGAGTGCGAGGAGTACGACTTCCAGCACACCGAATGCCTGATGGAACCGAAGGCGGGCGCGACCCTCTCCGTCGAGGTGCGCTTCCTGCACGCCCGACGGCGCACGGTGCAGCGGGTACGCCCGGACGGCGGCTTCGAGACCGTGGCCGAGCTCCGCCTCGACGACCGGGTGCTGGTGCCCTGGGACGAGGGCGGCGAGGAGCGGGTCGAGGTGGTCGCCCCGGTGGACGCGCTCCTCGGCGACGGCGTCACCCACCCCTTCCGACGCCCCGCCCGGGAGGACACCGAACCCGTCCTGGACGCGGCCGGCCGCACCGTCGGCCGACTCCTGCGGCGGTGCGAGGAGGTCAGCGGGACGATCCGGCTGTCCGCCCGCGAGCTCGACGGCCCCTACCGGACCGTGCGGCTGACCGCCGTCGTGGAGAACACCAGTGCCTGGACACCGGCCGAGCCCGGCGACGCCGGCCGGGACGCGGCGCTGCCGCACTCCCTGGTGGCCACCCACCTCCTGATGGCCCTCAGCGCCGGATCGTTCCTGTCGATGACCGATCCCCCCGAGTGGGCGAAGGGCGCGGTCGCCGCCTGCCGCAACCTGCACACCTGGCCCGTACTCGCCGGTGAGGCGGGCAGCGCCGACCTCGTGCTGTCCTCACCGATCATCCTGGAGGACCATCCGGCCATCGCGCCGGAGAGCCCGGGGGCGCTCTACGACGCCACCGAGATCGACGAGATCCTCGCGCTGCGCACCGCGGCCCTCACCGACGAGGAGAAACGCGAGGCCCGCGGCACCGACGACCGGGCGGCCGCCGTGATCGAGCTGGCGGACTCGATGCCGGCCGAGGTCCTGGAGCGGCTGCACGGGGCGGTCCGCACCCTGCGTCGGGCGACCGACCCGGCGGTCCCCGCCGCCCCGGACGGCGGCTTCCCCGACGAGCACGGGGTGCAGCGGCCCGACACCCCCTGGTGGGACCCCGCGAGCGAGGCGGGCTTCGACCCGACACGGGACCATGTCCTCGTGGACGGCCGGACGGTCGGCAAGGGCAGCCGCGTCGAGCTGCGCCCGGGCCTGCGGCGCACCGACGCACAGGACATCTTCCTGCGGGGCGCCACCGCGCAGGTCGAGGCGGTGCTGCACGACGTCGACGGCGGGGTGCACCTGGCGGTCACGGTCGAGGGCGACCCGGGCGCCGACATCCGGCGCGAGCAGGGCCGGTTCCTGTACTTCCAGCCCGACGAGGTCACCCCGCTGGAGGACGACGCATGAACGTTCCCGCGCCGGCAGCTCGAAGGACGCTCGTGGCGGGCATCGGCAACATCTTCCTCACGGACGACGGCTTCGGCGTGGAGACCGCCCGCCGGCTCAGCGAGCGCGAACTGCCCGCACATGTCGAGGTCGTGGACATCGGAGTGCGCGGGGTGCACCTCGCCTACCAGCTCCTCGACGGCTACGACACCCTCGTCCTGGTGGACGCCACGGCGCGCGGCGAAGCCCCCGGCACGCTCTATGTGATCGAACACGACGCCGGCGCGGGCCCGCCGCCCGGCACGCCCCCGCTGGACGGGCACCGGATGACCCCCGACGCCGTCCTGGCGCTGCTGGGCACCCTGTGCGCCGGGACCGGGGGCGAGCCGCCACGGCGCGTCCTGGTCGTCGGGTGCGAACCGGCCACGGTGGACGAGGGCATCGGTCTCAGCCCGCCCGTGTCCGACGCCGTACCGGAGGCCGTCCGGCTGATCGAAGAGCTGCTGTGGACCGGGGAGCCGGGAGAGTCCGCGCCGCGGGCCACGGCCGACGGGATCTCGACATGAGGAGAGACGGGATGAAGAAGATGGTCATCGGCGGAGCGGCCCTCGCGGCCCTGGTCGCCCTCGGCGTCGAAGTGCTTCCCGACGTGCGGCGCTACCTGCGCATCCGCCGGATGTGAACCACGGCCGCCACCGGTCCGCGCGGTTGCGTCGAACGGCGTACCCGGCGGCCGGTGACGGCGTGCCGGGCCGTGCGGCCCGGCACGCGCGCCTCTAATGAAGGCCGACCGGAGGCAGGCCGCGAAAGGACGGAGACCTATGCACGAGATGTCCGTCGCGCTGGCCGTCGTCGACCAGGTGGCCGAGGCCGCCGAGCGGGCCGGCGACGTCACGGCGGTGCGGTCGGTACGGCTCCAGGTCGGCGAACTGGCCGGCGTCGTACCCGATTCGCTCGCCTTCTGCTTCGAACTGGTCTGCGCCGGGACCCTGCTGGAAGGCGCCGAACTGGTCACCGAGGCGGTGCCGGGCCGGGCCCGCTGCACACCCTGCGCCCACGAGTGGGCCGTCGGCATGCCACCCCGGCTGACCTGTCCCGCGTGCGGCGGGGCGACCACCGATCTGCTCGCCGGCCGGGAACTGCGGATCGCCGCCGTGCAGTGGGAGACCGGCGACCCCACGCCCACCCGCGAACCGATCTCCGAGGAGTGCTGAACCATGTGTCGTGTCGTCGACCTGCGTCAGGCCGTGCTCGCCAAGAACGACGCGAGCGCCCACACGCTGCGCACCCGCCTCGCGGCGCACGGCACCACGGTCGTCAACCTGCTGTCCAGTCCGGGCAGCGGCAAGACCGCCCTGCTGGAGAGCGAACTGCTGCGGGCACGGGAGCGTTCCGTGCCCGTCGCCGCGCTGACCGCCGATCTCGCCACCGAGAACGACGCGATCCGGCTGGCCCGGTCGGGCGCCCCGGTCAAGCAGGTGCTCACCGACGGGCTGTGCCATCTGGAGGCGGGCATGCTCGCCGGGCACCTGGACGGGTGGCTGCCCGACGGCACCCGGCTGCTGTTCGTGGAGAACGTCGGCAACCTGGTCTGCCCCGCCGGCTATGACCTGGGGGAGACCCTGAGGGTCGTCCTCGTCTCGGTGACGGAGGGCGAGGACAAGCCGCTCAAGTACCCCACCGCGTTCGGCCTCGCCCACCTGGTCGTCGTCACCAAGACCGACCTCGCGGACGTCGTGGAGTTCGACGAGATCGCCTTCCGCGCGAACGTCCAGCAGGTCAACCCGGGAGTCGAGGTGGTCCTGACCTCGGCCCGCCGCGGGAAGGGCGTGGGCGCGCTGCTCGACCGGGCGCTCGCCGCCGCCGAGGGCGCGCCCCCGCACGCGCCGGTGATGGCCGGCCGACCGGACCTCCGGCACGGTCACGCGCACACCCACCCGCACGACCACCCGTACAGCCGCCCGCACGACCACCCCCACAGCCACCCCCACACCCATGCCGACGACACCGACGCCGGCGACCTGGCGCCCACCCCCTCGTGAGCGCTCCGCCGCCGGCGGCCGTGGTCGCCGGTGAACTGCCGCTGCGCCGCCGGGTCACCGTGCGGGGAGTGGTGCAGGGCGTGGGCTTCCGGCCCTACCTGTACGGCCTCGCCACCGAACTCGCCCTGGCCGGTCATGTGACCAACACCGCGGAGGGCGTCGTCGTGGAGGTCGAGGGCAGCGCCTCGGCCGTGGCCCGGTTCTGCGACCGGATCGCCGCCCAGGCGCCTCCGCTGGCCCGCGTCGAGTCCGTCCACCACCGGGAGGTGCCGCCCGTCGGCGGCACCGCGTTCACCATCCTCACCTCCCGCGGCGGCGGCCCGGTCCGCACCCTGGTCTCCCCGGACCGCGCCACCTGCGCCGACTGCCTCGCCGAACTGGCCGACCCGGCGGACCGGCGGTACCGCCACCCGTTCGTCAACTGCACGCACTGCGGCCCGCGCTTCACGATCGTCACCGGTGTGCCGTACGACCGGGCCCACACCACCATGGCCGGCTTCGCCCTGTGCCCCGACTGCGCCCGGGAGTACGCGGATCCGGCCGACCGCCGTTTCCACGCGCAGCCGGTCGCCTGCCCGGCCTGCGGGCCGCGGTTGCGCCTGCTGGCCCCGCCGTCCGACGACCGTACGGGGACGGACCCGGTCACCGAGGCGCGCGCCCTGCTGTCGGGCGGCGCGATCCTCGCCGTGAAGGGACTGGGCGGCTACCACCTGGCCTGCGATGCCACGAACGAGGCGGCGGTCGCCCGCCTGCGCCGGCGCAAGGCACGGGGGGACAAGCCGTTCGCCGTCATGGCCCGGAGCGCGGCCGACGTCGAGCACCTCGTCCGGCTGGGCCCCGAGGAGCGGAACCTGCTCGAGGACGGCGTCCGGCCCGTCGTGCTGCTGCGCCGACGCCCGGACCCGGTGTACACGGCGGGGGCCCCGCGGCCCGCCGAGGCCGTCGCGCCCGGCAGTCCCGACCTCGGTGTGCTGCTGCCGTACACACCGCTGCACCACCTGCTGCTCGGCCTGCCCGGCGACCCGGATGGCCCCCGGCTGCTCGTCATGACCAGCGGCAACGTGTCCGGTGAGCCGATCGTCACCGACGACACCGAGGCGCTGGAACGGCTCGCGCCGCTGGCCGACGCCTGGCTCACGCACGACCGGCCGATCCACGTCCCCTGCGACGACTCCGTCGTCCGCGTCTGCGACGGGGAGCCGCTGGTGATCCGCCGCTCCCGCGGCTACGCGCCGCTGCCGGTCGCCCTCCCGCTGCCCGTCCGCCCCGCCCTCGCGGTCGGCGGCGACCTGAAGAACGCCTTCTGCCTGGGGACGGGCCGGCGCGCCTGGCTGTCCGCGCACATCGGCGACATGGACGACCTCGCCACCCAGCGGGCTTTCGAGAGCGCGGTGGCGCAGCTCCGGTCCATCACCGGCGTACGGCCCGGCACGCTGGTGGCCGACCGGCATCCCGGCTACCGCTCCGCCCGGTGGGCCCGCCGCGAGGCGGCGGCACGGCCCGTCGTGCGCGTCCAGCACCATCACGCGCACATCGCCTCCGCGATGGCCGAGCACGGTCTGGACGGCACCCGGCCGGTGATCGGCGTCGCCTTCGACGGCACCGGCCACGGCGACGACGGAGCGGTGTGGGGCGGGGAGTTCCTGCTCGCGGACTACGACGGCTTCAGCCGGTTCGGGCACCTCGGGTACGTCCCGCTGCCCGGTGGCGACGCCGCGGTGCGCAGGCCGTACCGCATGGCGCTGGCCCATCTGAGGGCGGCCGGGATCGACTGGTCCGACGACCTCGCCTGCACCGCCGCCTGCCCGCCCGACGAACTCCGGCTTCTGGAAAGGCAGTTGGAGCGTGGCCTGCACTGCGTCCCCACCTCCAGCATGGGGCGGCTCTTCGACGCCGTGTCCTCTCTCGCCGGGGTGTGCCACCGCGCCGGATACGAGGCACAGGCCGCCGTGGAGCTGGAGGGCGCGGCGCTTCGCGCGCCCACCGGCGACCGGGACGCGTACGCCTTCGGCCTGCACGGATCCGAGGACGCGCCCCATGGGGACGGCGCGGTACGCGCCGATCCCGCGCCCGTCCTCGCCGCGATCGTCGCCGACCTGCGGGCGGGCGTCGGACCCGCCCTGGTCGCGGCCCGCTTCCACCGGGCGGTGACCGGCCTGGTGCACCGGATCTGCGTGCGGGCCCGAGAGCGGCACGGGCTGGACACGGTCGCTCTGACGGGAGGCGTGTTCGTCAACACGCTCCTCTCCTCGGCCTGCGCCGCCACCCTGCGCGAGGACGGCTTCACGGTCCTGCGGCACCGGCTGGTGCCGCCGGGCGACGGCGGTCTGGCACTGGGCCAGCTGATGGTGGCCGCCCGGACCACTCCCACCGACTGAGCAAGGCGCGACCCACAGCGAGGAGAGGCTCATGTGCCTGGCGGTACCCGGCAGAGTGCTGGACATCGAGGACCGGGACGGCACCCGGATGGCCACCGTCGACTTCGGCGGCGTGGTCAAGGAGGTGTGCCTGGAGTACCTGCCCGACCTCCAGGTCGGCGAGTACGCCATCGTCCACGTCGGCTTCGCCCTGCAGCGGCTGGACGAGGAGTCGGCACGGCAGACGCTCGAACTCTTCGCCGAACTCGGCATGCTGCAGGAGGAGTTCGGCGACGCCTGGGAGATGGCGGCGGCGGAGGCGGGCGCGGAGCCAGTGGAAGAGGTGCACAATCAGTGAAGTACATCGACGAGTTCCAGGATCCGGAGCTGGCCCGTCGGCTCCTCGACGACATCCATGCCACGGTGACCAGACCCTGGGCGCTGATGGAGGTCTGCGGCGGTCAGACGCACAGCATCATCCGGCACGGCATCGACCAACTCCTGCCGGAAGAAGTGGAGTTGATCCACGGTCCGGGCTGTCCCGTCTGCGTGACCCCGCTGGAGGTCATCGACAAGGCGCTGGCGATCGCCTCCCGGCCGGAGGTGATCTTCTGCTCCTTCGGGGACATGCTGCGGGTGCCGGGCACCGGACGTGACCTGTTCCAGGTCCGCGGGGAGGGCGGCGACGTACGGGTCGTCTACTCGCCGCTCGACGCGCTGCGGATCGCGCAGCAGAACCCCGGCCGCGAAGTGGTGTTCTTCGGCATCGGCTTCGAGACGACGGCGCCCCCCAACGCCATGACGGTCCACCAGGCCCGGAAGCTGGGCATCCCGAACTTCAGCATGCTGGTGTCCCATGTCCGGGTACCACCGGCCATCGAGGCGATCATGTCGTCGCCGAGCTGCCGGGTACAGGGCTTCCTCGCGGCCGGGCACGTGTGCAGCGTGATGGGGGTGGAGGAGTACCCGGAACTGGCGGAGCGCTTCCGCGTCCCGATCGTCGTGACGGGTTTCGAGCCGCTGGACATCCTCGAAGGCGTGCGCCGGGCCGTCCGTCAGCTGGAACGCGGCGAGCACACCGTCGACAACGCCTACGCCCGTGCCGTCCGCCCGGAGGGCAACCCGGCCGCCCGGGCCATGCTGGAGGACGTCTTCGAGGTCACCGACCGGGCCTGGCGCGGCATCGGTGTGATCCCCGGCAGCGGCTGGCGGCTGTCGTCGAAGTACCGCGACCACGACGCCGAGCACCGCTTCCCGGTCGACGGGATCCGGACGGAGGAGCCCGCCGAGTGCCGCAGCGGCGAGGTCCTGCAAGGGCTGCTCAAGCCGCACGAGTGCGAGGCCTTCGGCACCCTGTGCACCCCCCGCACCCCGCTGGGCGCCACCATGGTCTCCACCGAGGGGGCCTGCGCCGCGTACTACCTCTACCGGCGGCTGGACATGCCCGCCACCAAGACCCGGGAGGCGACCCCCGTTGTCTGACATCACCGACCTGCCCGCCCCCGCCCCAGCCCGTGCGCTCGACGTCGAGGGCTGGACCTGTCCGGCGCCGCTGCGCGACCGGCCCCGGGTCGTCATGGGGCACGGTGGCGGGGGAGTCCTCACCGCCGAACTGCTCGAGCAGATCTTCGCGCCCGCCTTCGGGGGCGAGGTGCTCTCGCAGTTGGGCGACTCCGCCGTCCTGTCCCTGGGCGGGGCCCGGCTGGCCTTCTCCACCGACTCCTACGTGGTGCGGCCGCTGTTCTTCCCCGGCGGCAGCATCGGCGATCTGGCGGTCAACGGCACCGTCAACGACCTCGCCATGAGCGGCGCCCGCGCCGCCTACCTCTCCTGCGGATTCATCCTGGAGGAGGGCGTCGAGCTGGACGTGGTCCGGCGGGTGTCCGAGGCGCTGGGCGCGGCCGCGCGCACCGCCGGGGTGGAGGTGGCCACCGGGGACACCAAGGTGGTGGAGGCCGGGCACGGCGACGGGATCTACCTCAACACCGCGGGCATCGGCCTCGTCCCCGCGGGCGTCGATCTGCGGCCGCAGCGGGTCGTGCCCGGTGACGTGGTGATCGTCAGTGGCGCCATCGGTGTCCACGGGGTGGCGGTCATGAGCGTGCGCGAGGGCCTGGAGTTCGGGGTCGAGATCAAGAGCGACTGCGCGGCGCTCGGCGGCCTGGTCGACGCCATGCTCGCCGTCACCCCGGATCTGCATGTGCTGCGCGATCCCACCCGGGGCGGTCTGGCGGCCGCGCTCAACGAGATCGCGGCGGCCTCCGGTGCGGGGGTGGTCATCCGGGAACGCGACGTCCCGGTCCCGTCGGCCGTGGCCAACGCTTGCGCCATCCTGGGCCTGGATCCCATGTACATCGCCAACGAGGGCAAGCTGGTGGCCTTCGTCCCGCGCGAGCACGCCGACGCCGTCCTCGAGGCGATGCGGGCCCATCCGCTGGGCGCGGACTCCGTGATCATCGGCGAGGCCGTCGAGGCGCATCCCGGGATGGTCGTGGCCAGGACCGGGCTGGGCGGCACGCGGGTGGTCGATCTGCCGATCGGGGAGCAGCTGCCGCGGATCTGCTGACGCGGATCCCGTGTCCGGGATCCGGCCGTCCACGCGCCGGGCCGCGCAGGATCCGGCCGTCCACGCGCCGAGCGGGCCGTCAGCCCGAACGGCGTCCGGACGGCGGGTCCTGCGGGTCGACGCCCGTGGTGGCGGAGGCGTCCCTGGTGCCGCTGGGGCGCTGGGAGCGACCCCTGCGGCCGGTGTCCCGCCGGCCCTTCTCGTCCGTGTCGGCGTACTCCTCGCCGCGTGTGCCGCGACTTTCGACCGTGTCGCCCGGAACGGACTTCGTCTCCTGCGCGGACCTGGTCCGGCCCCGGCCCTTCTCGTCGGCGTACTCGGCTTCGTGGAAGGAGCGGTGGGTGCTCGGGTTGTCCTGCTGGCGTGTCTCGTCCACATCGGGCGACCAGCCGTGCTGCCCGGCGCCCTCGTGGCGGCTCGGCCCCTTACCGTGCGGTGGCTCGGACGAACGTGGTCGCTTCGTCATGGTCCGACCTGCCTGTTCCTGGTGGGTGGAGGACGCCGGTCGGGCGCCGTCGTGCTCACTGAATTATCCCCTCTTGCGATATTTCGAGCACGTGATGGGCCCCTGGGGCCCATCGATCCGGACAGCTCCCACGGCTACCAGACCTGGTGCAGGGCCGAGGACGGCAGACCGGTGTGCCGCCCGACCCGGACCTGGCTGACGGAGAAGGAGCGAGCCGCCCAGCCGCGGGGCCGGCGTCCCGGAAGGGGCGTCGGTGTTCCCCTGAGGGCGCCTGCCGCGCCCGTGTTTCCCGCCTCGGGGCTTCCCTTGCCGGTGGAGACTGGTCCGAGGACCAGACCGTCGGCCAGGAAGCCCCGAACCGCGAGGAACGACCATGGACTTCACTGTCGAGACCGCCACCGAAGCGGTCGTGGACAGCTTCCGCAACACCGAGGACCCCCGGCTGCGGGAGGTGCTGAAGAGCCTGACCCGTCACCTCCACGCCTTCGTGCGGGACGTCGGGCCGACTCCGGGGGAGTGGGAGGAGGCGATCGGGTTCCTGACCGCCGTCGGGCAGAAGTGCGACGACACCCGGCAGGAGTTCGTCCTGCTCTCCGACGTCCTGGGCGTGTCGATGCTCGTCGAGACGCTCAACGGGGTGGAGGAGGGAACCGAGAGCACCGTCCTCGGCCCGTTCCACATGACCGAGTCCCCCCGCCGGGACCTCGGCGACAGCATCGACCTTCTCGGCACCGGCCGCCCCTGTGTGGTCTCCGGCCGGGTGCTGGCCACCGACGGCACCCCGCTGCCGGGCGCCGAGCTCGATGTGTGGCAGTGCGACGAGGAGGGCTTCTACGACGTGCAGCGGCCCGATGTCCAGCCGCCGGGCAACGGGCGCGGGCTGTTCCGTACCGACGACGAGGGCCGCTTCTGGTTCCGCACCGTCGTCCCGTCCCCTTATCCGATCCCCACGGACGGGCCGGTGGGCACCCTGCTGCGCGCCACCGGCCGGCACCCCTTCCGGCCCGCCCACGTCCACTTCATCGCGAGCGCCGGGGGCCATCGGCCGGTCACCACCCACACGTTCGTCGCCGACGGCCCCTACCTCGACTCCGACGCCGTCTTCGCCGTCAAACAGGGCCTGATCACCGACTTCGCGGAGTCGAACGACGAGCGCGCGGCCGAGCGCTACGGAGTGACCGCGCCCTTCACCCACGCCGGTTTCGACATCGTCCTGGCGCCGGATGCGGAGACGTCACGATGACGTTCACGTACGAGGCGCTGCCCATGCGGGTGGTCTTCGGCGCCGGAAGTCTCGCCCAACTGCCGCAGGAAACTGCCCGGTTGGGTCTACGGCGGCTGCTGGTGCTGTCCACCCCCGGTCAGCGCGCGCTCGCCGAGCGGGCCGCCGGGCTGCTGGGCGACGCCTGCGCCGGACTGTTCGGCGAGGCGCGGACGCATGTGCCGGCCGAGACCGCCGACGCGGCCCGCGCGGCCGCCCGCGAGGCCGGCGCGGACGGCTGCCTGGCCGTCGGGGGAGGCTCCGCCGTCGGCCTCGGCAAGGCAGTCGCCCGGGACACCGGCCTGCCCGTGATCGGCGTGCCGACCACCTACGCCGGCTCGGAGATGACCCCCGTGTGGGGCCTGACCGAGCAGGGCCGCAAGCGCACCGGCCGAGACCGGGCCGTCCTGCCGCGCGCCGTGATCTACGACCCCGAACTCACCCTCCGTCTCCCCGTCCAGGTGTCCGTCACCAGCGGATTCAACGCCGTCGCCCATGCGGTGGAGGCCCTGTACGCGCCCGACGCCTCGCCGATCGTGTCCCTGATGGCCGAGGAGGGGGTGCGCTCGCTCGCCGCCGCCCTGCCCGCCGTCGCCGCCGATCCGCGGGACGTCGACGCCCGCACGGACGCGCTCCGGGGAGCGTGGCTCTGCGGGGCCTGCCTGGGTGTCACGACCATGTCCCTGCACCACAAGCTCTGTCACATCCTCGGTGGCACCTTCGACCTGCCGCACGCCGCCACCCACACCGTCCTGCTCCCGTACGTCGCCGCCTTCAACCTTCCCGCGGCGCCCGCTGCCGACCGGGTCCTGCGCGGAGCCCTCGCCACCGACGACGTACCCGGGCACCTCGCGCGAGCGGCCGCCGGCCTCGGCGCCCCGCGCTCTCTCGCCGAACTCGGGCTCGGCGAGCGCGACTTCGACGAGATCATCGCCCAGGCGCGGGCCCAGCCCTACGCCAACCCCCGCCCGGTCACCGAAGGAGCCCTGCGTGCGCTCCTCACCGACGCCCTGAACGGAAGCCTCGCGGTCTGAGCGGCGGAAGCCATGGCAAGTAAGGCAAGCCAAGCCTTACTCGGTTAATGTTCCCTGTGCAACTATCTGCCGGACGCATGCACAGGGGAGTCGGCCTTGCCGCACACGATCGATACCGCCGGGGCCGGACGGGACGCCGTGACCGAGAAGGGCTGGGTGGAGCTGGAGTCGCGGGCCGCCCTGCGCGAACTGCTGGGCGAGCCCTGGCCCGTGGTGATCGAGAAGGTCCATGACCGGCTCGCCGAGCAGGACCTGGACATCGTCGCCCGCTCGCCGTTCTGCCTGCTGGCCACCGCCGACGCGCACGGCAACTGCGACGTCTCCCCGCGTGGAGACGCTCCGGGCTTCACCCATGTCATCGACTCCGGCGCGATCGCCCTGCCCGACCGGCCGGGGAACCGGCGGGGGGACAGCTTCCACAACATCCTCGACAACCCGCACGCCGGCCTGCTCTATCTGATCCCCGGCGGCAAGGAGGTCCTGCGCGTCAACGGCCGGGCCCGCATCCTCGCCGACGCCCCGTTCTTCGACGCCATGACGCACGACGGCCGGCGGCCCACGCTCGCCCTGGTCCTGGAGATAGACGAGGTCTATCTCCACTGCCCGCAGTCGCTGCGGCGCTCGGGCGTATGGAATCCGGCGTCGTGGCAGACGGGCTGAGCGGTGGAGCAGGGCACCTCTGATCGACTTAAGTTTAGGTTAGGCTAACCTTCGTCGCGTGAGATCTGGTGAAGAAGCAGCCGGCACCCCGCGTCTACGCGGTCATGAACTGTCGGCCACGGGTGTGACCGTGTCGTACGACGGCGTCGACGTCGTGCACGACGCCTCGGTCGCGCTCCGGCCCGGCGAGGTGACCGTGCTGGTCGGCCCCAACGGCAGCGGCAAGTCGACGCTCCTGCGCACCATCGCCCGCCTGCAGACACCCCGCCACGCCACGCTCAGGATCGACGCCGACACCGACGGCCTCACCCTGACCACCCGTGAGTTCGCCCGGCACGTGGCCCTGCTGACCCAGGGCCGCCCCACGCCCAGCGGACTGACCGTGCGGGACGTCGTCGAGTTCGGCCGCTACCCGTACCGGGGCCGCTTCGGCAGGCCCGACCCGGACGCGTCGGCCGCGGTCGACCGGGCGCTCGCGCTGACCGGTGTCACGGACCTCGCCGAGCGGGGCGCCGACCACCTGTCCGGCGGCCAGCTGCAACGGGTGTGGCTCGCCGGCTGCCTCGCCCAGGAGACCGGCGTACTGCTGCTGGACGAGCCCACGACCTATCTCGACCTGCGCTACCAGATCGAACTCCTCGACCTCATCCGCGACCTGGCGGACGACCACGGGATCGCCGTCGGCGTCGTCCTGCACGACCTCGACCAGGCGGCGGCCGTCGCGGACCGGATCACCCTGCTCGAAGCGGGCCGGATCGTCGCCGACGGCCTGCCCGAGGACGTCCTCACACCGGAACGCCTGACGGCTGTCTACGGCATCCGGATCGACGTCGACACCGACCCCCTGACCGGCCGGCTGCGCACCCGCCCGATCGGCCGCCATCACACTCGACACACTCGAACCGAAAGGCTCGGCACCACCTCATGAGACGCCTCCTGCTCACCGCGGCCACCACCACCGCCGCGGCGCTCACCCTCGCCGCCTGCGGCACCACCGAGCCTGCCGCCGACAGCTCCGAGAAGCCCTCCCAGGCCATCAGCCTCACCGACGCCACCGGCACGAAGATCAAGCTCGACGGTCCGGCCACCAAGGTCGTCGCCACCGAGTGGAACGTCGTCGAGAGCCTCGTCACGCTCGGCGTGGACCCCGTCGGCGTCGCCGACGTCAAGGGCTACAAGACGTGGGACACCGCCGTCCCGCTGAAGAACGAGCCGAAGGACATCGGCACCCGCGGCGAGCCGAGCATGGACACCATCGCCTCGCTCGCGCCCGACCTCATCGTGGCCACCACCGATCTGACCCCCGCCGCCGTGAAGCAGCTGCGCAAGGTCGCCCCGGTGCTGGAGGTGACGTCCGCCGACGGCTCCGACCAGATCGGGCAGATGCTGGAGAACCTCGACCTCATCGCCAAGGCCACCGGAACCACCGCCAAGGCCGAGACGGCCCGCACGGGCTTCGAGGCCAAGGTCGCCGAGGGCAAGAAGGCGCTCGCCGACGCCGGACTCGCCGGCGCGCAGTACGCCTTCGCCGACGGCTACGTCGCCTCCAACCAGGTCTCCCTGCGCCCGTACACCAGCGGTTCGCTCATCGGGGCCGTCGACGAGGCGATCGGCCTGAAGAACGCCTGGACGGTCAAGGGCGACGCGGCCTACGGCCTCGGGACCACCGACGTCGAAGGCCTCACCGCCCTGCCGAAGGACGTGAAGTTCGCCTACATAGGCAACGACGACGACGCGAGCAGCACCCCCTTCACCGGTGCGCTGGCGAAGAACGCCGTGTGGACGTCCCTGCCGTTCGTGAAGGCCGGCGAGGTGCACCGACTGCCCGACGGCATCTGGATGTTCGGCGGTCCCGAGTCGATGGAGGCGTACATCGACGCCGTCGTCGACGCGCTGACGAAGTAGCGCCGGCCATGGCCGTCACCGCAACGCCCCCCGCGCTCCGTCCGCCGGCGGCCGCGTCCCGGACGGGCGCGGCCGCGGTGACGGCCGCCCTCGTCCTCCTGGTCGCGGCCCTCGCCGTCGTCGACATCACCCAGGGCACCGCCGCCGTCGGACCGGCCGAGGTGTTCAAGGCCCTGACCGGGCGGTCCGATCCGGCCGACGCCTCCGTCGTGATCGCCTCCCGGCTGCCGCGGATGACCGCCGGCGTCATGGTCGGCGTCATCCTCGGCGTGGCCGGCGCCGTGCTCCAGGCCGTCAGCCGCAATGTGCTCGCCTCTCCCGACACCCTCGCGGTGAACGCCGGTTCGTATCTGGCGCTCGGGCTGGTCGGCGTCACCGGCGTCTCGCTGCCGATGATCGCCTCCTCCGGGGTCGCCTTCGCCGGCGGACTCCTCGCCGCGACCGTCGTGCTCGCCCTGTCCGGCCTCGGCACGGGCACCGTACGGCTGGTCCTCGCCGGCACCGCGCTGGCGCTGGGGATGGGCTCCGTGACGGAAGGCCTGCTCCTGCTGTTCCCCCAGGAGACCGAGGGCCTCTACCAGTGGAACCAGGGCAGCATCAGCCAGAACGGCTTCGACGGCGTCCTGCAGATGCTGCCCGTCGTCCTGGTCGGGCTCGTCGGCCTGCTGCTGACCGCCCGTCGGGTCGACGCGCTGGCCCTGGGCGACGACGCGGCGCGCGGGCTGGGCGTCCCGGTGCGCGCGACCCGCCTGACGGTGGTCGTCCTGGCGACGCTGCTGTCCGCGGCCGCCGTCACGCTCGCCGGGCCCATCGGCTTCGTCGGCCTGTGCGCTCCGGCCCTGGTGCGACCGCTCGCCCGTCGGTACCGGGGCTTCGCCCGGGCCCGGACGACGCTGCCCGTGGCCGGCCTGGTCGGCGCGGGGCTGGTCCTCGGGGCGGACGTACTGCTGCGGATCCTCGTGCCCCCGGACACGGCGGTCGCCGTCCCCACCGGTGTCGTCACCAGCCTCGTCGGCGCCGTGTTCCTGGTGGTGATGGCCCTGCGGCTGCGGGACACGGCCGGGGCGGACGCGCCGGACCGGTTGCGCATCCCCAGCCGGACGGCGTTCCTTGCCACGGTGGCCGTACTCGTCGTCGTGGTCGTCGGTGTGACGATCGCCGGCGTCCTGATCGGCGACAGCAAGCTGCTGCTCGGCGATGTCGCGAACTGGGCGCAGGGGCGGGCCGGCCGGGCGGTGTCCTTCGTCCTCGACACCCGGGTGCCCCGCGTCCTGGCGGCGCTGTGCGCGGGCGCGGCGCTCGCCCTGGCCGGCACGCTCGTGCAGGCCGTGACCCGCAACCCGCTCGCGGAGCCCGGCGTCCTGGGTGTGTCCGGCGGCGCCGCGCTGGGGGCCGTACTGCTCGTCACCACCTCGCCCGTCGCCGGGACCTGGGGCATCGCGGGCGCCGCCTTCGCGGGCGCCGCGGTGACCTCCGTCCTCGTCTTCGGGCTCGCGGCCCGGGGCGGCTACCAGCAGAACCGGCTGGTCCTCGTCGGTATCGGCACGGCCGCCGGGACCACGGCGCTGATCAGCCTGCTCATCGTGCTCACCGACCCGTTCAACGCGACGAAGGCGCTGACCTGGCTGTCCGGTTCGACGTACGGCCGGACCATGCCGGACGTCCTGCCCGTGGCGCTCGTGCTGGCGGTGGGCCTCGTCTTCGCGGTCGCCCGGCGCACCGAGCTGGACCTCGTCTCGCTGGACGCGGACACGCCCCGGCTGCTCGGCCTGCGACTGTCCCGGGCCAGGCTCGGGTTCCTGGTGGTGAGCGTGCTGCTCAGCGCGACGGCCGTCGCCTCGGCCGGCACCATCGGTTTCGTGGGACTGGTCGCGCCGCACGCGGCGCGCGCCCTCGTGGGCCGACGCCACGTCCGGGTGGTGCCGGTCGCCGTGCTGCTCGGCGCCGCGCTGGTCTGCACGGCCGACCTGCTGGGCCGCACCGTCATCGCCCCCGCCCAGCTGGGCGCCGGCCTGATGACGGCGGTGATCGGTACGCCGTACTTCCTGTATCTGCTGGTGCGCGGCCGGCGGTAGCCCCGGCGTGCCGGGGCCGCAGGTCCGTGTCACCGGGTCGAGCAGGAGCCGTCCGGCGGATGCGGCCGGCCGCGCCGTGGTGGCGCGCCCGGCCGTCCCCCCCCCGTCGGCCACGACGGTGCCTGCTCGATCCGGCGGCGATCCGGCTCAGTTCACGCGGGCGTCCCGGCCTCTTCCGTGTCTTCCGGCAGCGGCTCACTGAATGCGTGGACGACGCCGAGGTAGGCGCTCGCCAGGACGCTCCAGCCGCGTTCGTCCGTCCGCTGGGGAATGTCCGGGTGCGTGCGTGAGCGCAGCAGATAGCCGACCGAGAGTGCCTCGATGGCCCAGATCAGATCTTCCATGGTGCGGTCGGGCTTCAGGCGGCGGCGTGCGTAGCGCAGCAGGATGCTCAACAGGTGGTCCGTCGCGTTGACATAGCGTTCGTTCGCTTCGGTCTGGGCGTCCCGCACCATGTCGACCGGGGCCAGGGCCCCCAGACCGAGCGCCAGGAACAGTTCCGGAGACGCACTCGTCCACCGGAAGTCGGCCTCGCTGATCTGGCGGAAGATCTCCTCGGGCGCTTCCCCGTCGGCGACGAGTTCGAAGGCGAGGGCTTGGATCTGCCCTGCTCCGGGGGTGGCGATCTCGTCCATCACATGGCTCATCAGTTCCCGTTGGAAAGCGGCCTGATCCTGCCAGATCTGATAGAAGGCGCCGGTCGTCAGCTTCTTTTCGTCGGGATTGCGGCGGTTCACCTCGACGAGGACATCGGAAATGCGGATGTCGGCCAGCGGGTTGTGCAGTTTCGCCGATTCGGGGCGGGTCCGCTCGATGGCGAGGTTCGTCGCCGCTGCCAGCAGCAGGGCGCGGGTTTCCTCGCGGGGGCGGTGTCGGCGCAGCGGACGCCGCGAGCCGGTCGACTGCGTGCGTGTCGACTTCGTCGCGCCATCTTTCGGGGTATCCACCATGCGGCTAGCGTACTCCGTATCGTGAGATGATAAATATTTTACCATGACCTTTGCAGCCCATCTGCTGATGTGGTCTGCCGTGGGCTTCGTGCCCTTCTAGGGTGTCGGGGCCGACGTGTCGCGGGCGAAGAAGTCCGCGAGCGTCTCGCGGCGGACGACCTCCCGGGTCCGCCCGTCGGCGCAGAAGACGACCGGCGCCTTGAGCGCCCCGTTGTAGTTGTTGGCCATGGTGTAGCAGTACGCCCCGGTCACGGGGACCGCGATGACGTCGCCGACCTGCGGTGACCGCAGGGCCACGCCGGTGCTGAGCCGGTCGCCGGACTCGCAGTGCCGCCCCACGAGGTCGACCTGTTCACCGCCTCCGACCCGGTCGACGACGGTGGCCTCGAACCGCTGGCCGTACAGGGCGACTTCCATGTTGTCGCCCATGCCGCCGTCGACGGCGACGGTGACGCGGTCGCCTCGTTTGACGTTGACCACGCGGTAGAGGCTCACCCCGGAGCGCGCCACCAGACTGCGGCCGGGTTCGATCAGCAACCGGGACGAGGCCGGCAGATACTGCCGGGCGGCGTCGGTGAGGGCGCCGATCCACTCTTCGGGTTCGGGCGGGTGGTCGTCGTAGGTGTAGCGGGCGCCCAGGCCGCCGCCGAAGTCGTAGGTCTCGAACTCTCCGAGGTCGGCCAGTGCCCGGACCGCTGCGACGAACGGTTCCACCGCGAGTATCTGGCTGCCGATGTGCGTGTGCAGGCCGCTCAGATGAAGCTTCGTGCTGGCACGGATGCGAGCGATCGCCCGGGGGACCTGGTCCAGGGGCAGTCCGAACTTGGAGCCCTTCTGCCCGGTGGCCACCGCCTCGTAGGTCTCCGCACGGACCTCCGGCAGCACCCGAACGAGGACGTCCTGACGGCCGGTCACCGACCTTTCCAGACGGTCGATGTCCGCGAAGTTGTCGATGACGACCAACCCGACACCGGCGCCGACCGCCATCTCGATCTCGGCCGTGGTCTTCGCGTTGCCGTGCAGCACCAGGTTCCTGCCGTCGACACCCGCTCGAAGAGCTCCGGCCAGCTCGCCGAGGCCGGCGACGTCGACGCCCAGCCCCGCCTCCGCCATCAGCCGGTACGCCGCCACGGCCGGAAAGGACTTCGAGGCGAAGACGACCTGTGAACGGGGCCAGCTCGCGCTCAACGCCTGTTGGTAACGCCGTATCCGTGCGCGCAGGCCTGCCTCGTCGACGACGTAGACGGGCGTCGCGTACCGGTCGGCCACCTCGGACAGGGCCACCCCCCCGACCTTCAGGCCGCGGCCCGGCTCGATGGTCGTTCCTTCGGGGAACAGCTCGACGATCTCGGGTCCCATGTCTGTCTCCGCCCTCATGTCCATGCGAACATCACGTGCTTGATCCGGGTGTAGGCCTCCAGGCCGTAGAGCGAAAGGTCCTTGCCCTCACCGGTCTGCTTGAAGCCCCCGTGCGGCATTTCGGCGGCCGTCGTGACGTGGGTGTTGACCCAGGTGATCCCGAAGTCGAGTGCGCTGGTGACGCGGACGGCGCGGCCGACGTCGCGTGTCCACACGCTGGACGCCAGACCGTGACGGACGTCGTTCGCCAGGTCGATCGCGTGCTGTTCGTCGGTGAAGGTCTGCACGGTCAGGACCGGTCCGAAGATCTCCTCCTGGACGATCTCGTCGTCCTGCGCGACCCCCGTGACGACGGTCGGCTGGAAGAAGAAGCCGGGGCCGTCCTCCGCCTTTCCGCCGGTGACTGTCCGGGCGGTGTCGCGCCGGCGTTCGACGAGTCCCGCGACCCGCTCCAGCTGTGCCCGGCTGATCAGCGGGCTGCGGCCGTCGCGGGCGTTGCCCGGGTCGACCCGGGCGAGTGCCCCGGCGTGCGCGACCAGTTCCCGTACCAACTCGTCATGGACGGAGGCGTGCGCCAGGATCCGTGAGGGCGCGGTGCAGTCCTGGCCCGCGTTGTAGAACGCGCACTCGGCGATCACCTGAGCGCAGTGGGCCACGTCCGCGTCCTCGAACACCAGGACGGGGCCGTTGCCGCCCAGTTCGAGGTGTGTCCTGCGCACATCGTCCGCGGCGGCGCGGACCACCTCGGTGCCGGCACGGGTCGATCCGGTGATGGCCACCATGTCCGCCTGCGGGTGGCCGGCGACCAGCTTGCCTGTCTCCCGGTCTCCGCAGACGAGGTTCACGCAGCCCGGCGGCAGATGGTGCCCGCAGATCTCGGCCAGCAGCAGCGCGCTGGACGGAGTGGCCGCGTCCGGCTTGAAGACCACCGTGTTCCCGGCCGCCACGGCCGGCGCCAGTTTCCAGACGGCCGTCATCAGCGGGTAGTTCCACGGGGCGATCGACGCGACCACGCCCACGGGTTCGCGGCGGATCATGGAGGTGTGGCCCCGGACGTACTCCGCCGCCGCACGTCCCTCCAGCATGCGGGCGGCGCCTGCGAAGAACCGCAACTGGTCGATGATCGGGAGCAGTTCCTCGGAGCGGAAGAATTCGGTCGGCTTACCGGTCTCCTCGCATTCGGCGGCGACGAATTCGTCCGCCCGCTCCTCCATCTCGAGCGCTATGGCCAGCAGCGCGGCCTGACGTTCGCCCGGGGTGCTGTGCCGCCATGTGCGGAACGCGGTGACGGCCGCGTCGAAGGCGGCGTTCACCTCGTCGGCTCGGGAGACCGCGGTGAAGCCATGGACTTCCCCGGTGCGGGGGTTGACGAGGGGCAACTGCCCGGGACCGGCGCCGGGGGCGCCGTTGACGAACGTGCCGACGACATGGGTGGTCATACGGGGGACTCCTGTCGTATGCCCAGACGGCCGGTGCCCGACTGTTCGGAGGGTCCGCGCCCGAAGGGTTACGTAGTTACTGTATCGTAATCGTAAGAGAATTACGAACGTTGCCGAGTGTTGTTCCGTGCTGGGGACGCCTCGAGCGTCAGGCTGCGACGCGCGTCCCGACGTGCCTGGACTCCACCAGCGCACCGTCCATGTAGACGGCCTCGATCCGGTCCGCCAGGCCGCTGAAGTCGTGGGCGTGACCGGACACGACGACCAGGTCCGCCCGCTTGCCCGGCTCGATGCTGCCGTAGCTGTCCGCGACGCCCAGGAGCCGGGCGGCGTCCAGGGTGCCGGCGCGCAGCGCCTTGGCGGGGCTCAGGCCGTTGGCGCTCATCAGGTCGAGCTCTTCGAGGTTGCGCCCCGGGGCGAGTCCCACCGCGTCGGTGCCCATGGCGACGGTGACCCCCGCCTCGCACGCCCGCTTGAAGGAGTCGATATGGGCGTCGGCGACCTCGTGGGCCTTGGCGATCGTGGCGTCGGTCAGCCGCGCACCGCCCGCCGCCGCCTCCAGCACGCTCTTCGGGGCCAGCAGGGTGGGCACGAGGAAGGCCCCGCGTTCGAGCATCAGCTCGATCGCCTCGTCGTCCAGGAAGACGCCGTGCTCGATCGACCGCACGCCCGCACGCAGCGCGTTCTTGACGCCGACGGCACCCTGGGCATGGGCCATCACCGGCAGGCCCGCCGCGCTCGCCTCGGTGACGGCGACGCTGAGTTCCTCGATGCTGAAGTGGGCGTGGTGCGGATTGTCGCGGGGCGACATGACCCCGCCGGACGCGGCGACCTTGATGGCGTCGGCCCCTGCCCGGATGACCTCGCGGACCGCCTTGCGCATCTCCTCCGGGCCGTCGACGACTCCGCGCGGCCGGCCCGGGTGCGCGATCCTGTTCTCGACGCAGTTTCCGGAGGCCAGCCAGCCGTCGGAGTGGCCGCCTGTCTGGCTGAGCATCGAGATGGCGATCTGCAGCCGGGGCCCTTCGAGCAGTCCGTCCTCCAGGGCGAGCTTCACGCCCAGGTCCGCTCCCGCCGCGTCCCGTGCGTGGGTGATTCCGATGCTCCGCAGGATGCGGAGATGACGAGCGGCTTGGAAGAACGGGTAGGAGAACGGGGTCTGCAGCCGGTCCACGGTGTCGATGCTGCCGATCATGACGTGGACGTGGCAGTCGATGAGTCCCGGCAGGATCGACTTCCCTTCGAGGTCCACCTCTGTGTCGCCGTCGAGTCCGGTCCCCACGTCGACGATCCGGGAGCCCTCGACGACCAGGTCGCCGAGCCGGGGCTCCGCCCCCGTGCCGTCGGCGATGAGCCCGCCCCGGAACAGGGTTCTCCTGGGGATCGCGGGACGTTCGGTCGAACCCATGGGGCTACCTCCGTTGGTCATTCGAACTCCTGGGCCCCGACGGCTCCCGGATTTCACCGAGTTCCATGCCGAGGAGCAGCGAGCTGAGGCATTTACCGTGTATGTCGAGGTTGAGACTGCGGGTGACGCCGCCGTCCAGCGCGCCGTCGAGGACGAACTTGAGCGCGTGCAATTGCGGCAGTTCATATCGCCGGACGTTGCCCGCGACAAAGCCGGAGAAATGCTGCTGGACGCGGTCGGCGGTGACCAGTTCCAGCAGCAGCGGGAAGTTCATCGCGTTGTAGGCGATGACCGAGATATCCGAGATATCGCCTTTGTCGCCGGAACGGGCGTGTGCCATCTCGTGCAGGAGCATCTAGACCTCCGAAATCGTGACCGTTGCCGATACTTCGGATCTCGGCAGGAGTACCGAGGCGATCGCTATCCGCTCGGTGACGGAACAGACCACGCCGCCCCCGCCGGCAGGGCCGTTGAGCCACATGGCACTGACCTCGTGCGCGATGCCTCGGGCCTGGCCGGCGGTGTCCGTCCGGCCGACGACGCGGACCCGGACCTCGTTCATCGCGCCCGGCTCGCCCGCATTCAGGCCGCGGGTGACGGAGTCGACGCCGATGAGCTCGTAGCGCGTCGTGTCGGCGGCCATGCCGCGCTTCTGCAGCCGCTCGCGCAGGATCTCCAGTGCCAGCTCGGCCCGGGCCAGGGCGTTGGGGCCCGCGTAGGAGATCTGTCCCTCCCCGGTGAAGCCGTCCCGGTAGCCGACGGAGACCTTCAGGTCGTCCGGGCGTCGCCGGCCGCGCGCTCCGCGGACCAGCACGGTGTCCCGGCCTATTTCGGCGAACCGGACAGTGGTGAAATCCGCGACCACGTCGGCCGATGTGTAGGCCGACGGGTCGTGCACTTCGTAAAGCAGCTGCTCCGTGCAGGTATCGCCTGTCACCATGCCGCCCGACCCCTCCACCTTGCTGATCGTGAAGGTTCCGTCCCGCTGCACCTCGGCGAGCGGGAATCCCAGATTGGCGAGATCGGGCACGTCCTTGTAGCCCGGGTCCGCGAAGTAGCCGCCCGTGACCTGGGCCCCGCATTCCAGCAGGTGCCCGACACAGGCGCCCTTGGCGATCAGGTTCCAGTCGTCGGTGTCCCAGCCGAATTCATGGACAAGGGGTGCAATATAGAGCGAAGGGTCCGCAATCCGGCCCGTGATCACGACGTCGGCACCCTGGCCCAGTGCGTCGGTGATCCCGTCGCAACCCAGGTAGGCGTGGGCCGACACGATGCTGTCACCGAGGGATCCGACAGAGCCGGAACCCTCCAGCAGCGGTAGTTCGGGTCGCTCGAGAACACGGTCGAGCACGTCGTCCCCCGTCACCACGGCGACGGTGAGTCCGTGCAGTTGCCTGGCGCGCGCGACCTCGGTGACGACCGCGCCCGCCGCACGCGGATTGGCCGCGCCCATGTTGGTGATGATCCGGATGCCTCGCTGTGCGCACTCCGGCAGCACGGCTTCCATGCGATCGGCGAGCCATGGGTTGTAGCCGCGGCCGGGATCGCGCCGCCGGTCCAGTTCCGCCAGTGCGACCGAGCGTTCGGCCAGGCACTCGAAGACGAGGTACTGGATGTCTCCGGATTCGACGAGTTCTACCGCCGGCTCGATCCGGTCGTCGGCGAAGCCGGCGCCGGAGCCGATCCGGAGCGTGCCCCGCCCGCTGTCGGAGGCGTGGATGGTGGCCATGTCCAAAGTGTACATGGAACTTCTGTAACTCGTAATATAGTTACGAAACCCGAGTGGAGGAGTGCCCATGCCCGCGACCGAAACCGGATCCGACCGCGCTATCGCCGAGGCCGTCGATGCGATGGAGCTGATCCACAGCGCCGATCTGAGCCCGGACGGCAGGCTCGCCGCCTGGTCCGTCTCCCGCGTCGACGGAGACATCGAGCGACGCGACCTGCGACTGAGCGCTGTGACCGAGCCCGGTGAGGCTCCCCTTGTCCTGAAGTTCGGCGACTGCGACCACACCCCTTGCTTCTCGCCGGACGGCAGCCGTCTGGCATTCCTGTCGAGCGACGGCCCGGCCACCCGCATCGTGCTCGCACGCCTCCCCGACGTGCCGGACGTGCCGGACGTGGCCGCCGTGGACTTCGAGGTGCTCGTCGATCCCGACGCACCCGACCGTTCGGTCCGGGGCAAGCCGGCCTGGAGCCCCGACGGCCGCCGCATCGCCTACGCGGCGGCGCTCCGCACGCGTGTCGACGGCGCGCCGTACCGGGTCACACGGGTGATCGGCTGGGTGGACGGACTCGGTTTCGTCGACGACGCGACCGCCGACATCTTCGTGTACGACCTGGACACGGGGACGCACACCCGGCTCACCGACGACGCGTGGGTCAACAGTCAGCCGACCTGGCTGCTGCCGGCGGGCGGGCCCGGACCCGACGGGCCGGGCGACGGGCCGGCCGGTCCCGCGCGGATCGCCTTCCGGGCCGGCTTCGGGCCGCAGGAATGGCAGCAGAGCATCGCGGCCGTCCGCTCCGTCGGCGCCGACGGAGCCGATCCGACGGTCACCGAACATCTGCGGACACTCGACATCTTCTCGCTGGCGGCCATGAGCGACGGCCGGATCGCGGTGACCTCGCTCGGTGCCAAGCCGCGCTCGACGGGGCGGCTGTTCACCCTCGATCCGGCCGGAGACGCGACGGAGCAAGCGCCGCCCGGGCGCACGGTCGAGCGCACCGCCGGTCTGGGTCTCGACGTCAACGGCGACGTGCTGGGCGACATCGCCATCCCGTTCATGGACCCCGACGCGCGTCTGCTCGTGCAGGAGGGCGACGCTCTCCTGCGGGTGCACGTCGAGGACCGCCTGGAGGTGCACCGCATCGCCCTGGAAGGCGAGCCGCGCGCCGAGACCGTCCTGGCGGGACCGGGCTGCTACTACCCCTTGGCGGTGGCGGGGCGCCGTCTGCTCCACGCCACCGGCACGCTCATCAGCCCGCCCGACCTCTGGGTCCGCGACCTGGACACGGGTGAGGACACGCGGATCACCGACACCGCGACCCGGAACCGGGCCTGCACCGGGCCCCGCACGACCACCACCTTCCGCGTCCCCACGAAGAACGGCCCGTCGATCCAGGCCAAGTTCCTCAGGCCCGCGTTCGCCGTCGGAGCGTTGCCGACCGTGCTGCTCATCCACGGCGGACCCAAGGCGGCCTACGGGGAGGCCTACGTCACCGACGCCCACCTTCTGTGCGGAGCCGGTTTCGGGGTGCTCATGGTCAATCCCCGCGGTTCGCGCGGCTACGGCACGGACTTCGCCGACGCCATCATCGGCGACTGGGGCAACGACGACTTCCGTGACCTGACGGCGGCGGTGGACTTCGCGGTGGAGGAGGGCTGGGCCGACCCGGAGCGACTCGGGGTCGCCGGTCTGTCGTACGGCGGCTACATGTCGAGCTGGATCGTCGGCCGCACCGACCGGTTCAGGGCCGCCGTCATCGAGAATCCGGTGACGAACTTCTCCAGCATGTACGGCAGCAGCGACGTGGGGCTCAGTTTCCTGCCCGCGGTGCTGGACGCCCTGCCCCAGACCGACTCCGAGCGGTACCGGAATCTGTCGCCGATCACCATGGCCCACACCTGCACCACGCCCACCCTGCTGATCCAGGGCGAGGCCGACCACCGCTGCCCGCCGGAGCAGAGCAAGCAGTTCTACTCGGTACTGCGGAGGGCGGGTTGCGTCGCCGAGATGCTCATGCTGCCCGACGCGTCGCACGAAGGCTCCGTCTCGGGTCCGGTGCCGTCGCGCCGCGCGCAGAACGAGGCGTTGGTCGACTGGATGGTGCGCTACGTCAGGGATGCCGAGGCCCGCCCGGCCGGGTGGGGCGCGGCAGGCGCGAGACACGACGCGGGCTGACCGATGAGACCCCGGATAGCGGTGCTGACCTGCGCGGACGTGGTGCTTCACGCCGAGGCGGCCGGAGTGAACACACCCCTTTTCACCCTTACGTCTAGACGGGCGACCCGACCCGTCGTAGATTGAGCGTGTCGGTTGGTAGATAACTTACGAAACTGCGAGGAAAGTTATGCGTAAGTCAGCAACCCGGTCCACGGCGTGTGGTGCAGCGCTCACGGCCGCCGCACTCCTCCTGAGCGGGTGCAGCTCCAGCAGTTCGGCGTCCTCCCCGTCCAAGTCCGCCACCGCTCCCGCCAAGCGCGGCGGAACGCTCACGATGTCGCTCGGCAGCGCCATCGACACCTGGAACCCGCAGAAAGCCCTGGCGACCCAGAGCTACAGAGTGTTCCCACAGGTGTACGCGTCGCTGCTGCGCTCCACCCCGGACGGCAAGCAGCTGCTGCCGGCGCTGGCCTCGTCGTACAAGGCGGACCTCGCGGCCAAGACCCTGACGTTCACCCTGAACCCGGCCGCGAAGTTCAGCGACGGCAAGCCCGTCACCTCCGCGGACGTCAAGTTCTCCGAAGGGCTGTGGAGTGCCGGGGAGCTGTACGGCAGCTACTTCTCCTCCATCAAGTCCGTGCAGACGCCCACCCCGACGACCGTCGTCTTCCAGTTGTCCCAGGCGGACGAGACGCTGCCCGCCGTCCTGTCGACCGCCAACGCCGCGGTCTTCCCCGACAAGTACGGCGGCAGGACGGCGGACGCCTACTGGAACAAGCCGGTGGGCGCCGGACCGTTCATGATCAGCAAGGAGGCCGTGGGACGGTCCATCACCCTCACCCGCAACCCGCACTACTACCGGCCCGGCCTGCCCTACCTCGACGGCATGGAGTACAAGCAGGTCGCGGACGGGGGCCAGCAACTCCTCCAGTTCCAGAGCGGGGCCGTGGACATCGTCAACGGTGTGGAGCTCGAAGCGGCAGCCCAGTATCCCGAGGACAGCATCGTCGGCGCACCCTCGTCCGGGGTCAGCGTCCTCACCATGAACACGAAGTCGGGCCCCCTCAAGGACGGCCGCCTCAGGAAGGCGATCGCCCTGGCCGTCGACTACAAGAAGCTCGTCGCCGGCGGCTACGTCGGCGAGGCGACCGAGGCGACGTCCCTCCTGCCGCAGCAGGTGCCAGGCGTCTCCAAGTGCCCCACCTGTACCTGGTCCACCACGGATCTGGCGGCGGCGAAGGACCTGGTCGAGGCGTCCGACTACAAGGGCCAGAACATCGAACTGATCGTGTCCAGCGACTCCGGCCCCGGAAAGCTCGCCGCACAGGCCCTCGTCCCCATGCTGGCCGAGGCGGGCGTCAAGATCTCCGTCAATCCGCAGCCGACCAGCTCCCTCATCGACAAGCTCAGCAAGAGCGACTTCCAGCTCGGACTGCTCACCTACAGCGCCCTCGCGCCCACCCCCATCGACCCGCTGGGCTTCCTCGGAGCGACGGGTGTCGTGTTCTCCCAGTCCGACCCCGGGCCGGCCGACAAGGCGCTGGCCGCCGTCCACGCCGCGAGCACCCCGGCCGCGGTGAAGACCGCGGTGCAGGCCTTCGAGGCCGCCGCGAACGAAAGCTACGCGGTGATTCCCCTGGCGGTGCCCAACGCGCTCGACGCGGTCGCCGACCGGGTGCAGGGATTCGTCGCCGCGCCCTACCAGGCGTACTGCGCGGACGAACTGAGCATCAAGAGCTGACGATCGTGTCCGGCACCGTCAAGTCAAAGGAAAGGAGGGGAGTTTCGTGGTAGCGACGAGAGTCCTGCTCGGCCGACTGCTCCAGTTGCTTCTTGTGCTGCTCGCAGTCACGCTCGTGGTGTTCGTGCTGACCCAGGTCGCGCCGGGCGACGCCGCCAGACTGCGCCTGGGACCACGAGCCTCGCCCGAAGCGGTGAGCGCACTGCGTCACGAACTGGGACTGGACCGCAGTCTGCCGCAGCAGTACCTGGCCTACATCTCCCGGGTGCTGCACGGCGACTTCGGGACCTCGATCGACGGCCAGAGCGTCAGCGGCATCATCGGCCAGCGGATCGGCGACACGCTGTGGCTCCTGCTCGGCACACTGATGCTCGCCGTGCCGGCGGCACTCGTGCTGGCATGGACCGCCGCCTGGTTCAGGGACCGGTCCGTCGACCATGTCATCAGGCTGGGCGTTCTGCTGGCCCTGTTCCTGCCGGCGTTCTGGGTCGGATTCCTGCTGATCAGGCTGGTGGCCATCCCCACCGGCTGGTTCCCGGTCGCGGAACTGGGGTCGAGCCCGGGCGACCTCCTCCGGTCCCTGGTACTGCCCTCCGTCACCGGAGCGATCATCCTCACCCCCGTCCTCGTGCGCAGCCTGAGATCGAGCCTGATCGACGTTCTCGACTCCGAGTACATCGCCGTCGCCCGCTCGCTCGGAGTGGGGGGCAGCACCCTGGTCGTCCGGCACGTGCTGCGCAACGCCCTCGGCCCGGTCCTCACGCTGCTCGCACTGAACGTCGGCTACCTCTTCTTCGGAGTCGTCATCCTTGAAGCCACCTTCAACATCTCCGGACTGGGCAGCGCCCTGGTCGAAGCGTCCGCCAAACGGGACGTCTACACGGTCCAGGGCATCACACTGCTCTTCGCCACCGGAGTCGTACTGGCCAACATCCTCGGCGAGACCGTCGTCTCGCTGCTCGATCCGAGGACGGTCGGCACATGACTGACACGGTCAAGACCGAGGTGGAAGCACCGCACACCCGCAAGCCCCGCCGTCGGCGCGGCGACGGCAAGATGGCCGTGGGGGCGGTCATCGTCGGGCTGTTCGTCCTGGCGGCGGTCTTCGCACCGCTGATCACCAGCGGACACCCGGCCGACCAGGACCTGCTGAACCGGCTCGCCCCACCCTCACAGGCCCATCTCCTCGGCACCGATCAGCTCGGCCGCGACGAATGGACCCGGCTGGTCTACGCGATCCGGGTCGACCTGCGCGTGGCGCTGCTCGGTTCGCTCATCCCGGCGATCCTCGGCAGCCTGATCGGCATCGCCGCAGGCCTCGGCAGCAGTTGGCTGGACACGGCCATCATGCGCACCTCGGACATCGTCGTCTCGCTGCCGCTGTTCATCTTCTTCATCGCCCTGGTCGGCCTCCTCGGTCCCGGCACCGGATTCCTGTTCCTCGGCCCCGGCGAGTTGCCGCTCATCATCGGATTCACCGTCATCTCCTGGGTCGTCTACGCACGTCTGCTGCGCAGCGAGGTACGCAGGGTGCGCTCCATGGACTACGTCCGGGCCGCGCGGCTGGGGGGCCTGCCCCGGTGGCGAGTGATCACCTGGCACATCGTGCCGAACTCGATCGGCCAGACCGTCGTGTACTTCTTCGTCGATGTCGGGCTGGCCGTCGTGGCGATCTCGACGCTGTCCTTCCTGGGCGTCGGCATTCCCCTCACCACCCCGGAATGGGGAGCGATGATCCAGTCCGGCCGCAACGTCATCCAGACCAACTGGTGGCTGATCGCCGCGCCGGGAGCCGCGATCGCCCTCATCGGAATGGGCCTCGCCCTGATCGGGGACGGCCTGGACGATCGGATCAAGTCATGACCGGCACCGAACCCGTGATCGAGATCGCGAACCTGTCGATCGCCGCGGGACAGGGCGGGGTCACCCTGGTGGACGACGTGTCCCTGCACGTCGACGCCGGTGAATGCCTCGGCATCGTCGGCGAGTCCGGATCCGGCAAGAGCCTCACCCTGCGCTCCGTACTGGGCCTTCTGCCGCCCGCCCTGCACCGGACGCGCGGCACCGTGCGGTTCCAGGGGGAGAAGGAGGGACTGCGGCCGGTCGACCCGCGCGAACTTCGCGGGCACGGCGTGTCGATGATCTTCCAGGAGCCGATGAGCTCGCTGAACCCGACCATGCGCATCGCCGACCTGGTCGCCGCCGGCCCCCGGGCGCGGGGTATGTCCCGCCGGGCCGCGGCCGACCTGGCACTGCGGCTGCTGGCCGAAGTCGGTGTGCCGCACCCGGAGCAACGGGCCCGGGCATGGCCGCACCAGCTCTCCGGAGGGCTCCGCCAGCGAGTGATGATCGCGATGGCGCTGTCGGTGGAACCCAGGCTCCTCCTGTGCGACGAACCGACGACCGCCCTGGACACCACGGTCCAGGACCAGATCCTGACCCTCGTGGAACGCCTGCGGATCGAACGGGGCCTGGCCCTGATCTTCGTCAGTCACGACCTCTCGGTCATCTCGCGCATCGCCGACCGCACCGCCGTGATGTACGCCGGCCGCATCATCGAGCAGGGGCCCACGCGTGCTCTGGTCGACAGCCCCCGCCACCCCTACACCCGAGCCCTGATCGAGTCGATGCCCCAACTCCACGGGCCGCCGGTCCGGTTGACGGCCATCGGCGGAGCTCCGCCCACCGCGGGGCGGCTTCCCTCCGGCTGTCGCTTCGCCCCCCGCTGTCCCCTCGCCGTGGACGCCTGCCGTCAGGCGGACCCGCCGCTGCTGGACATCGGCTCGCACCGGGCCACGGCGTGCCTGCGGCAGGCCGACCTGAACGTTGGAGAGCCGGTATGAGCGCCCTCATCGAACTGGACGACATCAAGGTCCACTTCGACGTGAAGACCCGGCGGTCCGCGACGCCCGCGACACTGCGGGCCGTCGACGGGGTCAGCCTCACCGTCGAACGAGGCCAGTGCCTGGGCGTGGTCGGCGAATCCGGGTGCGGCAAGTCGACACTGGCGTGCGTACTCGTCGGACTGACGGCACCGACAGCCGGACAGGTGCGCTACGAAGGCCAGGACATCGGCCTCCACCGCTCCAAGGACCTGCGCCGCCGCGTCCAGATGGTCTTCCAGGACCCGGTCGCCTCGCTCAACCCCCGCCGCCGGGTCCGGTCCGTGCTCACCGAACTCATCGACTGCCACGACCTCGCCCCCGAGGCAGGGATGACCTCCGCCCTGAACTCGCTCATGGACATGGTCAACCTGCCCCGGCCCGTCCTGGACGCACGACCACGCGAACTGTCCGGGGGACAGCGCCAGCGCGTCGCCATCGCACGCGCCCTCGCCGTCCAGCCCGACGTACTGGTCGCCGACGAGGCGGTATCGGCGCTGGACGTGTCCGCCCAGGCCACCGTCGTCAACCTCCTCGCCGACCTGCGCGCGGACCTCGGCCTGACCATCGTGTTCATCTCCCACGACCTGGGCATCATCCGCACCCTGTGCGACCGGGTCGCGGTGATGTACGCGGGCAGGCTGGTCGAGGAGGGACCGGCCGAGGCCGTGTTCGCGGCACCCCAGCATCCGTACACCAGGGCGTTGCTGCGGGCCGCTCCCGACCTTCGGCGACGAGGTGCCGGCGAACCGCACGCGCCGGCGCTGGAGGGCGAACCCTCCGGAGCCCTGGACGTCATCACCGGCTGTCCGTTCCAGCCCAGATGCCCGGAAGCCGAGGCCGTCTGCTCGGCGGCCCCGCCCCCCTACGTCGGCAACGGGGCGCACCGCACTGCCTGCATTCACGCCTCGGACCACTAGTACGCGGGGGCCGGCCGAGCGGGCGCAGGGCGCCCTGCGCCCGTGACCCCGCCGAATCCGCCGTACGAGTGGTGACCCATAAGGAGCCCGAATTGCCCCGCACATCCTCGAAGACGAGGGCCCGGCATGATCCGATCCAGCTGCTGACTCCGCAGGGCGAAGTCGTCGGCGATGCCCGGCTGCCGTTCGACCTCCGGAGCGCCGACCTGCGTGCCCTGTACCGGGACATGGTGATGGCCCGCCGCCTCGACACCGAGGCCATCGCCCTGCAGCGGCAGGGCGAACTGGGGCTGTGGCCCTCGCTCTTCGGGCAGGAGGCCGCCCAAGTCGGTGCCGCGCGTGCGCTGCTGCCCTCCGACATGGCCTTTCCCACCTACCGGGAGCACGGCGTGGCCTGGTGCCGCGGACTGGACCCGGCGTCCCTCTTCGGCCTCTTCCGGGGGACCACCTTGGGGGGTTGGGACCCCCGGGAGACCAACTTCAACCTGTACACCCTGGTGATCGGCGCCCAGACGCTGCACGCTGTCGGATACGCGATGGGAATCGTCCGCGACGCCGCGCGTGACCGCCGGAGCACGGCCGAGGGCCCGGCCGGCGACCCTCCCGCCGTCCTGGTCTTCCTCGGTGACGGCGCCTTGAGCGAGGGCGAGACCAACGAGGCGTTCATCTGGGCGGCGACCCAGTCCCTTCCCGTCGTCTTCTTCTGCCAGAACAACCAATGGGCGATCTCGGCGCCGTACAGCGTGCAGAGCACCGTGCCCGTCGCCCAACGCGCCGCGGGATTCGGACTCCCCGGCGTCCGTGTCGACGGCAACGACGTCCTGGCCTGTCTCGCCGCCACCCGCGAGGCACTCGACACGGCGCGCACCGGCGGCGGCCCGACGTTGATCGAGGCCTTCACCTACCGCCGCAACGCCCACACCACCGCGGACGACGCCTCCCGCTACCGGGACGCAGCCGAGGAGAAGGAGTGGGAGGCCAAGGACCCCATCGCCCGCCTGTACGCGCACCTGACCACGACCGGCGCAGCGGAGAGTGCCTTCTTCGACGGGATCGAGGCCGAGGCGCAGGCCCTCGCGGAGGGGCTGCGCTCCCGGTGCCGCGCGCTGCCCGATCCCGACGTGTCCCTCCCGTTCGAGCACACCTACGCCGAAATGACCCCTGACCTGCAACGTCAGTTGGCTGAACACCGTTCGTTCCTCGCCTCGTTGGAGGAGATGCCCGATCCGAGTGGAGACCCCAGATGACCACCACGACGCTCGCCAAAGCGATCAATGACGGGCTCCGCCACGCGCTCTCGAACGATCCGGCGGTGCTGCTTCTCGGCGAGGACATCGGTCGGCTCGGCGGGGTCTTCCGTGTCACCGACGGACTCCGCGCCGACTTCGGCACCGAGCGGGTCGTGGACACCCCACTGGGTGAGGCCGGGATCGTCGGCGCGGCCGTCGGACTGGCCATGCGGGGATACCGCCCGGTGTGCGAGATCCAGTTCGACGGGTTCGTCTACCCGGCCGTCAACCAGATCATCAGCCAGCTCGCGAAATACCGTCACCGCTCCGGCGGCCGGATCGCCATGCCGGTCGTGATCCGGATCCCCTACGGCGGCGGCATCGGGTCCATCGAGCATCACTCGGAGTCCCCGGAGGCCTACTTCGCGCACACCCCTGGGCTCAAGGTCGTCACCTGCGCGACCCCGGACGACGCCTTCACCATGATCGGCCAGGCCATTTCCAGTGACGACCCGGTGATCTTCCTGGAGCCCAAACGCCGGTACTGGAGCAAAGGAGACGTGACCGGCGCACCGTCCCTCGGTCTGCACCAGGCACGCACCGTCCGCAGCGGTTCGGACGTCACCCTGGTCGCCTACGGCCCCCTGGTCGCGCCGGCGCTGGAGACGGCCCGCGTCGCGGAGGAGGAAGGGAACAGTGTCGAGGTCGTCGATCTGAGAAGCCTCGCACCGCTGGACACCGGCACCGTCATAGCGTCCGTGCTCCGTACGGGACGTCTCGTCGTCGCCCACGAAGCCTCACGTACGCACGGCATCGGCGCCGAGATCGCCGCCCGGGTGCAGGAAGAGGCGTTCTACGCGCTGGAGGCTCCCGTCCTGCGGGTGACCGGGTACGACACGCCGTACCCGCCGAGCCGGCTCGAGGAGGAGTGGCTGCCGGGGGTGGACCGCATGTTGGCGGCGGTGGACCGCAGCCTCGCCCACTGAGCGGCGCGGAGCGCATCGGCCACCGACCTGAAACGACCAGCGCCCACCACCCCTGAAAGGTGCGACCGCCATGCCGACCGCCAAGGACTTCCGCCTGCCCGATGTCGGGGAGGGGCTCGCAGAGGCTGACATTCTGCACTGGACCGTGGCCCCCGGGGACACCGTCGAGGTCAATCAGATCATCGTCGAGATCGAGACCGCCAAGGCCGCCGTCGAACTGCCCTCCCCCTACGCGGGAGTCGTGTCCGTACTGCACGCCGCCGAAGGCGACACGCTGCCGGTCGGCGCTCCGCTGATCACGATCGTCGTCGACGCGTCCGACGAGAGTGCCGCGCCGGGGGGACCGGCCTCCTCCGCGGCAGGACAGGAGCCGCCCGCCGCACCACCCGGATCGGGGCGCGCTCCACAGGACCTGGCCGGCCCGGAGGCGGGACCCACCGCGCTCCTCGTCGGCTACGGCCCACGCGCCGCGGGCGCGGCCCGTCGGCGCGCCGCTCGTCCCCCGGCGGCCACCGGGCCCGCGGCCGAGGCGCCGAACCCGCGGGCCGCCACCGCTGTCGGCGTTGCCGTGACGCCCCCGGCACGCCCGTCCGCCAAGCCGCCGGTGCGCAAGCTGGCCAAGGACCTCGGTGTCGACCTGGCGGCGGTCGTGCCGACCGGACCGCACGGAACGGTCAGTCGGGAGGACGTTCACCGTGCCGCCCTGCCGGCGACCGAGCCTGCCGTCGGCGTCCACGCGCCGAGTGCCGAGGTCAACTCGCGCGGCGAGACGCGGCTTCCGATCCGCGGAGTCCGAAAGCACATGGCCACCGCCATGGTGGCGTCGGCGTTCACGGCACCGCACGTCACCGAGTTCGTCACGGTGGACATCAGCGAGACGATGAGACTGCGCGAAATGGTCGCGGGCCGCCGTGAGTTCGCCGGGACACGGATCTCCCCGATGCTCTTCGTGGCGAAGGCGCTTCTGCTGGCCCTGCGCAGAACGCCGGAACTGAACTCCCACTGGGACGAGGCGCGCCAGGAGATCGTGCTCAAGCACTACGTCAACCTCGGCATAGCCGCCGCGACCGACCGGGGGCTGGTGGTGCCCAACATCAAGGACGCCGATCTGCTCACCCTGCCCGAACTCGCGCATGCCATCGGTCGGTTGGCGACGACCGCGCGTGAGGGGCGTACCGAGCCGCGTGCCCTGACCGGTGGCACCGTCACGCTCACCAACGTCGGCGTCTTCGGTGTGGACACCGGTACGCCCATCCTCAACCCGGGGGAGGCCGCCATCCTCGCCGTGGGCGCCGTGCGACGCACCCCGTGGGTGGTCCAGGACCAGGCGGGCGAACGCGTCGAGCCGCGCTGGACGACTCAGCTGGCCCTCTCCTTCGACCATCGGCTCGCCGACGGTCAGCAGGGCTCGCGCCTGCTCGCCGACACGGCGGACGTGTTGCGGGAACCGGGTCTCGCCATGCTGTGATCCGCCGGGTCCGACCCCTCGGCGGCCCGGGGCCCACGGTCCGCCGGGTGCCACGGCTCCCGTTCGTCAGGGCCCGAGGCGGCGGGCGAGAGCCACCCGGGAGCGCACTCCGAGCTGGGTGAAGATGTTGCGCAGGTGGTACTCGACGGTGCGGGTGCTGATCGACAGCTGACGTGCCACCTCGCGGTTGGTGGCGCCCTGGGCCACCGAGTGGGCGATGCGCTGCTGCTGCGGGGTGAGCAGTGGCAGCGGCCCGGGCTCGGAGCCGGGGGAGGAGATGGCGGTGGGCGCGGCGGTGGACGTCTCCCCGGCCGCCCTCAGTTCGGCGTCGGCATGCGCGGTCCACACGTCGGCGCCGCACTGGTCGAACCCCATGACGGCACTCCGCAGTTGGGATCGGGCCTCCACGGGGCGGCGTCGGCGCCGCAGCCACATCCCGTACGCGAGGTGGGTCCGGGCGTGCTCGTAGGGGCTGTCGACCTTCTCGTGTTCCGCCAGGGCCGCGACGAACAGGGCTTCGCTGTGCTCGTCGTCCGCCACCAGGGCTCGGCAGCGCAGCACCACTGCCGGCGCCTGCGGGTCCGCGCCCAGCGACGCCCACACCGCGTACTGGTCGATCAGGTGTTCCACGTCGACGTCGTGGCCGGCGAGCACCGTGGCCCCGACGTAGCAGGGGACCGCCATCATCCACAGACCGAAATGGCCCTGCCGGGGACCCCCGTGGACGAGCGGGGCGAGTCGCGCGGCGGTGTGCTCGGCGTTGCCATGGCCGAGGTCCGCGCGGGCCCGCGCCCATTCGGCGAGCGTTCTCGTCTGGCTGAGCCCGTGGGCGTGGGCGGTGTGCAGAGCCGACTGCGCGTGGGCGGCGACCGCGGCCGGGTCGCCCGCGATGGAGGCGGCCAGCGCGAGGACGGCGGACAGGCCGGCCGTCACATTGCGTTGGCCGTGGTCACCGGCGGCCTCCAGACCGGCCTTCGCGTGCACGCGGGCCTGGTGGTACCTGCCCTCGCGCAGTTCGGCGTAGGCGAGGTGCTCGAGGATGCGCGGAAGCAGCGTCGGCGTCGCGTCGGAGCGGGCGGCGGCCAGCGCGCGACCGAGGACCGTGCGGGCCGCCGCGAGGTCACCCAGCATGAGCGCGATCGTGCCCGCGGACAGGAGCCTCGATGCCTCCTGCTGCGCCCCCAGCAGGTTCAGTACGGGGCGGAGCAGCGCGTTGGCACGTTCGAAGTCTCCGTGCAGGACGCCGTGCATACCGTCACGGTAGGCCCGCCAGAAGGCAGCGACCGGATCATGGCTGTCGCTGCTGTCGCTGCTGTCGCTGCTGTCGCTGCTGTCGCTGCTGTCGCTGCTGTCGCTGCTGTCCGTTGCGGGCGGTGCCCCGTCGGAGGGACCGGCGGGCGCGCACAGCGCGTCCAGCGCTCTCAGGTAGCCGTCGCGGTCGCCTCCCGACCAGGCCGCCAGGGAGGCGTGGACGGCCGCCTCGCGCGACCGGACCACGTCGGTCGTCCGCAGGGTCCCGGAGGCGAGGAGCAGGAGGTTGTGGGCGTCGGCGACCGGACCGTCGCGCAGCAGACGGACGCCGAACGTCATCTGCTCGTGCTCGGGCGGGAGTTCGTCGCCCCGCGCAGGGGGAGGGCCCGGTCGGCCGGGACCCGTTCCAGTTGCCTCTTGCCCCACCTGCACCACCATTCTCTGTGGCCTCGCTGTGCCGATGGTAGCGAGCGGCGGGCACGCACGAGTCCGGTTCCGGTGCATTGCTGACTGCTCGTCCAACAGGGGCGCACCGGTGGCCGACCGGTGATTCCACCGATACGTGCGGAGAGCGGCGCTTCCTACGGTGCTGTTGCGCTCGCCGGACGGATCCCGTCCCGAGTGCTCGTACCACCGCTCGCGTACCACCGCTCGAGAAAGAGGTACCCCCATGTCCCGTCATGCCTCACGACGTCGTGTCACCCTCGTGTCCCTCGTCGGCGTCGCCGCGCTCGGCGCGGCCGGTCTCACCCTGCTGCCCTCCCTGGCGTCCGCGGCCCCGTGCTCCGACGTCGAGGTCGTCTTCGCCCGTGGCACCGGTGAGGCCCCGGGGCTCGGCATCGTGGGAACCCCCCTCGTGAGGAACATCAAGAGCGCGCTGCCGGGCAAGTCGGTGTCCTCGTACGCCGTCGACTACGCGGCGAACTTCTCGCAGTCGAGTGCCGGACCCGGCGCCACCGACATGACGGACCGCGTCAGGTCCACCGCCGCGAACTGCCCCGGCACCTCCTTCGTCCTGGGCGGCTACTCCCAGGGCGGCAGCGTCACCGACATCGCCCTGGGCATCCGTACGGGACTGGGCACCGGCCGTACCGTCCCGGTGGACCTCGCCGCCCGGGTCAAGGCGGTCGTCGTCTTCGGCAACCCCCTGCGGCTGTCGGGCCGGACCATCGCCTCGTCCAGCGATCTGTACGGCCCCAAGGCCAAGGAGTTCTGCAACACCGGCGACCCGGTGTGCGGCAACGGACGCAACAGCGCCGCACACCTCACCTACCACCTCAACGGCAGTGTCCAGGAGGGGGCCCGGTTCGCCGCGGGGAGGATCGCCGGCAACTGAGCCACGGCGCGACCGCGACCACGTCGGGGCGTGGTCGCGGGTGCCCGGTCGACGAGGGCCGGCGAACGGGCGGCCTTGCAGAAGCGGGGGACGACGGGAGACCATGGGCACGCTGACCGGTCGGTGTCCGGTCAGGACCGAAGGGAGCCACGGTGCGGACAGTGCCCGTCCGGCCGGTCCGAACCGCGGTGTCGACTCCCGCTTGGACGAAGCGTCGGCACGTCGACCTGTGCCGCACCCACGCCGCGCTCTGTCGCTGACCGGCCCTTCCGGCTTCCCGCCGGCGGGCCCGTGCGTGTGTGTCGTGCCCGACCACGAGTGACCGCGCCGGTGTGGATCCGCGGATCCGCACCCGCCTTCGGAGCACCGTGTCAGGACCACCGCCCGCAGCCGGGTGTCCGCCCTTCCCAAGAGCCATGTCCGGGTGTCCGCCCGCCACCGGAGAACCGTCCCCGGGTGCGGGCCCGCATCCGTGGAACTCCGTCGCCCCGAGATGACACCGACGCCGGTGAGAAATGGACGAGTCGTGAGCGTGAAGCAGCCCAGGACGCTGAAAACCGTGACCGGAGCCGGCGGTACGTCGGAGACCTACGACCTGGCGGTCGATCCGGCCCGGTCCACGCTGGACACGGCCGTGCGGGTGGCGAAGCTCGCCGAGGCGGCGCGGATCGACGCCCTGTTCACCGCCGATCTGCTGCGCTTCGACGCCCAGGGCTCGATCGGATCGCAGGAGCCCCTGGTCTTCGTGTCGGCGCTGAGCCAGGTGACGTCGCGGATCGGCCTGATCGCGACGGTCTCGACGACGTTCAACCACCCGTTCAATCTGGCCCGGTTGTTCGGCACGCTCGACCATGTGAGCAAGGGGAGGGCGGCCTGGAACCTGGTGACCTCCTCCATCGGTGAGGAGAACTTCGGGCTGGCTGACCTCCCCAGCCCCGAGGAGCGCTACGCGCGCGCCGCGGAGACGCTCGAGGTGGTCAACGCGCTGTGGGACAGCTGGCAGCCCGACGCCCTGACCGTCGGCGCGGACGGAAGGGCGGTGCTGCATCGCGACAGGGTGCACCCGATCCACCACTCCGGCCGGTTCTTCGACGTGGCAGGCCCGCTCAACATCCCGCCGCTGCCGCAGCGGCGGCCGGTTCAGATCCAGGCCGGGCAGTCCGAAGCGGGCAGGACACTCGGCGCTCGATTCGCGGAGATCGTCTTCACCTCGCTGCCGACTCTCGACCATGCGCTCGACTTCACGCGGAAGATCCGAGGCCAGGCCGAGGAGTTCGGCCGCGCCGACGGGCTGCCGCTGATCTTCAGTTCGTTCCACGCCACGTTCGGCGCGACCGAGGAAGAGGCGCGGCGGCTCGTTCGCGAGCGGCGTGAGGCGATCGACTTCGAGCGCGGCCGCCACCAGGTCGCCGACATGCTCGGCGGCGGCGTCGACCTGGCGGACCTGCCCCTCGACGCACCGCTGCCGCTGAGCGTGCTGCCGGAGATCGCCTCGGTGAACCGCCGCCGCGGCCGGGTCGACATCTTCGCCGGTTACGTCCGACGGGGCTACACGCTGCGCGAGCTCATCGTCGAGGCCCAGGACACGGGGCACTGGGCCGCCGCGGGAACTCCCGGACAACTGGCCGACGCGGTGGAGGAACGGTTCCGGGCGGGCGTGCTGGACGTGATCTCCCTGAGCGGTCTCGCCGACCCGCGGCAGCACGACTTCGTCGTCAACGGCCTGCTCCACGAACTGCGCAGGCGGAAGATCGTCGCCGCCGACTACACCGGTACGACGCTGCGGGAGAACCTGGGCCTCGAACTGCCGGCCCGCCGAGGCTGACCGGCGCGGCGGGCGTGCGGATCCGGGCCGCGCCCTGGCCCCGGTCTCAGGCCCCGGCGCTCCGGCGGCCGCGGCGGTCGGCGCCGAGCCGGACGAAGTGGTCGATGAGCTCGGGGGCGTCCACCGCCGCGGGGTTGACGACCTGTTCGGCGGGTGCGCCCTGGAGGAGGCGTTTCACCGGGACCTCGAGCTTCTTGCCGGTGCGGGTGTGCGGGACGGCCGGGACTTCGAGGATCTCGTCGGGGACGTGCCGGGGCGAGACGCCGGTGCGGATGGCCCCGCGGATGCGGTCACGGAGGGCGTCGTCCAGTTCCGCACCGGCCGCGAGGACGACGAACAGCGGCATCCAGTAGCCGCCGTCGGGCTCCTCGGCGCCGATGACGAGGGCCTCGGTGATCTCGGGCAACCGCTCGACGACGTCGTGGATGTCGGCGCTGCCCAGCCGGACGCCGTTGCGGTTGAGGGTGGAGTCCGAGCGGCCGTGCACGATCACCGACCCGTGGCTCGTGACCGTGATCCAGTCGCCGTGACGCCACACACCGGGGTAGGAGGAGAAGTAGGCGTCGCGGTAGCGGCTGCCGTCGGGGTCGTTCCAGAAGGACAGCGGCATCGACGGCAGGGGCCGGGTGACGACCAGTTCGCCGACCCGGTCCACGACCGGAATGCCCTCGGGGTCGTACGCGACGAGCGCCACGCCCAGGTGCGGGGCGGACAGTTCACCGGCCCAGACCGGCGTGTTGGGCGCGCTGCCGGCGAACCCGGAGACGATGTCGGTGCCGCCGCTGATGGAGGCGAGCAGGACGTGACCTCCGACGTGGTCGCGGACCCACGGGTAGGCGGAGGCCGGCAGGGCGGAGCCGGTGCAGCCGACGACGCGGATCGACGACAGGTCGTGCACGGACGGCTCGATGCCGAACTTGGCCATGCCCAGCAGGTACTGGGGACTGGTGCCGAAGACGGTGACGCGATGGCGGGCCGCCAGCTCCCACAGGACGTCGGGGCGGGTGAACGGGGCGGGGCTGCCGTCGTACGTGCAGGTGGTGGCGCCGGTCAGCAGCGCGGAGGCGATGAGGTTCCACATCATCCAGTGGGTGGTGGTGTACCACAGGACACGGTCGCCGGGGCCGAGGTCGCAGTGCAGTCCGAGGGTCTTGAGGTGTTCGAGCAGGACCCCGCCGTGCCCGTGGACGATGCCCTTGGGCAGGCCGGTGGTGCCGGACGAGAAGACGACCCACAGGGGATGGTCGAACGGCACCGCGGTGCAGGCCAGTTGCTCCGTGCGGGCGGCGGCGTCCTCCCACGGGATCACCGACGACGGGTAGGTGTGCGACGACCGGGGCAGGCCGACATGGCCGACCAGCAGGGTGGCCTTCAACGTCGGCAGCGAGGCGGCGAGTTCGAGGGCGGCGTCGCGGCGGTCATGGGTGACGCCGTTGAAGAGGTAGCCGTCCGCGGTGATCAGGACGGTGGGTTCGAGCTGGGCGAAGCGGTCGGCCGCCGCCCTGGCCGCGTAGTCCTGCCCGCACACCGACCACACCGCGCCCAGACTCGCGGCGGCGAGGAACGCGATGATCGCGTGCGGGGTGTTGGGCAGATACCCGACGACCCGGTCGCCCTTGCCGACGCCCAGGTCGCGCAGGGTGGCGGCGACGGAGGCGACCTGGGCGCGCAGCCGCTGCCCGGTCACCTCGTACCCGGAGCCGGTCTCGTCGAGCGCGACGATCGCCGCGTCGTCGTCCGCGAGGTTGCGCAGCGCGTGGTGGGCGTAGTTGAGGGTGGCGCCGGGGAACCAGTCGGCGCCGGGCATCCGCTCGTCCTCCAGCACCCGCCGGTACGGGGTGTCCGCGTCGACGTCGAAGTACTCCCACACCGCGCTCCAGAAGCCCTCCAGGTCGGTGACCGACCAGAGGTGCAGGGCGGCGTAGTCCGCGTCCACGGCCACCCCCCGGTGCCGGGCGGCCCAGTGCGCGAAGTCCACGACGCGGCTGCCGGCGACGGCCTGCGGATCGGGCGTGAAGAAGGGGTCCGGGTACGGCGTGTTCATCGTGTGGTGCTCCTCGACAGGCTCTCCCCGACCGACCGTCGGGAAGGCAGGGGGCTTCGGGTGGTGTGCAGCAGCGACGCCCAGTCGGCCGTACCCGTGAGGGCGGCGGTGCCGGACGGAACGACGTCCATGACGACACGGTCGGGACGCAGCAGTACGGCGTCCGCCCTTCCCGCGCGCAGCCAGGCGGCGAGACGGCCGTCGTCGCCGAGTCCGGCCACCGCGGCGGTCCGGGCGCCGAGGGCGTCCGCGACGGCCCGCAGCGAAGGCGTCGGCGGTACGGCGGTCAGCAGGGCGAACGAGTCGCCGAGCAGGTCGTCGAGGCGGATGCGCCGGCCGTCGACGGTCACCCACGGCTGCGGGCAGAAGCCGCCCACGAGAGCGCGGCCGCGCCGACGGGCGTGCCGGCGCACGAGTGGCCCCGGGGCGAGTACCGGACCGAGGTCACGGGCGGCCGCGGTGGACAGGCCGGGGATCCGCACCGCCGCGCTCAGGACGCCGCGGCGGACGGCGGCGGCGCCGTCCTGACCGCCGGTCATGGCCCAGCCCATCGCGACCGCGAGCCGGATCATGTGGCGGGCGTGCGGTCTGCGTTCACTCTCGTACGTCTCCAACAGCCGTTCGTCCGCGCCCTGTCGCAGGACACGGGCCAGCTTCCAGGACAGGTTGTGGGCGTCGCGCAGGCCCGCGCAGAGTCCCTGTCCGATGAACGGCGGGGTGAGGTGCGCGGCGTCGCCGAGGAGGAATACCCGGCCCCGGCGCCAGCGGTCGGCGATACGTGCCCGGAAGGTGTAGCGCGTCTGCCGCAGCACCGTGAAGTCGGCTCCGGGCGTGAGGTCCACCCACGGGGCGACGAGTTCGCGCAGCCGCTCGTGATCGAGTGCGCAGTCGTCCCGCAGCCGGAACTCCCAGCGGTAACGGTCCTCGCCGACGCGCATGAACGTCGCCGGCCGCCGGGGGTCACAGATCTGGTCGACGCCCTCCCAGCAGCGGACCGGGAGGCTGGTGCGCACGTCGACGACGGTCCAGCGTTCCTCGAAGCGCAGGTCCTCCCAGGCCGCGCCGACGGCGTCGCGGGTGAGGCTGCCCGCGCCGTCGCAGCCGAGGACGGCGTCCGCCCGCAGCACGTGTTCGCCCGCGTCGTCGCGATAGGTCACGCGGACCGTGCCGTCGCCGCCTGGACCCACGCCGCCTGGACCCACGCCGCCTGGACCCACGCCGTCCGGACCGTAGCTGTCCGGCCCCTCGCCGTCCTGGTCGACGCCGACGACCTCCACTCCGCCGAGCAGTGCGCACTCCGGCGTGCGGGCGAGGGCTGCGCGCAGCAGCCTTTCCAGTTCGGGCTGGTCGAACATGCTGGTCTGCGGGAAGCCGTGGGCGCCCTGCGCGGAGCGCGGGAACTCGGCCATCACCCGGTGCCGGGCGTCCAGCAGCCGCAGCCCGCGCGCGGGGCGGGCGATCGCGGCGAACTCCTCCTGGACGCCCGCGGCCTGGAGGATGCGGCGCACCTCGTCGTCGGCGGCGACGGCGCGGGGCAGGGGGTAGACGTCGTGGTGGCGTTCGAGGACGACGGTCCGTACGCCTCTGCGGGCCAGCAGGAGGGCGGCGGTCACGCCCACGGGCCCGGCACCGACGATCACCACGGGTACGTGTCCCGGCCGGGGTGTGGTGTCCCGTGGTCCGGCGGCCTGGTCTGCGGTCATGTGCGGCTCACTTCGGGTCTCAGGTCGCGTCGGTCATTTCGCGTCGGTGACGGCGGTGCGCTGCTCGCCCAGGTCGATCCGCCCGTCCGGCGTGGCGATCGTCGCGGTGATCAGGTCGCCCGGGCCGAGGTAGTGCGGGTTGCGGGCCTGGCTCCTGAAGAACGCCTTCCACTTCACCGCCGGCGGGAGCAGCGCGCCGAGCTTCTCGACCGCCTTGGGCGGTGCCTTGAGGGCGGTGCCGCCGGGTGTGCCGGTCAGCAGCAGGTCGCCCGGGTCCAGCGCCTGGAAGCGTGCCAGCAGGGTCAGCGCCTGCGCGGGGCGGACGATCATGTCGGCCAGGGTGCGGTCCTGGCGGAGGTCGCCGTTGACGGACAGCCTCAGCCGCAGGTCGAGAAGGTGCGCGAAGTCCTCCGGCTCCAGCAGGGCGAGGTACGGGCCGGTCGGGGTGAAGGTCGGGTACGACTTGCTCTCGTAGAACTGCGTCTTCGTCAGCTGTACGTCACGGGCGCTGACGTCGTTCGTGATCACGAGTCCGGCGATGAAGGCGGGCAGGTCCCGTTTCCCGACGACCGTGCCGACCGGCAGCGGGGCCCCCATGACCAGGCCGAGTTCGATCTCGTAGTCCAGGAGCCGCACATGGGACGGACGGACGATGTCGTCGTGCGGGCCGCTCACCGAGCCGGACGCCTTGCGGAAGAAGGCGGGCGGGATGTCACCGGTGAAGCCCGAATCGCGGGCGTGGCTGCGGTAGTTGACCATCTGGGCGACCACCCGGCAGGGGGCGGTGACCGGCGGGAGTGCGACCAGGTCGGCCACCGGCGTGCCCTCCCCGCCCGAGACGGCGGCCTCCTGGACGGCGGTCCGGTCGCCCAGCAGTCCGGCGGTGGTGACCGCCTCGGTGTCGATACGGACGGCGCGCGTGTCGCGTACCACCCACCAGCCGTCGGCGGTGCGCAGGACATTGGTGCTCATGTCATTGCCTTTGTGAGGGGTCGGGGGAGGAGCAGGGGAGGAGAAGGGGCCCGGGCGGTCAGGAGTTGGCCGCCCTGAGCAGGCCGAGGAGGCGCGCGGGGTCCATCTCGTTGTCGCCGCGCAGGGCCTGGAACACATCGCGGACCCTGGCGGGGGAGGGACTCGCGCCGAGGAAGTCCCGGGTGGCCGGTGGCCCCCACTGGGCGAGGCCGCTGGTGGACATGGGCGCCCAGCCGGGATCGAGGTCGCAGGAGAAGAGGTCGCCGTCGGCGAAGTGCTCCAGCATGAAACGGTCGGGGTCGCGCCAGTAGTCGAAGAGCTGGCTGCCCTGGATGTGCCGGCCGATGCCCCAGCTGCGCTGGTAGCCGCGCTCGTTCAGGTACTCGCCGCCCGCGGCGATGGAGTCGAGGTCGGTGACCTGGTAGGCGGAGTGGACATAGCCGTTGCCCGGGCCGAGGTGCATCGCGAGGGTGTGGTGGTCGACGGCCAGACCACCCTGGTCGCAGCGGATGAACGCCATCGTCGGGCCGCGGTCGCGCTGCCCGTCCAGGAACAGGAAGTCGGACACGATCATCCCGAGGGTGTCCAGGTACCAGTCCAGAGCGCGGGCGAACACGCGGGTCTCCAGCACCAGATGGCCCAGACGCCGGATACGGGACGGTTCACGGGGCGGGCGCTGCGTGAGGTTCCTGCGGCGGTGGTCCGTGCCGAAGTTGAGGAGCAGCGGCCGCTGTTCGGGCAGCGCCGGCAGCGGCTCACCGCAGTGCACGACCCGGACCGGGAAGCCCGAGGGGTCGAGCAGGTCGACGACCGCGCCGTCCCCGGGGACGTCCGCGTCCGGCACGTACGGCATGTATGGCACGTCTCGTAGGTCTCGTAGATCTCGTCCATCCCGCGCGTGCCGTGCATCGCGTATGTCCCGCACGTCCGAGCCGGTGGCGCGGGCCAGCCGGTCCAGGTCGGCGCGCTCGGCCGCGCGGAACGCCGGTCCGATGAACCTGCTGGTGCGTCCCTTGCGGATCACCATGCACGGCGTGCCCGCGAGGGTGCCGCGCAGCCACAGCTCATGCTCGGTGCGGGCGGCGATGCCGAAGCCGAAGTCGCGGGCGAAGACCTCGGCCCGGTCCAGGTCGGGCTTCTCGAACTCCAGCCAGGCCAGGTCGGCGACCTTGATGACGGGGTTCCGGGAGCGCCCGGGGTGTTCGCCGCGCAGGGCGCCCTGATCGCTGTGGAGGTCCTGGTGGGCCGTCCTGACGTCCGGGACGCCGGCCGCGTTGACGTGGGTTCCGGACATGGTGTCCTCCAAGCGACGGTGCCGTGATGAGGAAATCATCAACTTTGACTCTTCGATCGTCAATAGCTGGATCGGTGCCGGTGATGAACTCATCAGATATGAGCTGACGACTTCATCAGAACTGTGACCTGGCACACCCGATGGGTAGACTCACGCCCATGCCGACGTCAGCCCCGCCCCTCAACCGCTTCGAACGGCGCCGCGCCGAGACCCGGCAGGCGCTCGTCCGCGCGGCCCGGCAGATCCTGGCCGAGACCGGGGACACCAGCGCGAGCATCCAGGCCATCGCGGAGCGCGCCGATGTCGGCTTCGGCTCGTTCTACAACCACTTCGAATCGAAGACGGAACTGTTCGACGCGGCGGTCAAGGACGCCCTCGAAGAGCTCGGCCGGGCCTTCGACCAGCATCTCCAGGGCATCGACGACCCGGCGGAGCTCGTCGCGGCGGGCTTCCGCCTCAGCGCGCGCCTGGCCGACTCCCGCCCTGAACTGATGCAGGTCCTGCGCCACCGCGGACTCGGCCACATCCACTCCGACACGGGCCTGGCCCCGCGCGCCGTGCGGGACCTGGACGTCGGTATCGCCTCCGGCCGGTTCACCGTCGGCGACCCGACCGTCGCCCTGACCGCCCTGGGCGGCTCCCTGCTGGCCCTGCTGGAGCTGCGTTTCGCCCGTCCCGATCTCGACGCGGACGAGGCGGCCTCGAACCTGGCCGAGATGCTGCTGCGCATGCTGGGCGTCCCTGCGAAGGACGCCCGCGACGTCGCCCGGCGCCCGCTGCCCGACCTCGGCTGACGCGGGACGCGCACCGCTGTCGTCCCGCCGGCCGGGGCCGGGGCGGGGCCCCGGTAGCACGGGCGCCCGCGGTCGTCGACGACGTGGCGCCGGGGCACCGCGCCGGACCCCGCGACGGCCGAGGTCCCGGCGCTCCCGACCCTCGGGGGCGAACCTCGTGGTGTTCACGGCCCGGTCGGGGGCATCCGGTGAGCAACGTCAACGAACGATCCGACACCCCGAAGGGACGGACCCCTTGCTCGCCATCGTCTCGGCAGTGCTGTTCTTCATCGCTTTCCTGATCAACGCGGCAGAGATCTCCACCAACGACACCTTCACCTCCACCAACCTCATGCTTCTCGGCCTCACCGTGCTCGCCCTGCACGTCGCGGGCATCGGCAGCGGCTGGTCGGTGCGCGGCCGCCGGCGCTGAGCGCGCCGGGCGGAAACCGACCCGTACTCGCGGACAGCCGCCACCACAAGGGAAGATGGAAGGCGCAAGCCATGATCGACCGATGTGGAGGAGCGGGCACATGCAGCACGAGCGAGCGGGCAAGAAGGCCGGCCCCGAGGATCTCGTCGACGTCGCCCGGCTGGTCACGGCGTACTACGCGCTGCACCCGGACCCCGCCGATCCGGGGCAGCGCGTGGCGTTCGGCACCTCGGGGCACCGGGGATCCTCGCTGAACACGGCGTTCAACGAGGACCACATCGCCGCGACCAGCCAGGCCATCTGCGAGTACCGGGCCGCCCAGGGCACCGACGGGCCCCTCTTCCTCGGCGCCGACAGCCACGCGCTGTCGGAGCCCGCCCGGGTCACCGCCCTGGAGGTGTTCGCGGCCAACGCGGTGACGGTGCTCATCGACAGCGCCGACGGCTACACGCCGACGCCCGCCGTCTCGCACGCGATCCTCACCCACAACCGCGGCCGCACCGCCGCCTTCGCCGACGGCGTGGTCGTCACCCCGTCGCACAACCCGCCCGCCGACGGCGGCTTCAAGTACAACCCGCCGAGCGGCGGCCCCGCCGGCTCCGACGCCACTTCCTGGATCCAGGACCGGGCCAACGAGATCATCTCCTCCGGCCTGAAGGATGTACGGCGCGTTCCGTACACCCGGGCCCTCGCCGCGCCCACGACCGGCCGGTACGACTTCCTCGGCACCTACGTCGCCGACCTCCCGAGCGTCCTCGACCTGGACGCGATCCGCGACGCCGGTGTCCGTATCGGCGCCGATCCGCTGGGCGGGGCGTCCGTCGCCTACTGGGGCCGGATCGCCGAGGAGCACCGGCTCGACCTGACCGTCGTCAACCCGCTCACCGACCCGACCTGGCGTTTCATGACGCTCGACTGGGACGGCAAGATCCGCATGGACTGCTCGTCGCCGTACGCGATGGCCTCGCTGATCGACCAGCGCGACCGCTTCCGGATCGCGACCGGCAACGACGCCGACGCCGACCGGCACGGCATCGTCACACCGGACGCCGGCCTGATGAACCCCAACCACTACCTGGCCGCCGCCATCGCCTACCTCTACGCGCACCGTGAGCGGTGGCCGGCCGACGCGGGGATCGGCAAGACGCTCGTGTCGTCCTCGATGATCGACCGGGTCGCCGCCGACCTCGGACGCCGCCTCGTGGAGGTGCCCGTCGGCTTCAAGTGGTTCGTGGACGGCCTGGTCGACGGCTCGCTCGGGTTCGGCGGGGAGGAGTCGGCGGGCGCCTCCTTCCTGCGCCGGGACGGCTCCGTCTGGACCACGGACAAGGACGGCATCATCCTGGCGCTGCTCGCCTCCGAGATCACGGCGGTCACCGGGAAGACCCCCTCCGAGCACTACGCGGGCCTGACGGACCGCTTCGGCTCGCCCGCCTACGCGCGCATCGACGCCCCGGCCACCCGGGAGGAGAAGGCGCTCCTCGGCAAGCTCTCGCCCGCGCAGGTCACCGCCGACACCCTGGCCGGGGAGCCGGTCACCGGCGTCCTGACCGAGGCCCCGGGCAACGGCGCGTCCGTCGGCGGCATCAAGGTGACCACCGCCAACGCCTGGTTCGCGGCCCGCCCCTCCGGCACCGAGGACGTCTACAAGATCTACGGCGAGTCCTTCCTCGGCCCCGACCACCTCCGCCGGGTCCAGGAGGAGGCGAAGGACGTGGTCGACGCCGCCCTGGGCGGCTGAGCCGCCGGGGACGGACCGCCATTGATGTGACGCGCACCACACTCATGCTCCGGAACCCGGTCGGCGGCCGCTCCGACTACTGAAGCGGTACGGCGCGATCCCGGCGACGTCGTACGACGTGACCTGGAGACGCGGCTGATGGACGTATCCCGGAATTCCTCCTTGTCCGGTGTGGGCGCGGCCTTACGGAGGGCGGGGCCCCCACCCGCCCTCTGCGGCTTCCTCCTGCTCATGGCGCTGATCTTCGCGGCCTCCTATGCCGTCGGCGCCGCCTCCGGCCCCGTGGCGCCCGGCATGCACGGCACCGGGACGAGCGGCGGCGGTGGAGCGGAAGACGTCGACGACATGGGTGACATGGGCGGCATGGCCGATATGCAGGGGGGCGGCCACGGATGAGTACGGAACCGGTGACCGCCCTGGTCACCACCGATCTGACCGTCGGCGGCATGACCTGCGCGGCCTGCGTGACCCGGGTCGAGAAGAAACTCGGCAAGCTGGACGGCGTCACGGCGACCGTCAATCTGGCCACCGGGCGGGCTCGCGTGAGCCACCCGGCGGACATCGGCCCGGACGAACTCGTCGCGACCGTCGAGAAGGCCGGTTACACGGCCGCCCTGCCCGAGCCGCCCAGGAGCAAGGAGTCCACGGACGGCGACGACACATCCGAGGGGACCCGCCAGGAGCGCCACCGACTGGTCGTGACCGCCCTGCTCGCGCTCCCCGTGCTCGTCCTGTCGATGGTGCCCGTCCTGCAGTTCCGCAACTGGCAGTGGCTGTGCTTCGTGCTCGCCGCGCCGGTCGCCGTATGGAGCGCCCGGCCCTTCCACGAGCGAGCCGCACGAGGACTGCGGCACTCCGCCGCGACCATGGACACACTGGTGTCGCTGGGCGTGGTCGCGTCCTTCCTCTGGTCGGCGTACGCGCTGTTCCTCGGCGGCGCCGGCGACCCCGGCATGCGGATGCCGTTCACGCTCGTGCCGACCGCCTCGGACGGCGTCGCGCACATCTACCTCGAAGCGGCCGTCGGTGTACCGCTGTTCGTGCTGGCCGGACGGTTCCTGGAGGCGCGGGCCCGGCACGGAACCGGGGCGGCGCTGCGCTCGCTGGCCCGGCTCGCCGCGAAGGAGGTGTCCGTCCGTGACGCCGACGGGGGTGAACGGCTCGTCCCCATAGAGGAGTTGCGGGTCGGTCAGGTCTTCGTCGTGCGGCCGGGGGAGCGGGCGGCCACCGACGGCGAGGTGGTGGAGGGCAGTTCGGCCGTCGACCTGTCCCTCGTGACCGGCGAGAGCGAACCCGTCGAGGTGGGACCGGGATCCGCGGTGGTCGGCGGCGCGGTCAACGCCGGCGGGCTGCTGCTCGTACGGGCCGAGGCCGTCGGGTCCGACACCCAACTCGCCCGGATCACCCGGCTGGTGACGGAGGCACAGGCCGGGAAGGCACGGGCGCAACGGCTGGCCGACTCGGTGGCCGGGGTCTTCGTGCCCGTCGTGCTGGCGCTGGCCGTCACCGCCCTGGGGTTCTGGCTGGGCGCCGGGGCCGATCCCCAGGCGGCGATCACCGCGTCCGTGGCCGTCCTGGTCGTGGCCTGCCCGTGCGCGCTCGGCCTCGCGACCCCGACCGCGCTGATGGCCGCGACCGGCCGGGGCGCCCAGCTGGGCATCCTGGTCACCGGTCCGCAGGCGTTGGAGGGGCTTCAGCACCTCGACGTCGTCGTCCTGGACAAGACCGGCACGCTGACCTCCGGACACATGAGCGTCGCCCGGATCACCGCGCCACCGGACGGGCTCGGCCGGGACACGGCACTGCGGCTGGCGGGAGCCGTCGAGCAGGGCTCGGAGCATCCGCTGGGCCGCGCCCTCTGCGCGTACGCCCGGCGCGATTCGGACGAGCGGCGGCTGCCGGAGGTGAGCGACTTCGGCGCGCTGCCGGGACGGGGGGTGCGCGGACGGGTCGAGGGCCGGCTCGTCGAAGTCCTCGCCCCGGACGAGGAGTTGCAGGGCGCCCTCCGGGACGCCCTGACGGTGGCCGAATCCGCCGCCCGTACGCCCGTACTGGTCCGCGTGGACGGCCGGGCCGAAGCCCTGATCGAGGTCGGTGACGTCGTACGCCCCGGAAGTCACCGTGCGGTGGACCGGCTGCGGCGGCTCGGTGTGCGACCCGTACTCGCCACCGGCGACCGGGAGGCGCCCGCGCGTGCCGTCGCCGGGGCGCTGGGCATCGAGGAGGTGCATGCCCGCCGCAGCCCCGAGGACAAGGCCGCCCTCGTACGCGAGTTGAGGGAACAGGGCTACCGGGTCGCGGTCGTCGGGGACGGGGTCAACGACGCCGCCGCGCTGGCCTGCGCCGACCTCGGGATCGCCATGGGCAGCGGCACCGACGTGGCCATCGGGGCCGCCGATGTCACCCTCGTCCGCGGCGACATCGAGGCTCTCGCGGACGCGGTCCGGCTCGCCCGGCGCACGCTGGGCACGATCCGCGTCAACCTGGTGTGGGCCTTCGGCTACAACGTCGTCACCGTCCCGCCGGCCATGGTCGGCCTGCTCAACCCGATGGTCGCCGCGGCGGCCATGTCGGCGAGCTCGGTGCTGGTCGTCGCCAACAGCCTGCGGCTGCGCGCCTGGCAGCCCGCGGGTCCGCGGGCTGCCGCACGGAAGGGCACCCGATGACCGAACGAGGAACGTGGCGGCCCTCGCGCCGCCGGCTCACCGACACGCTGCTCGCCGCGCTCGCGCCCGTCGCCGTGTGCGGCCTCGCCCTCGGCGGGCTGAGCACATGGACCGCCTACGGCAACGCGGGCGGCCCGGCCCGGATCGAGGTCACCGACGGCAAGGTGTTCCTGCCCTCTGCCGGCGTCCCGGAGACGGCCGCGTTCTTCCGGGTCACCAACAGCGGGGGCTCGGCGGACCGGTTGCTGAAGGTGACCACCGCCGAGGCCGGCGCAGGCCCGCCCCGCCTCAGCCGGCACCTCATGACCGGCACCGGCTCGGCCTCCGCGCGGCCGGTCGCCTCCGTCGTCGTCCCGGCCGGCGAGCGCCTCGACATGTCACCGAACGGCCTCGACGTGATACTCCCGGCGAAGCCGGGCTGGCAGTCCGGCGACCTCGTCGCGTTCACCCTGCACTTCGAGCACGGCGGGGCGGTCAGGACGCTCGCGGTGGTGGTCCGGCCGGGCCAGGACGCCACCTGACCCGGCCGGGGAAATCAATGCGGAATCCCGGGAACCCGGGACCGCCCGTGTCCGACTACTGAGGTGGGACGACCGTTCCGGAAGGAGGGCAGGAATTCGCCAGGATAAATCCCTGGTATTCGGCCTGGTATTCCGTGTCCGACGGTTTCCGACTGTCGGTCCGTCGTGCTGCCCCGATATTCCGGGAACGGCGACGACACGGAAAAGCGGGTCGCGGGAGAACAGCCATTCCCAATCCGTATGCCGACTGCTACGGTGACGGAAATTGATCGACCGGCCGGAATTCCGGTTCGTGGAATTCCGATTACTGTGATTCTGAGGGGGTGATGAATGATGTCCCTGTTGGTTCTGGCGTTGGGGCAGCTCGTCATCTCGCTCGACTACAACATCGTGTACGTCGCCCTGCCGGACATCGGCGCGGGCCTCGGATTCTCCGACCACGACCTCCAGTGGGTGGTCAGCGCCTATGTCGTGGCCACCGGAGGCTTCCTGCTCCTGGGCGGCCGGGCCGCCGATCTGCTGGGCCGGCGCCGGATGTTCGTCCTCGCGGCACTGCTGTACGCGGGTTCCTCCCTGGTGGGCGGCCTGTCGGAGACATCAGGGGTCCTGGTCGCCGTCAGGGCGGTCCAGGGCATCGGCGGTTCCCTGCTGTTCCCGGCGACGCTGTCCCTGATCAACACCCTGTACGCACAAGGGCCCGAGCGGAACCGGGCCCTCGCGGTGTGGGGCGCCGCCGGAGCCGCCGGGCTCTGCTTCGGGTCCCTGCTCGGCGGGGTGCTGGTGCAGGCGTTCGGCTGGCCCTCGGTGTTCTTCGTCAACGTGCCCCTCGCGGCCGCCCTCGCGGTGGCCGGCCGCCTGCTCTTCCCCCCGGACGCGCCGTGGGACCGCTCACGGCACTTCGACGTGGCCGGCGCGCTGACCGCGACGGGCGGGGTGACGCTCCTGGTGTTCCTGCTGGTACGGGCCCCGGCGCAGGGCTGGCACTCGCCCACGGCGCTGACCTGCGGGGCGTTCTCGGCCGTCCTGCTGACGCTGTTCGCCGTCGTGGAGCGGCGATCGCGTGAACCGCTCGTCCCGGCACGGCTGTTCGCCCATCGCGGGCTGCCGGTCGCCATGGGGGTGACGGCCCTGTTCAGCGCCACGTTCAGCTCGGTGCCGTACTTCCTCACCCTGTACTTCCAGACCGTCCACGGCTACGACGCCCTCGCGACCGGCCTCGCCTTCCTCGTGCCCGCCCTGGTGATCGCCGCGGGCACGCAGGCAGGCGGACGGGCCGTGGCCGCCTTCGGCGTGCACCGTGTGCTGGTGGGCGGCATGGCGCTGGGGGCGTTCGGTGCGGCGGCACTCGGTCTGGGGCTCACCTCGGACGGTTCGTATCCACGACTGCTGCCCGGGATCGTGCTGCTCGGGCTGGGGCAGGGCGCCGCGTGGACGGCGATGTGGATCGCCGCGTCCGTCGGGGTGGCCGCCGGTGACCAGGGCGTCGCCTCCGGACTGGCGTCGACCACCCTCCAGGTGGGCGGCGCGGTGGGCCTCGCCGCCCTGGTCGCCGTCGCCGGGGGCGTCGGGCAGAGCGCTTCGGGCCCCGGGCTCCTGGACGGCATCCGGACCGCCGTCCTCGCGACGGCGGGCGCCATCGCCCTCGGCGCGGTCGCCCTGCTCGCCCTCCGCGGGAGCGCCGTGTCCGCCGGCCCCGCCGAAGTCCTCGCGGAGGGCGGCGATCCCGGTGGGGCCGGCCGGCTCGGCAGCGCCGACGACACCCGGGCCCCGGGCAGCACGAGTCCCTAGGCACCCGCTCCCGACCCCTCTGCTGCCCCGGCCCCGACCCTTCCATCCGACCCACTCTTGCCCCCGCCCCCCCATCCTTGGCCCCCGCCCCGACCTGCACCCCTGGCCCGCGCCCGACCCGGACCCCGACCCGGACCCCCGACCCGGACCCCCGACCCGGACCCCCGACCCGGACCCCCGACCCGGACCCCCGACCCGGACCCCCGACCCGGACCCCTGGCCCGCCCTCGCCCCGCACCCCGCCCCCTTGGCCCGCACCCCTGGCCCGCCCCGCTGCCGCACCTCCCCCCCCGGCAGCCTCACCTCGGACCTGCCCCCTCTGTCCCACCGCTGTCTCACCGCTGACCCACCTCCCTTTCCCGTACCCCGGGCCGTCCGGCCCGCCCCTCCGTCATGCCAGGAGCAGACCCATGTCCCCGATCGCCGGCGGTTCCTCCGCGCCCTCGGCCGCCGTGCTGTGCGGGCTGGCCGGATGGGTGCCGTCCCGGGTGGTGACCAACGAGCACCTCGCGGCACGGCTCGACACCGACGAAGCCTGGATCCGTACCCGGACCGGGATCCGCCGACGGCACGTCGTCGAGCCCGGGCAGGCGACCTCCGACCTGGCCGTCGAGGCCGGCCGCCGGGCCCTCGCCTCCGCCGGCGCCGACACGGTGGACGCCGTCGTCGTCGCCACGGCGACCCCGGACCGCACCTGCCCGGCCACCGCCCCCGCGGTCGCCGCCCGGCTCGGCCTCACGGGGGCGGCGGCCTTCGACGTCGGCGCCGTGTGCACCGGATTCGTCTACGGACTGGCCTGTGCCGCCGGGCTGATCGCGGCCGGCGTGGCCGAACGGGTCCTGCTCGTCGGCGCGGACACCTACTCCACGATCGTGGATCCGCTGGACCGGGCCAACGCGATCATCTTCGGCGACGGCGCCGGAGCCGTCGTCCTGCGCGCCGGTCGTCCCGACGAGCCCGGCGCGGTCGGCCACTTCGACCTCGGCAGCGACGGCGCCCACGAGGACCTGATCATGGTCGCCGCCGGTGGCTCCCGGCAACGCTCCGGGCCCGCCGAACCCAGCCGCGAGGAACGGCACTTCGCGATGCGGGGCAAGGAGGTCTACCGGCACGCGGTGACCCGTATGGCCGAGTCCGCCCGGGCCACGCTGTCCCGGGCCGGCTGGAAGATCGACGACGTCGACCACTTCGTACCGCACCAGGCCAACCTGCGGATCCTGCACTCGGTGGCCGACGACCTCGGGCTGCCCAGGGAACGGTGCGCGACCCACGTCGAGTCCGTCGGCAACACCGGCGCCGCGTCCATCCCGCTCGCCCTCGCCGACGCGGCCGCCCGTCGGACGGTCCGCTCCGGCGACCGGCTTCTGCTCACCGCCTTCGGAGGCGGCCTCACCTGGGGTTCCTGCCTCCTGACCTGGCCCGCGCTCCATCGACAAGAACGGACGACGTCATGAGCACCACCTACGAGCAGCTCGTCGACCTCCTCACGAGACTCCACGACGCCCCCGCCGACCGCATCCGCCCCGGGGTGACGCTCGGCGAACTGGACGTCGACTCGCTGACCACGGTCGAGATCAGCATCCGCATCGAGCGCGACCTCGGGGTGACGGTCGGCGAGGACGAACTCGGACCCGAGCTCACCCTCGGTGACCTCGCCGGACTGGTGGACGCCCGCCGGACGGCCGCCTGAACCCCGACCGCCTGAACCCCGAACGTCCGAATCCACGGCCGTCCGAATCCACGGCCGTCCGAATCCACGGCCGCCTGAACCACGGCCACCTGTTCCCACGACCGCCCGAATCCATGGAAGGAAGCACCGGAATGCAGATCGAGGAACAGCCCGGCGACGCGATCGGCGCCACGGTCGAGGGCTTCGACCACACCACCGCCTCGGAGGCCGACGTCGAGGCGCTCAAGAGCGCCGTCTACACCAGGAAGATCGTCGTTCTGAAGGGGCAGGACCTCTCCCCGCGGGAGTTCCTCGCGCTCGGCAGGCGGCTGGGCCGCCCCGAGACCTACTACGAGCCGATGTACAAGCACCCGGAGGTCCCGGAGATATTCGTGTCCTCCAACGTGCCGGAGAACGGCAGGCAGATCGGCGTACCGAAGACCGGCAAGTTCTGGCACGCCGACTACCAGTTCATGCCGGACCCCTTCGGTCTCACCCTGATCCACCCCCAGGTCGTGCCGGAGAAGAACCGCGGGACGTACTTCATCGACATGGGACGGGCCTACGAGGCACTGCCCGAGGAGCTGAAGAAGGAGGTCGCCGGCACGTACTGCACCCACTCGGTGCGCAAGTACTTCAAGATCCGGCCGCACGACGTCTACCGCCCGCTCTCCGAGATCATCGACGAGGTCGAGCGCAAGACCCCGGCCGTCGTCCAGCCGACCACCTTCACCCACCCGATGACCGGCGAGACGGTCCTCTACATCAGCGAGGGCTTCACCGTCGGCATCGAGGACGGGGACGGGCACCCGCTCGACGAGGAGCTGCTCAAGCGGCTGTTCGAGGCGACCGGCCAGCTCGACGAGACCTTCGCGCACGACGGCATCCACCTCCAGAGCTTCGAGCGGGGCGACCTCCTGATCTGGGACAACCGCAGCCTCGTCCACCGGGCCCGGCACACGAGCACGCCGGAGCCCACCGTCTCCTACCGGGTCACCGTGCACGACGAACGCAGGCTGCACGACGGGATCAAGGCGGCATGACGGACGAAACCCTGCTGGCGCGGGTACTGACGCCGTACAAGGACCACTGCAGATACCTGCGCTCGGCCGTCGTGACGGAAATCGACGGGCGTACCACGGCCCGCTGCGAGTTCGAGATCCCCGAGTCGTGCTACATCGACGACACCGGCCATCTGAATTCCGTCGAGGTGAACATCTGCTTCAACCAGATGATGTATTACCTCGTCGCCAGGTCCGTACAGGAGGGACTGGGGACGGGATTCGAGTCCTGGACGCTGGACGACTTCTTCGAGCGCCAGCTCCCGGATATCCTCATCGCCCGTTTCGCCGCCGAATTCCGGCGCCCGATCGATTCCCGCGCGTTCTCGGGGGAGATGGAATTCCGTTCCGTCACCCGGCGCGTCCCGGCGGCCGGTCACCCGTTCCTCCACGCCGAGACCGCCTACCGCTTCCGGGACACCGGCGCGGGCCGGTGCGACGGCACGGCGACCCTGGCGTTCGTCAACCTCCCCTGACCCGAGGCGAGAGAAGCATCCATGACCACGGACAGGCTCCACCACCCGGAGCTCCGCACGCTCGTCCAGACCACGGGCTTCCACGCCCGGCACCGGCCCACCACCCCCGCGATCCTGTGCGAGGGGCGCACGCTGACCTACGGGCAGCTGCACCGCGAGAGCGATCGCGTCGCCCACGCCCTCCGGGCCGCCGGGCTCACCCCGGGCGACCGGGTCGCCTACCTCGGCAAGGAGTCCGAGCACTACTACGAGATCCTCTTCGGCTGCGCCAAGAGCGGCACGGTGCTCGTCCCCGTCAACTGGCGGCTCACCGCACCCGAGGTCGGCCACATCCTCCAGGACTCCGCGACCCGACTTCTCTTCCTGGAGGACGAGTTCGCCACCGTCGTCGACAGGATGCCGACCACGCCCCCCGGGACGGTCGTCGCGCTCGGCGAGCACTTCGCCGCCTGGAAGGCACCCCACCCCGACGCCGAACTGCCGGACATCGCCACCCCCGACACGCCCGTGGCCCAGCTCTACACCAGCGGCACGACCGGCCTGCCCAAGGGCGTGGTCCTCGCCCACCGCAGCTTCTTCGCGATCCGTGACGCCCTGGCGAGCGAGGGGCTGGACTGGATCGACTGGCGCGCCGGGGACATCGCGCTGATCGGCATCCCCGGGTTCCACGTCGGCGGCCTGTGGTGGGCCGCACAGAACCTCAACGCCGGAACCACCGTCGTCGCGATGCGTGCCTTCGCCGCACGCCAGGCCGTGGACCTCATCCGGGACCTCGGCGTCACCACCGCCTGCCTCGTCCCGGCCATGCTCCGCATGATGCTGACCGAACCCGGCGTCCGCGCCGAGGACTTCACCACCCTGCGCAAGACGGTCTACGGCGGTTCCCCGATCTCCGAGGCCCTGCTGGAGGAGAGCCTCGCCGTCCTCGACTGCGAGTTCGCCCAGATCTACGGCCTCACCGAGACCGGCAACACCGCAGTCTGCCTGCCCCCGGCCGCCCATGTCCCGGGCGGCCCGCTCATGCAGGCGGCGGGACGCCCGTACCCGGGCGTGCGCGGCAAGGTGATCGACGGGGAGGGCCGGGAGCTTCCGCCGGGCGCCGTGGGGGAGGTCTGTCTGGCCACGCACGCCCGCATGGTCGAGTACTGGGGGCTGCCCGAGAAGACCGCCGAGACGCTCGTCGACGGCTGGATCCACACCGGGGACGCCGGCTTCATGGACGAGGACGGCTACCTCTTCATCCGCGACCGGATCAAGGACGCGATCCTCGTCGCGGGCGAGAACGTCTATCCGGCCGAGATCGAGAACGCGCTGGAAGCCCACCCCGGCGTGGCCGAGGCCGTCGTCGTCGGCGCCCCCGACGAACGCTGGGGCGAGTATGTGCACGCCTTCGTCGTCCCGGCCCCCGCCGGGCCGCTCAGCCCCCGCGACCTGCACACCTTCCTCGTCCCGCGGCTCGCGGGCTTCAAGCTGCCCGCCCGCTACGAGTTCATCGACGTCGTACCGCGCAATCCCAGCGGAAAGATCCTGCGCCGCGAACTGCGCGACCGCTTCTGGCACGACGCCGCACGCAAGGTCAACTAGCGCCCCATCAGGCCGGACCGAGAGAGAACGACATGCCTGCTCCCCTCACCCTGGACGGCTTCCGCGCGGACCTGGCGGAGTACCTGTACCAACGGCCCGACGAAGTCGACCTCGACGAACACCCCCTCCAGGCGGGCCTGGACTCCCTGCGGATCGTCACCCTCCTCGAACGGTGGCGGGAGACCGGCGCGGACGTCACCTTCGTCGACCTCGCCGAATGCACCTCGTTCGCCCAGTGGTGGCAGCTGCTCTCGACACGCCGGGGAGGGACGACGTGACCGTGCGCCGTCCGCTGCCGCCCGCGCAGGAAGGCGTGTGGACCGGACAGCGGCTGGACCCGGACAGCCCGGCGTACAACACGGCCGAGTACGTGCACATCCACGGCCCGGTGGACGCGGCCCGCTTCGACGAGGCGCTGCACCTCGTGGTCGCGGAGACGGAGGCCCTGCACGTCGCCTACGGGGTCGACGACCAGGGCCGCCCCTGGGAGGCGGACGCCCCGGCCGCCGACTGGCGCCTGCACACGGCCGACCTCACCGACGGACCCGATCCGCACACGACGGCCCTGGCCTGGATGGACGAGGACCTGGCCCGCCCCGTCGACCTCACCCGCGGCCCCGTCTTCGGCCACGCCCTGCTGCGGATCGGGCGGGAGGAACACCTCTGGTACCACCGCGTCCACCACATCGCCCTCGACGGCTTCGGTCTGTCGCTGGTCGCCCGCCGGGTCGCCGAGGTGTACACCGCCCTGGTCGCCGGGGAGCCGGTGCAGGGCAGCGGGTTCGGCACCCTGGCCTCGGTGCGGGACGAGGAGCGCGCCTACCGCGCGTCGCCCCGCTTCGCCGAGGACCGCGCCTACTGGACGGACCGGTTCGCGGACCGGCCGCCCGTGGTCACCCAGGCAGGCCGCGCGGCGCTGCCCGGACGCACCTTCCACCGGCGGGTCGCCGACCTCGACGCGGCGCGGACGGAGGTCCTGCGGTCCGTCGCCCGGGACCTGCGGGTCACCTGGTCCGAGCTGCTGCTGGCGGTCACGGTGGCCCGGCTGCACCACACGACCGGCGCTGCGGAGATCATCCTCAGCCTGCCGGTGATGGGCCGCCTCGGCTCCGTCTCCCTCCGCGTGCCCTGCATGGTCCGCAACATCCTGCCGCTGCGGGTGACGGTCACCGCCTCGGACAGTCTGCGCGACCTCGCCGTCCGGATCTCCCGCGAACTGCGGGCCGGACTGCCGCACCAGCGCTACCGGTACGAACAACTGCGGCGCGACCTGAGACTCCTCGGCGGACAACGGCGGCTGTCCGGCGCGGGCGTCAACATCATGCCCTTCGCCTACGACCTGCGGTTCGCCGGACACCGCAGCACGGTCCACAACGTCTCCGCGGGCCCCGTCGACGACCTGTCCGTCAACGTCTACGACCGCTCCGAGGGCGCCGGTCTGCGCATCGCCGTGGACGCCCACCCCGACCTCTACGACGAGGCGGACGTCGCCGCGTTCCAGGAGGGGCTGCTCGCCCTGCTCGCGGCGGCCGTCGCCGCTCCCGACCGGGCGCTGGGCGAGCTGCGGGCCCGCGAGGCCGTCCGGGTCCTGGACGGGGGGCCGCTGCCCGGACCGGCACGTCCGGTGCTCGCCCTGATCGCCGAGCATGCCGCCCGGAGCGGCGGCACGGCCGCCGTCGAGCACGACGGCCGCAGCGTGACGTACGCGGAACTCCTCGGCTCCGCGCGCGGCCTCGCCCGCCGGCTGGCCGTCCGGGGGGTGGGCCCCGGGGACCTCGTGGCCATCGCCCTGCCCCGCGGCGTCGACGCCGTCACCGCCGTCCTCGGCGTTCTGCTCAGCGGGGCCGCCTACTGTCCGTTCGACCCGGCCGCGCCATGGGCGCGCGGCGCGGGGCTGCTGGAGGAGGTCCGGCCCGCGCTGGTCCTGACGGCTGCCACGTACGCCGATGTGACGGCCGACGACCGGCTCGACCCCGGCACGGCTCCACCGACCGTCCCGACCGCCCCGACGCCCGACCACCTCGCCTGTGTCCCGACGCCCGACGACCTCGCCTATGTGCTGCACACCTCCGGCTCCACCGGCCGCCCGAAGGGCGTCGAGATCGGCCACCGGGCCCTCGCCCGCTTCGTCGCCGGCGCCTCGCACCGCTACGGACCGCGCCCCGGCGACCGGGTGCTCGGGTTCGCGCCCCCGCACTTCGACACCAGCGTCGAGGAAATCTTCCTCACCCTGTGCGCGGGCGCCACGCTCGTGATCCGCACCGACGACATGACCGACTCGGTCCCCGCCTTCCTGGACGCCTGCGCGCGGCTGCGGATCAGCTTCCTCGACCTGCCGACCGCCTACTGGCACGAGGTGGCGTACGCCGTCTCGACCGGAGCCGCCGCCCTCCCCACCGAGGTGCGGACCGTCGTCATCGGCGGCGAGGCCGCCCTGCCCGAACGGGTCGACCGCTGGCGCAAGGCCGTCGGCACGTCCGTGCGGCTGCTGAACACCTACGGCCCGACCGAGGCCACCGTGGTCGCCACCGTCGCCGACCTCCACGACCCCGGCCTCGCACCGGGTGACGTGCCCATCGGACTCCCGCTGCCCGGCACCGGCGCGGCGGTCGTCGACGGCGAACTCCATCTCCTGGGCGGCAACCTGGCCCTCGGCTACCGGGGCGACCGGCCCCCGGACGCCGCCCGCTTCGCCCCTCTCGACGCCCTGCCCGGAGCCCCCCGCTCCTATCGCACCGGCGACCTCGTCCGCATCGGCGACGACGGGCAACTGCGCCATCTGGGCCGCTCGGACACCGAGTTCAAGATCAGCGGACACCGGGTGCACCCCGCCGAGGTGGAGAGCGCCCTCCTGGGCCGTCCGGGAGTGCGCGACGCCGTCGTCGTGGGGCAGGTGCTGCCGGGCGGGGCCCGGCGCCTCGTGGCGTACGTCGTCCCGGACGGACCCGCCCCGACGGTGGCCGCGATCAGGGAGCACCTGCGCGCGGCGCTGCCCCCGGCGATGGTCCCGTCGGCGGTCGAGTTCCTGGACCACCTGCCCCGGACGGGCTCGGGGAAGATCGACCGCACCGCCCTCGCGGCGGAACTGCCCGTCGTCCGCGGCGCGGTGTCCGCAACGCTGGAGCACACCGTGGTCGCCGCCTGGCGGCAGGTGCTCGGGGTGGCGGCCCTGGCCGCGCAGGACGACGTGTTCGAGCGGGGAGCCCAGTCGCTCCAGGCCGTCCAGGTCGCCAACCGCCTCGGCGTCGCACTCGGCCGGGAGGTGAAGGTCGCTTGGCTCTTCCAGCATCCGAGCGCCGCGGAACTGGCCGGTTTCCTGGAGCGGCGGGAGCCGCCGGTGACGGCCGGCCTGCCGCGGACCCTGCTCGCCGACGCCGTCCTCGACGCCGGCGTCCGCCCCGGCGACGGTCCCCGGGCGGGCGGCACACCGGAACGGATCCTGCTCACCGGCGCCACCGGTTTCGTCGGCGTCCACCTGCTGGCGGAGCTCCTGACGAGCACCGGCGCCGAGATCGTCTGCACCGTCCGCGCCCAGAGCCCCGCCGCGGCCACCGAGCGTGTCCGACGGGCCCTGGACGCGCATCGGATCAGCCTCACGGACGCGGCGCACAAGCGGGTCACGGCGATCCCCGCGGACCTCGCCCGCCCCCGACTCGGCCTGGACGACGAGGAGTTCACCGAACTCGCCGGCACCTGCGACACGATCCTCCACAACGCGGCGAACGTCAGCGTCCTGCGCGAGTACGCCACCCTCCGCGCCGCCAACACCGGATCGGTACGGGAGCTTCTGCGCCTCGCGGCCCCGCGCTCGGTCCCTCTGCACTACGTGTCGACGCTCTCCGTCGCCCCGCCGCTCGCCCTCGCCGCCGAGGTACCCGAGGCGTTCCTCCCGCCCCACGCCGGGCTGCGCCACGGCTACCAGCAGTCGAAATGGGCGGCCGAGGAACTGCTGCGCCAGGCCGCCGAGCGGGGTCTGCCGGTCACCGTGCACCGGCTCGGCCGGATCGTCGGCCCGGCCGCCACCGGCCATGTGAACGAACGGGACTTCTTCTGGAGCGTGCTGCGGGCCGGGATCCCCGCCGGCATCGTCCCCGACCTGTTCGAGGAGGAGATCTGGACACCGGTCGACCACACCGCCGGCGCGCTCGTCCGGCTCTGCCTCGGCCCCGCGGGTGCGGCGAGGACCGTCTTCAACCATGCCGCCACGGCCCCGGTGCGGCTGAGCGACGTCTACGACTGGCTGGAGGAGTACGGATACCCGCTGCGGCGACTGACCCTGGACCGGTGGCGTGCCGAGCTGCCCCGGTCCTCCGGCGCCGCCGCGGCCACGCTCGCCTTCTTCGACGCCCGGGACGCGGACCCGGGCGCTGCCACCGGCCCCGACCTGCGCCTGGGACGGATCCGCGCCGACAACGCCGTGAACGCGCTGCGCACCGAGGGCGGCATCACCTGCCCGCCCGTCGACAGGGACCTCGTCCACCGCTACCTCGACCACTGCGTCACCACGGGCAAGCTGCCCGCTCCCACCGGAGCGCGGACCCGTCCGGCAACTCCCGCGAAGTAGTGGGGCATTGCCGGGAACTCACGGGCGCCACGCCCCGACTACTGCAACAGAACCCGTCGTGTCACGAGCCCCCCGCTGCAAGGAGCCCGCATGTCGAAGAAACGGCCGGTCGCCGTCGCCCTGGCCGGCGCCCTCTGTCTGGTCACCACGGCGTGCGGCGCCGACTCCGCGACCGGCACGGCCGACGGCGGCGACAAGGCGTCCGCGGCCGCCGCGAAGTCCGGCTACCCGGTGACGCTCGAGAACTGCGGGGCCACCGAGAAGTTCGGCGAGGCGCCGAGCCGGGTCGTCGTCATGAACGGCGCCTCGGTCGCCGAGGTCTCCACGCTTCTCTCCCTCGGCCTCGAAGACAAGATCGTCGCCAACCAGCAGAGCTACGGCATGTCCGAGGTCGCGGGACGCGCGGCCGCCGTCAAGGCGCTGCCCACCGGTGACGTCAAGCTCAACGACGCCTACGACATCCCGCGCGAGGCGATGATCGGACTGCGCCCGGACCTGGTGCTGTCCACGACCTCGTACGGCTTCGACGAGAAGAACGGCTTCGCCACCCGGGAGCAGTTGACGCAGGTCGGCGCCAACACATATGTCTCACCACAGGGTTGTGACCAGGACACCACGAAGATGACCATCGCCGACAGCTACACGCTGCTGCGCGACCTGGGCAAGGTCTTCGGCGTCGGCGACCGGGCCGAGAAGATCGTCGCCGCGTCGCAGAAGCGCATCGCCGACGTCGCCGCGAAGGTGAAGGGCGAGCAGCGGCCCAAGGTCATGGTGCTGTTCTCCAACATGGCCATGGGCGGCAACGACTTCAGCTCGGTCGTCGCCAAGGGCATCTACAACGACATCCTGGCCAAGGCCGGCGGCTCCAACGCCTTCGAGTCGGCCTCCGAGACCTCCTTCGCCGACCTGAGCAAGGAGAAGGTGGCCGCCACCGACGTCGACGCCCTCGTCGTCATCGGCTACAACGACCCCGACCCGGCGGCCTACGCCGAGAAACTGCTGAAGGAGTTCCCCCAGTGGCCGGCCGCGAAGAACAACACGTACGTGGCGCTGTCGGACTCGATGTACCTCGGCCCGAGCAACGACCTGGCGGTCGCGAAGATCGCCGGGATGCTGCACCCCGACAAGGTCTGAACGGACCGAGGCTGTCCCTCGCCGTCGGCGCCCTGCTGGTGGTGCTCGCCGCCGTCATGGTGGCGGCGGTGAGCATCGGCGCCGTCAACATCCCGGTCGGCGACGTGTGGGGGATCCTCCTGCACCATCTCACCGGGCGGGGAACCACCGGCGACCCGGCCCTGGACCAGATCGTGTGGACCTTCCGGGCCCCCCGGGTCGCCCTGGCCGCCCTGGTCGGCGCGGGCCTGGCCGTCGCCGGGGCGGTGCTCCAGACCCTGGTCTCCAACCCGCTCGCCGACCCCGTCGTCCTCGGCTTCTCCTACGGCGCCTCGCTCGGCGCCGTGCTGGTCATCACCCTCGGCGGAGCGGCGCTCGGCGGACTGGGCGGGCTCGGCGTGTCGGGCGCGGCGTTCGTCGGCGCGCTGGCGGCCGGCGCCCTGGTGTTCGCCCTGGGACAGCGACAGGGGCGGCTCGCCCCCACCCGGCTGGTGCTGGCGGGGGTCGCGGTCGGCTATGTCCTGCTGTCCGTGACCAGCTTCGTCCAGCTGCTCGCGACGCCCACCGAACTGCGCACGGTCATGTTCTGGATGCTCGGCAGCGTCGCCGGCGCCCAGTGGAGCCAACTGCCGACCGTCACGGGGGTGGTCCTGACGAGCACGGCCCTGCTGACCCTGTTCGGGCGGCGGCTCAACGCCCTGCTCGCGGGCGACGAGTCGGCCACCGCGCTCGGCGTGGACGTCAACCGGCTGCGCGGCGTCCTGCTGGTCATCAGCGCGCTCCTGACCGGCACCGTCATCGCCGTCGCGGGCGGTGTCGGCTTCGTCGGTCTGATGATCCCCCACCTGGTCCGTCTCACGGCCGGGGCCGACCACCGCCGGCTGCTGCCGCTGAGCGCGCTGCTGGGCGCCGTCTACCTGGTCGCGGTGGACCTGCTCTCCCGCACCGTCAACCGCCCCAACGAACTGCCGCTGGGCATCCTCACCGCCCTGCTCGGCGCCCCCTTCTTCCTGTGGCTGCTGCGCCGCAACATGGGCCTGGACACCGTTTGACTTCCTCCCCCGTTCAAGGACGGGGGAGTCCGGCGGTCACCCGCTGGGCTTCCTGCTTCACCGACGACCGCCCCGTCCGGGAGGACTCCCGTTGAGGTCTTACACCGTCTCCACAGGCAGACACGGCCAGCCCGGCCGCGAGAATGTTCTTCGCCGCGTTCACGTCGCGGTCATGCACGGTGCCGCAGCTGTCGCACGTCCACTCGCGGATGTTCAGCGGCTGCTTCTCGCTGACTGTGCCGCACTTCCCGCACAGTTTGCTGGACGGGAACCATCGGTCGATCACGACGAGTTCGCGCCCGTACCAGGCGCACTTGTACTCCAGCATGCATCGGAGTTCCGTCCACGACGCGTCCGAGATCGCGCGCGCCAGGGTGTGGTTCTTGAGCAGGTTGCGGACGGTGAGGTTCTCGATCACGACCGTTTGGTTCTCACGGACGAGCCGAGACGACAGCTTGTGCAGGAAGTCTCGGCGCCGGTCGGCGATCCGCGCGTACACGCGGGCCACCCTCCTGCAGGCCTTCTCTCGGTTCTTCGAGCCCTTGGCCTTACGGGACAGTTCCCGCTGAGCCCTGACGAGCCGTGCCCGGTCGGCGTGCTCGTGCCGCGGGTTGGCGATCTTCTCCCCGGTGGACAGAGTCACCAGCGACGTGATCCCAGCATCCAGGCCGACTGCCGTGTCCGTGGCGGGGGCCGGCGCGATGGTGTCCTCGCACAGCAGGGAGACGAACCAGCGTCCAGCCGCGTCCTGCGACACGGTCACCGTCGACGGCTGGACGCCTTCGGGCAGGGGCCGGGACCACACGATGTCCAGCGGCTGGCGCATCTTGGCGAGCGTCAGGGCCCCGTCGCAGTAGCGGAACGCCGAGCTGGTGTACTCCGCCGACCGGCGCGACTTCTTCCGCGACTTGAAACGTGGGTACTTCGACCTGCCCTCGAAGAAGCTGCTGAACGCGCTTTGCAGATGCCGCAGGCACTGCTGCAACGGCACCGACGACACCTTGGACAGGAAGGCCAGTTCCTCGGTCTTCTTCCATGTCGTGAGCATCGCAGAGGTCGCGTTGTAGTTGACCCTCTCCTGTCGCTTGAACCACGCCGTGGTACGGGCTTCGAGAGCCAGGTTGTAGACCTTCCGCACGCACCCGAACGTGCGCGACAGCTCAGCTGCCTGCGCATCGGTCGGATGAAAGCGGTACTTGAACGCCCGCTTTACGTGAGTGGCCATAGCTCACTATCTACCACTCCGGCTTGTGAGTAGGGGGTGGTATCGCCTAGTGGACGCCGATCCGTCCTGACGGCGAACCGGCTTTTCCTGCCCCGCTTCGCGGGCGATCCGATTCCTCCTCGCTCCGAAGGGGCGGGGTTTCCTCGGAGGCATCAGATGAGACTGACCGTGGACCAGCTCCACATCACCCTGGACCGCAAGGCGATCCTCCGCGCGGTGAACCTGGAGGCGTCGGCGGGTGACATCGTCGGACTCGTGGGCCCCAACGGCAGCGGCAAGTCGACCCTGCTGCGCACGGTCTACCGTTCGCTGCGCCCGGCCGACGGGGTGGTACGGGTGGGCGGTGACGACGTGTGGGAGCTGTCGGCCCGTGCCGCGGCCCGCCGCACGGCGGCCGTCCTCCAGGACGCCGGCACCACCACCGGCCTGACCGTGACCGAGATCGTCGCGCTCGGCCGCACCCCCCATCACGGCCTGCTGGGCCGCGACGGCGCCGAGGACCGCGAGGCGGTGGCCGAAGCGGTCGCCCGCTGCGGAGTCACCCCCTTCGCGCACCGGGACTACGCCACCCTCTCCGGCGGCGAACGGCAACGCGTCCTGCTGGCCCGGGCCCTCGCCCAGCGCCCTCGGCTGCTCGTCCTGGACGAACTCACCAACCACCTCGACATCCGCGCCCGGTTCGAACTGCTCCACCTCATCCGCAGCACCGGCGTCACCACCCTCGCCGTCCTGCACGACCTCGACCTGGCCGCGCGCCTCTGCGATCACCTCGTGGTGCTGCACGAGGGCGCGGTGGTGGCGGCGGGTCCCGTCCTGGAGGTCCTGACCCCGGACCTCCTGCGTGACGTGTTCGGCGTACGGGGCGGCACGGAGCGGCATGCCGACGGCGTCGTCCGCATCACCTACGCGGCCGAGCCGCTCGCCCTGGACCGGGAGGCCGAGCCCGCCGAGCGATGACACGCGCCCGGGCCCGGCCCGCAGGTGTACGAATGGGTCTCGATCCGGGCCGCTGCTTGGGCCGCGGGAGCGGGGCGGCAATCATGGGGCCATGCACCGGCCCGTCCGTCTCCGTACCCACGAGTGGTTCACGGCCGACGACTCGACCCTGAACGTCGCGCTCGTGTACCCGATGCAGGGGCCCGCCGGGGTGTTCGGACCCACCTGCGAGACCTGCGCCCGGCTGGCCGCGGAGGAGATCAACAAGACGGGCGGAGTGCTCGGCAGGGAGCTGCGGCTCATCGAGGTCGACGGCGGCGCCGAGCCGCGGCAGGTCGCGAAGGACGTGGAGGCGCTGGTGGCCACCGGCGCGGTGCAGGGGGTCACGGGCTGGCACATCTCCTCGGTGCGGCAGGCGATGGCCCCGCGCATCGCGCATCGGGTGCCGTACGTCTACACCGCGCTGTACGAGGGCGGCGAGCGCACCGACGGCGTCTACCTGACCAGTGAGACCCCCGCCGGGCAACTGCTGCCCGCCATGCGGCTGCTCACCGAGGCCCGCGGGGTGCGCCGCTGGTTCGTCGTCGGCAACGACTACGTCTGGCCCCGGCGCACCGCCCGGGCCGCCCGCCGCTACGCACGCGACTCCCACGGCCGGGTGTGCGGCGAGGCGTATCTCCCGCTGGGCGCCGACGACTTCCACGACGTGCTCGGCCGGATCGAGCGGGCCGACGCCGACGCCGTGCTGATGCTGCTGGTCGGCACTGACGCGGTCCGCTTCAACCGGGCCTTCGCCGCCGCCGGGCTCGACCAGCGCTGTCTCCGGCTGAGCACGCTGATGGACGAGAACATGCTCCTGGGCAGCGGCCCCGAGGCCACCGTCGACCTGTACAGCACGGCCGGCTTCTTCGCCTCACTCGCCGACCAGAACACCATGGACTTCCACGGCCGGTACGCCGACCGCTTCGGGGTGGCGGCTCCGATTCCGGGCAGTCTGGGCGAGTCCTGCTACGAGGGCGTGCTGCTGCTCGCGGCGCTCATCGAACGGGCCCGCACCCTGGACGTGACCGCCATCGGGGCCGCCGCCGACAGCGTCTCGTACGAGGGTCCGAGGGGCCTGCTCGGCCTCGAGGGACGGCATGTGCGTCAGCGCATCTATCTGGCGCAGGCGGACGGTCTCGAATTCAACGTCCTCGCTCAACTGCGCGCTCCGCACGAGCTGTCGTGACACCGTTTCCGTCCCCGAGCACCTCCGCCAGCCGCTCCAGCAGGACTTCCAGCCGTTCGCCCCGCTCTTCCCCCAGCAGCGGCTCCCACTGCGCCCGGTCGGCCCGCACCTCGCGGACCAGCTGCTGCCGGCGCTCCATGCCCCGCGGGGTGAGGTAGGCCAGGACGCGGCGCCGGTCGGCGGGGTCGACGCGGCGGAACACCAGGTTCTGGTCGACGAGTTGGTCGATCAGCTTGGTGGCGCTCGGGGCGGGCAGGAAGGCGTGGTCGGCGAGGGCCGTCATGTGGTGTCCCTGCCCGTCCGCGAGCAGGTCCAGTACCCACCACGCCTCCACCGAGCAGTCGAACTCCTCCAGCACGGACTGGAGTCGGCGTACGGCGAAGCGCTCGGCCCGGGTCAGCAGACGGAGTAGTTCCTGGGGCCGCCTCGCCATCGCACTCCTCCGCTCGAAGTCCTGTGTTCCCCGTGCGGGGTTGGCCGGGAGCCTACCGTAAAAGGTCTTTTCCCCAGGAAGTATCAATGCCCGCTCCCTTGCTTCCACCAGAAACTGTTCATCAATTGCGCGGAAACGCGGCAGAAACAGTTTCCTCGCAGGCTGTGCGCCAACGCCGCGGCTACGGAAGCGCGTTGTGTCCCCATCCTCCCCAGAGTCCTTCCGCTCTCTTCGCACCGCCCTTGTGGGCATGGAGGTTCGTATGTCAGGGCTCAGCATCAGCAGGATCAGCAGGCGTGGCCTGTTGGCCGGCATCTCGGCGGTCGGCGCCTCCGCCGCACTCGCCGCCTGTGGGGCCAAGACCGGTGAAGGCTCCTCGACGGACGCGGCCGGCGCCTCCGCGGACACCTCCGGCAGCACGGTCGGGGTAGGTCTGCTGAACTCTCTGTCGGGCACGATGGCCATCAGTGAAGTCACCGTCCACAACGCCCTGTTGCTCGCCGTCAAGGAGATCAACGCGGCCGGCGGAGTACTCGGCAAGAAGCTCAAGGCCGTCAGCCAGGACGGCGCCTCCGACTGGCCCACCTTCGCGGAGAAGGCCGAGGCCCTGATCAAGGACGACAAGGTCGCGGCCACCTTCGGCTGCTGGACCTCGGCCAGCCGCAAGGCCGTGAAGCCGGTTTTCGAGCGGTACAAGTCACTGCTGTTCTATCCCGTGCAGTACGAGGGACTGGAGGAGTCGCCGTACATCTTCTACATCGGCGCCACCACCAATCAGCAGATCGTCCCGGCCCTCGACTATCTCAAGAAGCAGGGCCTGACCAAGCTCTACCTCGTCGGCAGTGACTATGTGTTTCCGCGCACCGCCAACAAGATCATCAAGGCCTATGCGAAGGCCAAGGGAATGTCGGTGGTCGGCGAGGACTACGCGCCGCTCGGCTCCACGGAGTTCGGCACCATCGTCAACAAGGTCAAGGACTCCGGCGCGGACGCCGTGTTCAACACCCTCAACGGCGACAGCAACGTGGCCTTCTTCAAGGAATACAAGTCCTCCGGGCTGACCGCGAAGAGCATGCCCGTCCTGTCGGTCTCCATCGCCGAGGAGGAGGTGAAGAGCATCGGCACCCAGTACCTCCAGGACCAGCTGACCGCGTGGAACTACTACGAGACGACGCCCGGCGCGGCCAACACCGCGTTCGTGGCGGCCTACCAGGCCGAGTACGGCAAGGACAAGCCGACCAGCGACCCGATGGAGGCCGCCTACATCTCCGTGTACCTGTGGAAGGCGATGGTGGAGAAGGCCGGCTCCTTCGACGTCGAAAAGGTCAAGGCGGCCTCGGACGGCATCACCTTCGACGCCCCCGAGGGCAAGGTCACCGTCGACGGCGCGAGCCAGCACGTCCACAAGACGGCCCGGATCGGCAAGGTCGGTGCGGACGGCCTGATCACCGAGGTCTGGAACTCGGGCGGCCCGATCAAACCGGACCCGTACCTCAAGGGCTACGACTGGGCCGCCGGCCTGTCCTGATCCAGGCCCGCTCCCCGCTCGCGCGGTGGGACCCGGCCCCGTGCGGGGGCCGGGTCACGCCCGTGGCCCGCCCGCACCCCGTCCCCGACCAGGAGCCGCTTCATGACGGTCATCCTCAACCAGTCCTTCACCGGCATCAGCATCGGCGCAGTCCTCCTGCTCATCGCGCTCGGCCTGACCCTGACCTTCGGTCAGATGGGCGTGATCAACATGGCGCACGGCGAGTTCATCATGACCGGCGCCTACACCACGTACGTCCTCCAGAAGTCGATCAGCGGCGCGGGCGTCTCGCTGCTCGTCGCCCTGCCGGTGGCCTTCCTGGTGGCCGGCGCCATGGGCGCGCTGCTGGAGTGGCTGCTCATCCGGCGCCTCTACACCCGCCCGCTGGACACCCTGCTGGTCACCTGGGGCGTCTCGCTGATGCTCCAGCAGCTGGCCCGGGACGTCTTCGGCGCCCCCAACGTCCAGACCCGCGCCCCGGATCTGCTCACCGGCAACATCTCGACGGGCGGCGTCACCTTCGCCAGCAGCCGCCTGTTCATCCTCGGCCTGGCCCTGCTCAGCGTCCTCGCCCTCACGGTCGTCCTGCGGTTCACCCCGCTCGGCCGCCGGATCCGGGCCGTCGTACAGAACCGCGACCTCGCCGAGGTCTCCGGCATCGCCACCAGCCGGGTGGACCGCGTGACCTTCTTCATCGGTTCGGGCCTCGCGGGCGTGGCGGGCGTCGCGCTGACCCTGGTCGGTCCGATCGGCCCGACGATGGGCACCAACTACATCGTGGACGCCTTCCTGGTCGTCGTCGTGGGCGGTATCGGACAGCTCAAGGGCAGCGTGCTCACCGCCTTCGCGCTCGGTGTGCTCCAGTCGGTCCTCGAGTACTCGACGACGGTCAGCGTCGCCAAGGTCGTCGTGCTCGTGGCGATCGTCGCCTTCCTCCAGTGGCGACCCCAGGGCCTGTACACACTGCGTACCCGGAGCCTGGCATGACGACGATCACCGAGACCCCGCCCGCCCCGCCGGCGGCCCGCCTGCGCGTCCCCGGCGCCTTCGTCCTCGGAGCCGTCCTCCTTCTGGGTGTGGCCCCGCTCGCCCTCTCCGACTTCCGTCTCTCGCTCCTCGCCAAGTACCTGTGCTACGCGATCGTGGCCGTGGGAGTGAGCCTGGCCTGGGGCCGGGGCGGGCTCATGGTGCTCGGCCAGGGCGTCTTCTTCGGCCTGGGCGGCTACGCCATGGCCATGCACCTCAAGCTCGCCGACGCGGCCGCGACGGGCGAGACGCTGCCCGACTTCATGCAGCTGTACGGCACGGGCGACGCGCTGCCCTGGTGGTGGAGGCCCTTCGCCAACCCTGCCTTCGCGCTGGCCATGACCGTGCTGCTGCCGATGGCGGTCGCCGCGCTGCTCGGCTTCTTCGTCTTCCGACGACGGGTCAGGGGCGCCTACTTCGCGATCCTCAGCCAGGCCCTGGCCGCCGCCCTCTCCATCTGGCTCGTCGGCCAGCAGGCCACCACCGGCGGCACCAACGGCCTCACCGACATGCGGGGTTTCTTCGGCTACTCGTTGGACGACCCCGTCAACCAGCGGATGGTGTACTTCGTCATCGCCGCCGTCCTGCTGCTGCTGACGGCGGGCGCCCGCCTGCTGTTCGTCAGCCGGTACGGCGAACTCCTCGTCGCCGTACGCGACTCCGAGGAGCGGGTCCGCTTCCTCGGCTACAACCCGGCCAACGTCAAACTCGTCGCGTACGTCGTCGCCGCCGGCACGGCGGGTCTCGCCGGGGCCCTCTTCGTCCCGGCGGTGGGGATCATCTCGCCGGCGCTGATCGGGATCGTGCCGTCCATCGGCTTCGTCATCGGCGCCGCGGTCGGCGGCCGGGCCTCGCTGGTGGGCGCGGTGCTCGGAGCGATCGCCGTCGCCTGGGCGCAGAGCACGCTCTCCGACGCCTTCCCCGGCGCCTGGACGTACCTCCAAGGCCTGCTCTTCGTCCTGGCGGTCGGCTTCCTGCCCGGCGGCCTGGCCTCCCTCGGCGTCGTCCTGCGGCGGCGCCGTACCCGTACCCCCGCGACCGGAGGGACAGCATGAGCGGCGAGGGACTGACCGTACGCGACCTGCGGGTGACGTTCGACGGCTTCACCGCCGTCGACGGCGTCGACCTCGACATCCGCCCCGGCGACCTGCGTTTCCTCATCGGCCCGAACGGCGCGGGCAAGACCACCCTCGTCGACGCGGTCACCGGCCTGGTCAAGGCGACCGGTTCGGTCCGCTTCGGCGACCAGGACCTGCTGGGCAGGCCCGTGCAGAAGATCGCCCGGCTGGGGATCGGCCGTACGTTCCAGACGGCGACGGTCTTCGAGCAGCTGACCGTCGTGCAGAACCTGGACATCGCCGCAGGCGCCGGGCGGGGGCCGTGGACCATGCTGCGGCGCCGCAAGGACGTGCCCGAGCCGGTCGCCAGGGCTCTGGAGACCATCGGGCTGAGCGATCTGCGCGACCGGCCCGCCGGGGTGCTGGCCCACGGGCAGAAGCAGTGGCTGGAGATCGGCATGCTGCTGGTCCAGGACGTGCGGCTGCTCCTGCTGGACGAGCCCGTCGCCGGCATGAGCCACGACGAACGCGAGGCCACCGGCGAGCTGTTGCGGCGGGTGAGCGAGGACCGCACGGTCGTCGTCATCGAGCACGACATGGACTTCATGCGTTCCTACGCCCGGAGCGTCAGCGTCCTGCACGCGGGCAAGGTGCTCAGCGAGGGCTCCGTCGCCGAGGTCCAGGCCGACGCCAAGGTCCAGGAGGTCTACCTCGGGCGCGCCTCCGAACCCGAGCCCACCCCCCGATCCGAGCCCACCCCCCGATCCGCGCCCGCCCCCGCCGCCGCGTCCGTCGCCGAGGAGGCGTGAAGCCCATGCTGGAGATCAACACCGTCCGGGCGGGCTACGACCGCACCACCGTGCTGCACGGGGTGACCGTCGCGGTTCCCGAGGACGGCGTCGCGGCCGTGCTCGGGCACAACGGGGCCGGCAAGAGCACCCTGCTGCGCGCCGCCATGGGGCTGATCAAGCCGACCGGCGGGACCGTCCTGCTCGACGGCGAGGACATCACCCGTCTCTCCCCGCACCGGCGGGTCGCCCGCGGCATGGCGTACGTCCCGCAGGGCCAGCAGTCCTTTCCGCACCTCACCACCGCCGAGAACCTCCAGCTCGTCGCGGACGGCCGCCCGAGGGTCTCGCCGGGCCGTCCGGGCGGCGGGGGAGGGAAGGAGGCCATCGCCGAGGCGCTGGACCTGTTCCCCGTCCTGCGCGAGCTGTCCGGCCGCCGGGCCGGCCTGCTCTCCGGCGGACAGCGCCAGCAGCTCGCCATCGCCCGGGCCCTGGTCACCCGGCCGAGGCTGCTCCTGCTCGACGAACCGACCGAGGGCATCCAGCCGTCCGTCGTCGCCGAGATCGAGGAGACGATCCTGGCGCTCGCCCGGCGCGGCGGACTCGGTGTCCTCCTCGTCGAACAGCACGTGGGTTTCGCCATGCGGGCCGCCCAGCGCTACTACGTGCTGGAGGCGGGCCGGGTGACCTCCTGCGGCGACGGCGGTACGGGCGCCGAGCGGACCGTGCGGGCGGCGCTCAGCGTATGAGCCGGGAGCCCGCGCCGGGCCCGCCCCTCGGGCGGACCGGCGCGGGCTCACAGGGCCACGGGGGTGAGTGCTGCGCACCGGTCGTCGAAGGTCCGTGCGACGCCGGCCCCGTCGGGCCGCGCCTCTAGGCCGCTATCATCTTGTAAAGATAAAATGTGAGGTTTGCCCGATGTGGCCGCCCTCCCGACGAGCTGCCGTCCCGCCGGAGTGATCGATGTCCCGCAAGCGCACCACGGACGACGGCGACGAGCTGCTGGCCAGGCTCGGTTCGCTGACCGCCCAGGCGCGCGAGCGCGCGGAGCTGCAACGCTCCCGTGTGGAGCTGGCCCTCGCCCTCCAGCGCGGCATGCTGCCCAGGGACCTGCCCGCGGCGCCCGGCTTCCGGCTGGCCGTGAAGTACGCGCCCGCCTGCTACGGCCTCAACGTGGGCGGCGACTGGTACGACGCCTTCGCGATGCCGGACGGGCGCATCGGCCTGTCCATCGGCGACGTCCAGGGCCACAACATAGAGGCGACCGCGTTCATGGGCCAGGTGCGGGTCGGTCTGCGGGCCCTCGCCTCCGTCACCGGCGAGCCCGGCGAACTCCTCGCCCGGACCAACGACCTGCTCCTCTCCCTCGGCAGCGACCTCTTCGCCACCTGCACCTTCATGCGGCTCGACCCCGCCACCGGCGTCCTGGAGAGCGCCAGGGCCGGGCACATCCCGTGCGTGTGGGCCACGGCGGACGGCAAGTCCGGCGTCGCCGAGGACGAGGGCGGACCGCCCCTGGGCGTCCAGGAGGGCATGGACTACCCGGTCACCCGCTACCGGCTCACCAAGGGCGGAGTGTTCGTCCTGCTCACGGACGGCGTGGTGGAGGGGCCGACGCTGAGCGTCGAGGAGGGCCTCGACCAGGTCGTACGCCTCGCCGGTATCGCCGCCGTCGCGGGCATGACAGCGGGCTCCCTCGCCGCGGCGGTGATCCAGGGCGCCGAGCGCGTGGGGCACGAGGACGACGCGGCCGTGCTGGTGGTGGGACACGACGGGCTGACGGCGCCGGACGTCCCCCTGGTTCAGCCATAGGGCCGGACAGCCCGCGTCTCGCCTCGCCGACAGCGCCGCACCGGTGTCTGATGGCTGCTGTGGTGGGTACCCCGGATCTGCGTCGACCAGCCGTCTTCGCCGTGCGGACGCTGGCGGTCGCCCTGGGCTACTACGCGGCCGGGCGGCTGGGGCTCGTGCGCGAGCTCGTCGTCGAGGGCGCGGTGTTCACCCCCATCTGGCCGCCGACGGGCGTGGCGGTGGCCTGTCTGCTGATCCTCGGGATCCGCGCCTGGCCGGGCATCGCGCTCGGAGCCCTCTTCGTCATCATGTCCCTGACCTCGTTACGGCTCGCGGTCATCGGCAACCTGATCGGCAACACCGCCGCCCCCGTCTGCGCGTACCTCATGCTCCGCAAGGTGGGCTTCCGCAACGACCTGGCCCGCTTACGGGACGGCCTCGCGCTGGTCTTCCTGGGCGCCCTCACCGCCATGCTGCTGAGCTCGACCGTCGGCGTCGGGCTGCTCGTCCTCACCGACAAGCTCGCCGCGCACAGCTTCTGGCCCGTCTGGCTGGCCTGGTGGGTCGGCGACGCGATGGGCGTCCTGATCGTCACCCCGGTCCTGCTCGTGCTGTACACGATCACCCGGCCCCTGCGGCTGTCCCGCTGGAAAGAGGCCGTCGGACTCGCCCTCATCTCCTGCGCCCTCGTCCCCCTGGCCACGCACAGCCGCGTCAGCCTGCTCTTTCTCGTCTATCCCCTGCTGATCTGGGCGGCCCTGCGCTTCCAGCTCGCCGGCAGCATGCTGTGTGCGCTCTTCACGTCGGTCATGGCCACCGTCGCCGCGACGGACAGCGTCGGACCCTTCGAACGGCTGAGCCGCGTCGAAGTGATGATCAAGCTCCAGGCCTTCAACGGCACCATGGCCCTGACCGCCCTGCTGCTCTCCGCGGTGATCACCGAACAGCACCACACCAGACGCTCCGTGGAACTCGCCTGCCAGGAACTGGTCGAGGTCCTGGAACACCTCACCGCGGGCGACGCCCCACCCGGCCGGCCGGCGAAGGGCATCGAGGACACGACGACCACGAAGAGCCCGGAACGCCCGAAGAGTACGGAGAGTGCGCAGAGCCCGAAGCGCCCGCAGAGCCCGCAGAGCCCGAAGCACCCGCAGAGACCGGGGAACACGGAGAACACGGAGGACACGGAGAACACGAACAGCTGACGTCGACCACGACCCGTACCCCGATCTCGTGGCGTACACCTTCAGCGGCGACGGCGTCCACGAGACGCGGATCCGGCTGGGGGACGACGCCGCCGGACTCCCGGCCGCTTCCCGGGAGGACAGCGCCCGGGCGGACGAGACGGGGTACGGGCCCGCCGGCGGTCTGCCCCACGCCGGTCCGGAGCCCTTCTGCCCGCGCTGCCCGGCGGGTGGCCCGGCCGCGCCGCCGGGCACCGGCTGACGTGATTGTCAGTGCCTGCGCCTACGGTTCGGGTAGTGGGACTCGCCGGAACGGCCGCGGGTCCACCCTGGGGAGGGTTTTGTCATGGCTACCGGGTCCAGCACCGTGTCGACGACGTATCTGGAGCTGTCGCAGGACGACGGCGGCGCGCACAAGTTCTACGAAGTGGCCGTCGACGGCGTGGTGGTGACGGTGCGGTACGGGCGGATCGGCGCCGCCGGACAACTGCAGACGACGACGTTCCCCACCACCGAGAAGGCTCGGGCCGCCGCCGCGCGCAAGGTCGGGGAGAAGGTCCGCAAGGGATACGCCCCCGCCGTCGCCGGGCAGCGTCCTCCACGTTCGGTGACCCGCCGTCAGGTGGCCTCGGCGCCGTCCACCGCGCGCGCCGTGGCCCCGGTGCTCTGGCGGTTCCGTACCGGTTCCTCGGCGTTCGGCATTCACGTGGACGACGACCGCTGCTGGGTCGGCAACCAGTCCGGCGACGTCTACACCCTGGACCACGACGGTGGCGTCCTGGCCCGCTTCAGCCTGCCGGACGGCGTGAAGTGCCTGGTCGCCGACGACTTCTGGATCTACGCGGGCTGCGACGACGGCAAGGTCTACGACCTGTCCTCGAAGCTGCCGTTCGCCGCGTACGACATCGCGGCGGACGTCGACATCTTCTGGCTGGACATCCACGAGGGCCTGCTGAACGTCTCGGACCGCGACGGCCGGCTCACCGTCATCGACCACGAGGACGAGCACCAGTGGGCCCGCCGCAGCCAGGGCGAGCACGCCTGGATGGTCCGTGCGGACGACCGGGCCGTCTACCACGGCCACCACCGGGGCGTCACCGCCTACGCGCCGGACGGCGGCGGCGAACTCTGGCACACCCCCACCCGCGGCGGCGTCCTGTTCGGCTGGCAGGAGGAGGACGCGGTGTACGCGGGGACCGCTCACAAGGTGGTGCAGCGGCTGTCGAAGGCGACCGGCGCGGTCGAGGCCACGTACGGCTGCGACAGCGCGGTGTACTCGTGCGCCACCTCGCCCAACGGGCGCTTCGTGTTCGCCGGTGACTCGTCGTCGTCCGTCTACTGCTTCGACCGGGACGGTACCCGCCTGTGGAAGCTCGGCACGGGCGGCGGCTCGGCCCTGTCCATGCAGTACCGCGGCGGACGGCTGTACCTGGTCACCACCGACGGCTCGCTGGTCTGCGTGGACGCGAGCGAGACGGCCATCGCCGCGGCCCAGCAGGGCACGGTGCCGGTGGCGCGGGACGTCAAGCTCGCCGAGGCGCTGCCGACCTACGTCCCCGCCACGGCCGCGGCCACGGTGGCCACCGTGGCCCACGCGCCCGCCGGCACGGTCGTCGTCGAGTGCGTCCAGGAATCCGGCCGGGTCCGGGTGCACGTCGTGTCCGACGGCTACGACACCTCCTGGAACGTCCAGTTCCCGCGCGAGATACGGGAGCCCGGCGCCCGGTACGTGGTGGACGCCCTGCACACGGCGGCCGGTGGCTTCTACCGGGTCCGCGGTGACATCCGACGGCTGGTCTGACCGTACGGCTCCGTCCCGGCCCCGCTCATCGACCGGCCCCGCCCCGGGCGGCGACCGGCCGCGGGGCCGGGGCGGTCGCGCCGGCGGGTCGCCAGCCCAGTTCCGGCGCGATCGAGTGCCGGACATCGTGCAGGATCTGCTCGTAGTCGGCCCGGTGGAACTCGTACGGCAGCTCCAGGCGCAGCTCCGACACGGCCGAGACCACGGGGTCGGCCGTCAGCTGCTCCAGGATCTGCTCCGCCGTCCCGACCACGTCCGGCGCGAAAAGCGTCCGGTTCCTGCCCTGCGGCGCCAGGGTGCGCGCGTGCCGGGCCGCCGCGTACTCCCGGTACCGGGCCCGGGTGGCGGTGTCCGCGCTGTCGAACGGCACGATCACCCGCCCCAGCGCCACCCGCGCCGGACGGGCGGCGGAGACCGCGCGCCGGTACTCGGAGAGCAGGGTGAGCTGGGCGGTGGTGAAGTCGTCGGTGCCCTCACCGGTGACGATGTTGCCGCTCAGCAGATTCAGGCCGTGCTCCGCGGCCCACCGGATCGAGCGCAGGCTGCCGCCGCCGTACCAGACACGGTCCAGCAGGCCCGGATCGTGCGGCTGAAGCCGCGGTCGCTGGGTGTTGCCCGGCGACTGGATCACGGTGTCCGGACCCCCGAGGTAGTCCCCGCGAAGGTTGTCGACGACACGGGCGATCCGGCCGTACGACAGGTCGAAGCCGCGCCAGTCCCCGTCGTACACCAGATCGCCGAGCAGCTCGGCGTGCGGCATGCCGGTACTGAACCCGGCCTGCAGCCGGCCGCGGGACAGCACGTCGGCCAGCGCCAGGTCCTCGGCCAGCCGGAACGGGCTCTCGTACCCGATCGGGATGACCGCGGTGCCCAGCTCGATCCGCTCGGTCCGCTGACCCGCCGCGGCGAGGAACACCGCGGCGGAACCCACCCCGTGTTCGAGATGGCGCTGCCGGACCCAGGCGCCGTCGAAGCCGAGCCGCTCGCCGTACTCGAACAGCTGAAGCGTCTCCTCCAGACCGGTGTAGGGATCGTCGTCGGCGAAGTTGCCCGGGGTGAGAAACGCCAGCGAGGTGATGGAGGGGATGCTCATACGGTGCCAGTCCTCAGGGTCGGGGTCGGCTCATCGGCGCTCGGTGGTCAGGACCCGCCGCGCTCGCGGGGGATCTTCTCCCCGGCCTCGACCGGCACCGGCAGCCGGTTCTCCGCGGGCGGCAGCGGGCAGGTCGCCAGATCGGTGTAGGCGCACGGCAGGTTCGCCGCCCGGTTGAAGTCCAGGACGACCGTGCCGTCGGCGGCGGGTGCGTCCAGCGCGAGGGCGCGGTTGGCCGCGTACGTGCTGACCCCCGAGGTCGCGTCGGTGAACAGCACGAGCAGGCTTCCCGGGCCGTGACCGGGGAACGCGGTCAGTGCCAGCGGACGCCCGTCCAGCTCGAACTCGACCCGGCCCGGCGCGTCGTACACGTGCTCCAGTCCCTCCACCGCCGCGCCCACGGTCGTCGGCCGGGGCTCGTCGAACGCCGTGTAACGGCCCGTCACCACCCAGCGGGGGTGCGGGGCGTAGGCCGGCGTGCCGGTGAAGCCGGTGCGCAGCGGAGTGTCCGGGTGCCGCGGGCGGATGATGTCCTGCCCGCCGCGCTTGGCCACCTCGATGACCGCGTCGCCCCACACGGCGTCGACCCCGCCGCGCTCCGGGATCACCCCGAAGCGGTGCTCGCCCCGGACGGCCGTCCCGTCGACGACCAGTTCCTCGCCCTCGTCGAGGACCACGACGATTCCGTCGGCGTCGGTCGACCACGCTCCCGGCGCGTCCGGGAAGCGTTCCGGCCGATCGCTCAGCCAGTGCAGGCCGGTGATCGCCAGGAAGCCGTGCGGGTCGGCGAGCCGTGCCTCCTGCCGGCGATGCCATTCCTGCCAGTCGTCGACGAAGGCGTCGAGGTCTGCCGATGTGTCGTGAACGGTCACTGGTGCTCCTTCGGTTCGGGCGAGCCGGCCCCGGCCGGCGCGTGGCGGCCGCCGGGGATCGCCGCGAGCAGTTCGCGGGTGTATTCGTGGCGCGGGTGGGTGAACAGGTCCTCGGCGGTACCCGTCTCGACGATGCGGCCGGACCGCATGACGGCGACCTGATGCGCGATCTGGCGTACGACGGCCAGGTCGTGGGAGATGAACAGGTAGGCCACCCCCGTGTCCGCCTGCAGCTCGGCGAGCAGGTCGAGCACCTGGGCCTGGACGGACACGTCGAGCGCCGACACGGGTTCGTCGCACACCACCAGGTCGGGCGAGAGCGCGAGGGCGCGGGCGATCGCGACCCGCTGCCGCTGCCCGCCGGACAGCTCCGCTGGGCGACGGTCCAGCGTCGCGCCGGGCAGCGCCACCCGGTCGAGCAGCTCCCGGGCCCGGGCGAGCCGGGAGGCGCGGTCGCCGACCCGGAACGCGCGCAGCGGCTCGGTGATCACCTCGCCGATCGAGAACCGGGGATCCAGCGAGGCGTACGGGTTCTGGTAGACGAGCTGGGCCCGCCGGCGCAGCTGCCGGGCCCCCGCTCCGCGTGCGGTCGTGACATCGGCGCCGTCGAACAGGACGCTCCCGGAGGTCGGATCGACCAGCCGCAGCACCAGGCGGGCGGTGGTGGACTTGCCCGAGCCGGATTCGCCGACCAGGGCCAGCGTCCGGCCGCGGTGCAGGGTGAGACTGACGTCGTCGACCGCGCGCAGGGTGCGGGCCGCGCCCGCGGCGGCGGGCAGCCGGAACTCCTTGACCAGGTTGCGCGCCTCCACCAGCGGCGCCTCGTCGGGAGCGGGCGTGGTGACCGCGGGCGTGGTGACCGCGGCCGTGGTGACCGCGGCCGTGGCGCGCGGCCGGGCCGTGGTGAGGCTGGGCGCGCTGGCCAGCAGCCGCCGGGTGTACGCGTGTTGCGGGTTCTCCAGAACGTCCCGGGTGGGCCCGGCCTCGACGACCCGCCCCTCGGACATGACCACGAGCCGCTGCGCCCGGTCGGCGGCCACACCGAGATCGTGCGTCACCAGCAGCACGGCCGTGCCGGACTCCTCGGTGAGGTGCTGGAGATGGTCGAGGATGACGCGCTGCACGGTGACGTCGAGCGCGCTGGTCGGCTCGTCGGCGATGATCAGCCGCGGTTTCGCGGCGATGGCGACCGCGATCAGGGCCCGCTGGCGCATCCCGCCCGACAGTTCGTGCGGGTACTGCCGGGCACGGGTGGCCGCGTCGGGCAGTCCCGCCTGGTCCAGGATCGCGATCGCGGCCGACGGAGCGGAGCGGCGGGTGGCCAGCCCGTGGATGCGCAGCACCTCGGCGACCTGCTCGCCGATGCGTTTGACGGGGTTGAGCGACACCGTCGGGTCCTGCGGCACCAGACCGATCTGCGCGCCGCGTACGGTACGCAGCTCACGTTCCGACAGCGCGGTGAGGTCGTGCCGGCCGAAGCGGACGGTACCGGCGTCGATGCCGCCGTTGGCCGCCAGCAGCCGGGTGATCGCGTGCGCGGTCGTGCTCTTCCCGGAACCCGACTCGCCGACCACCGCGGTGACCTGTCCCGGCCATACGTCGAGGTCCACGCCCCGCACCGCGCGCACGGTGCCGCCACGGGTGCGGTAGGACACGGACAGGCCCCGCACCTCCAGCAGCGCGGGCTCGTCCGCCGAAGCCGCGTTCGCCGAAGCCGCGTTCGCCGAAGCCGCGTCCGCCGAAGCCGCGCCGGTCACGCTCTCGTCCGTCGGGGCCTCGTCCGTCGCGGCCTCGTCGGTGGGCGGCCGGCCGGTCGGGCCGTGGTCGGTCGCGCTGTGGCCCGGCACGGCCTGGTCGGCCACAGCGGCGTCGGTCACGGCCTCGTGGGTCACGGTCTCTTCCGTCACGGGTACGTCCGTCTCGGGTTCGTTCGTCGTGGGGCCGGTCATCGCTGTCGGGACCATTCGCCGTCCAGCGCCCGCGCGATGCGGTTGGTGGCGAGACCCGTCGCCGCGATCGCCAGTCCGGGCAGCGCGGTGAGCCACCAGGCGTTGGCCAGGTAGTTGCGCCCGTCGGAGATCAACGTGCCCCACTCCGGCGCCGGTGGGGGAGCCCCGTAGCCGAGGAAGCTGAGCGACGACACGGCGAGGATGGCGGCGCCGAACTCGAGGGTGGCGAGCACGATCACCGGGCCCGCCGCGTTGGGCAGGACGTGCCGGCCCAGCACCGAGTACCAGCGGGCTCCGCAGGAGCGCGACGCCTCGACGAAGACCGCCTGCCGCACCCGCAGCACCTCCGCGCGGGTCACCCGGGCGAAGCCGGCCACGCTGGCGATACCGACCGCGACGGCCACCTTCACCGTTCCGTAGCCCAGCGCGGTGACCAGGGCCAGCGACAGGAACAGCGACGGGATCGACAGGAGCACGTCGACGAAGCGCATCAGCACGTCCTCGACCCAGCGGCCCACGAACCCGGCGACCAGGCCGATGAGGCCGCCGACCACGAACGCGAACCCCACCGCGATCAGGGTCGCCTTCAACGACAGCTGGGCACCGTGCACCACCCGGGAGAACACGTCACGTCCCAGTTCGTCGGTGCCGAACCAGTGCCCGCCGCCGGGGCTGCGGAAGTTCTCCGCGGGCACCCCGTGCAGCGGGTCCTGCGAGGTGAACAGCCCTGGCCAGAAGGCGGCCAGCACCACCAGCACCACCACCAGGACCGAGGCCACCAGGCCGGGCCTGCGCAGCAGGAACAGCAGGAACCGTCGGGGTCCGGCTCCGCGCCCGGCAGGAACGGGGCCCGGGTCGGTACCGGGATCCACCGGCCGGGCCAGGCCGGCCGCGGCTTCGACGGGGCCCACCGCTTCGACAGCTCCCGCCGTTCCGGCGGCTCCGGCGGTGACGTCGTCGGCAAGTGTCCGGCTCATGCGGGGCGCACCTTCCTGCTCGCCGCCACCACGATCCGCGGGTCGAGCAGCGGGTAGACGAGATCGACGATCAGATTGGCCGCCACGAAGATCAGCGCCCCGAACACCACGACCCCCTGGACCAGCGGGATGTCCTGGACCGTGACGGCGGCGGCGGTCACCCGCCCCAGCCCGTCGCGGGAGAACACCGTCTCCACGACGACCGAACCGGCGATCAGCTGACCGGCCAGCAGTCCGACGACCGTCAGAGCCGGCAACGAGGCGTTGCGCAGCGCGTGCCGCAGATGGATCCGCAGCCGGCCGGCGCCCTTGGCGCGGGCGGTCTCCACATAGGCCTGGTCGAGCGCCGTGAGCAGGCTCTTGGCCAGCACCTGCGCCACCAGGGCGCCGGTCGGGATCGCCAGCGTCACCGCGGGCAGCACCAGGCCCCGCAGGCCGTCGTTGCCGAACGCGGGGAACAGCCTCGTGCGGAAGGAGAACAGTTCGACGAGCACCAGCCCGACCCAGAACGTCGGCACCGACACCCCCAGCGGCGGCAGCGACAGCAGCAGCTGCCGCAACCACCGTTGGGTCGTGTAGGTCGCCAGGACCGCCAGCCCACCGCCGAGGGCCACCGCGAGCAGCAGCGCCGCTCCGGTCAACTGGAGGGTCTGCGGCAGCGCGTCGGCCAGCGTCGAGGTCACCGGCCGGCCGGTGGACACCGAGTCGCCGAAGTCGCCGCGCACCGCCCTGCCGAGATAGTCGGCGTACTGCGCGAGAACCGGTTTGTCGAAGCCGTACTCGTGGCGCAGCGCCGCGAGTTGGGCCGGATCGACCTGCCCCGTGTCCGCTCCCGCGCCGGCCATCGCCGAGACGGGATCGCCGGGCAGGTAGTCCAGCACGAGGAAGGACACCGTGTAGGCCGCCCACAGCACCCCGAGGGCCTGCGCGAGACGCTTGACCACGTAGAGACGCATGCCGGCCGCTACCCGATCCAGGTGTCGTGCAGCTGGATCCGGCTGGAGGCCTCGAAGGCGAGGTTGTGTACCTTCTTCGCCACCCCCAGCTGGGTCTGCAGTTCCACCACGGGTACGACATAGGCGTTCTGAACGATCAACTGCTGTGCCTGGGTGACGAGTTGCTTGCGCTTGGCCGCGTCGGTCGTCGCGGCCTGCTGGGTCAGCGCGGTGTCCAGCGCGGTGGCCGGCAGGTGGTAGAAGTTGGCCAGCTGGGTGGAGTACGAGCTGCGCAGGATGTCCGGGTCGGCCCGGGTCACGTTGCCCCAGACCGCGTCGAAGTCGCCGGACTGGAGGGTCGGGGAGAACTGGGCGATCTGGAGCTGCTTGAGCACCACCTCGACACCGACGGCCTTGAGCTGCTGCTGGATCAGTTCCAGCGCGGGCTGGTTGGTGGCCGCGTTGGCGAACCACTTGACGGTCAGGCTCAGCTTCTTGCCGCCCTTGGCCCGGATGCCGTCGCTGCCCGCCTTCCAGCCGGCCGCGTCCAGGAGGGACTTCGCCTTGGCGGCGTCGAAGGCCAGGTCGGCGCCGAGGTCGGTGTAGTCCGGCGTGGTGTGCGCCAGGATGCTGGTCGCCGGCTCGGTGCCGGTCGGGAAGACGGCGTCGACGATCTGCTGCCGGTCGATGGCGAACAGGATCGCCTGGCGCACCTTCGCGTCCTTGAACAGCGGCCGGGAGTTGTTCAGGCTCAGGTTGAACACCACGCCCGGGTTGGCCCGTGCCTGGAGGTTCACCGCACCGCCCTTGAGGGCCGCCTCGTTGGCCCGGCCGACGCTGCCGATCGCGTCGACCTGGCCGGACTGGAGGCTGCCGGTGCGTACGCCCGCCTCGGGCACCACCTTGAACACCAGCTTGTCCAGGTACGCCTCGCCCTGCTTGGTCCACAGCGAGGAACCCCAGGCGTACTCGGCACGCTTGGCCAGGGTGATCGACTGGTTCTGCACATAGCCGTTCAGTACGAACGGCCCGGAACCGACCACTCCCTTGCTGCACTTCTCCTGCGGGCTCCTGAGCACGCTCGCCGAAGACTCGATGCCCAGCGAGTGGGTGGCCGTGGCCTGGAGGAACTGCGCGTTGGGCTGCTTGAACCTCACCCGCACCGTGAGCGGGTCCACGGCTGTGGTGCTCTCCACGCCGCTCAGGTACCCCTGGGCGAGGGTGCCCAGGGCGCCGAGCTTCGGCACCGCGTCGAAGTTGTCCTTGACCACCTGCGCGGTCAGCGGTGTCCCGTCGCTGAAGGTGACACCTGATCTCAGATGGAACGTGAACGTCGTGGTGTCCGAGCTGACGTCCCAGCTCTTCGCGAGCCACGGCACGATCTTGCCGGTCTTGGGGTCCTGGTCGGTCAGGGAGTCCACGACCTGACGCAGGGAGTAGATGGTGTCGTTGCTGCCCACCTGCTGCGGATCCACGCAGCCGGCGTCGGAACCCACCGCGAAGGTCAGGGTGCCACCCGACTTCGGGCTGCCGCCCGCGTCGCTCGAGCCGCCGCTGTCGCCCGACGAGCAGGCGCTGAGCAGCAGGCTGCCGGTCACGAGTGCGGCGAGCGCCGCCCACCGGTGGGTACGGGAATCCGGATGCGCTGTCACGGGATGGTTCTCCTACTCCAAGGTCATCGCGCACATGCCGGAGCGGAACGCGGCCATGGCGATGCGCGGATGGTGCCGGCCACGCACGGGGCACGGACCGGCACTGCTCAGAACTGATCAGGGGGAGGGGATGTCGACGACTGTGTCGACGGCGATGTCGATGACGGCGTGACCGCGCCGTGGGCGGGGGTCAGCCTGCGAGGTGGGGCGTGATCAGCCCTGACACAGACAGCTGGCGGAACGCTGCAGGTCGATGTGGCGTCGGCGGGAGAAGCCGGAGAACAGCGCCGCGGTCGCGATCGAGGCGCTCAGGTTGCCGCTGTGCCGCACGCTGATCCTCCACCTCTCAGGCCCCTGAACCGGGGCCACGCGCTTGCGGGGTCGGTGACCCTGCCGGGCTTTCACCTGGAGCACCCCACCGCGCAGGAGGGTTGCCGGTCAGCTAGCCAGGGCTTGATGCTGACACTCAATGCCGGGGTCGATCTTACGGAGTACTGACATTATCCGTCAATATCGGTCCGAGAGTTGAACGGCTCCGCCGCACCGGCCGTGAGGCGGGTGCGGCGGAGTGCGATGGGCGCGGGCCGCCCGTCGGGCGAGGGGCGCCGGCGCGGGTCGCTACGGCTTGCGGGCGAGGCCGCCGTGCTCGGCGATGACGTCCGGAGCGGGGGAGGTTGCCTCCGGGCGCCAGAGGGGGACCGAGACGACCCCGGGCTCCAGGAGCTCCAGGCCGTCGAAGTAGGCCGTGATCTCGTCGACGGAGCGCAGGTTGTACGGGACGGCGCCGCTCTCGTTGTAGGCGTCCTGGGCCGCCTCGAAGACCGGGTCGATGCCCCGCGAACCGTCGTTGACGGAGAGGTAGCTGCCGGACGGCAGGGCCGCCATCAGGCTGGTGACGATGGAGCGGGCCCGGTCGTAGTCGGCGACGTGGCCCAGGATGTTGCTGAGGATGAGCGCGGTGGGACGGCTGAAGTCCAGCGTCTGCGCGGCGCTCTCCAGGATGCGCTCCGGCTCCAGCACATTGGCGTCGACATAGGAGGTCGCACCCTCCGCGGTGGAGTAGAGCAGGGCGCGGGCGTGGGCCAGGACCAGCGGGTCGTTGTCCACGTAGACGATCCGGGTCTCGGGGGCGAGGCCCTGGGCGACCTCATGGGTGTTCTCGGCGGTCGGCAGGCCGGTGCCTACGTCCAGGAACTGCCGTATGCCCGCCTCGGAGACCAGATACGTGATGTTGCGGCGCAGGAACGCCCGGCTGCTGCGGGCGATGGTGACGATGCCGGGGAACACGGCGGTGTAGGCGTCACCGGCCTGCTCGTCGACGGGGTAGTTGTCCTTCCCGCCCAGCCAGTAGTTCCAGATGCGGGCCGAGTGCGGCACCGAGGTGTCGATCTTCTGATGTGCCGCTGATCCGGGGGTGGTCGCATGGTCGGTCATGAGGGGCGTCCGTCTTTCAGGCGAGGCGTGGGCAGTCGAGCCACAACTTACGTCCCAACGACCCCGGTACGTACACCCGTTCACATTTTCGAGGGATTCGAACAGTGCGCTCACGGAGGAATCCCGGTTTCACACCCTCTCGCGGGCGAGCGGGTCCGCCCCGTCGCGCAAGCCGCCGCACCTCTCCCGGGAACCCCTCAACTCGCCTTGCGCGTAGGTACATTGACAGCATCGAATCCGTGAGCGAGTGGGGGGCGGGGATGCGCGACACGGTCCTGGACGGCCGGTACACGCTCACGGAGCGGATCGGTGCGGGCGGTATGGGGGTGGTGTGGCGGGCCAGGGACGCGCGGCTCGACCGTACGGTGGCCGTCAAACTGCTGAGCCTGCCACCGGGCACGGCAGGTGCCGAGCGGGAACGGCTGCTCGCCATGTTCGGGCGGGAGGCGCGGGCCGCCGCCGCCCTCGACAGCTCGTACATCGTGCCGGTCTTCGATCACGGCGCGGAAGGCGAAGTCCCTTACCTGGTCATGCCGTTGCTCTCGGGACGGACCCTGCGCGAGTTGTCGGCCGAGGGGCCGCCGGCGCCGGAGCGGGTCGCGGTGCTCGCGGCGCAGGTCTGCCGGGCCCTGGCGACCGCGCACCGGGCCGGCATCGTGCACCGCGACATCAAGCCGGCGAACGTGATGCTCACGGACGAGGGCATGGTGAAGGTGCTCGACTTCGGTATCGCGAAGTTCCTGGACGCGACGACCGGCGGCCGGCTCACCGTGACCACCGACTCGCCCGTCGGCACCCTCGCCTACATGGCGCCGGAGCGCTTCACCCGGGGCGCGGACGACGGCCGCACTGATGTGTACGCGCTGGGCTGCACGGTGTACGAGATGCTCACCGGCGCACCGCCCTTCGACTCGGCGTCGGCGCCCGCGCTGATGCACTGTCATGTGTACGAGACACCGCAGAAGCCTTCGGTACGGCGTCCGGGGCTGGCCCCCGAGTGGGACGAGCTGCTGGGGCGGATGCTGGCGAAGCCGGTCGGCGAGCGACCGACGGCGGAGGAGGCGCGGGCGCTGTTCGAGAGGCTGGCCGTGCACGCGCCCCCGCTCTCCGCGTCCCCGCTCGCGGATCACACCACCCCGCCGGGGCAGCGCTCCGCCCCGACCGCACCGGAGAGCCCGGCCGGGATGCCGGCGCATCGGAGCCGGCAGGACCCTGCCTCAAGCCCAGCCGCGTCGACCCCAGCCGCGTCGACCCCAGGCGTGCCGACCCCAGCCGCGTCGACTCCCGCCGCCCCGGCCCCGGCCTCGGCCCCGGGCCCGTCCGCCACGGATGTCACGCCTCCCGGCGTCGACGTCACCTCGTACCTGCTCGCGCCGCCCCGCCCGCGGCAGCCGCCGACGGTTCCCGTGGCCGCACGTCGGCGTGGGCGCGGCGTGGCGATCGGGGCCTCCGCGGTCGCCGTCGCGCTCGTGGCCGCACTCGTCGTCCTCCAGACCTTCGGCGGCGACGGCGGCGACGACGAGGGCGGCGGGAAGAACGGCTCGGGCGGGTCGAAGGCCGTCGCCGTGGCCCCGGTGGCGAAGACCCAGACGCTCACGCTCGGCTCGGCCGCCGACTCCGAGGGACCCGCCCCGGCGGTGCGGGACGCCCGTGAGGGCGGCACGGTCACGGTCCTCGAACCCGGTGAGATCACCACCGTCGACCCGGGCAACATGTGGTCCGGCGCCGACCGGTTGATCTCCCGCCTCGTCCACCGCAGCCTGACCGCCCTCAAAACCCTGCCCGACGGCTCCGTCCGGCTCGTCGGGGACCTCGCCCAGGACACCGGCCGGCCGTCGCTGAACGGCCGCGACTGGACGTTCACCCTCAAGGCGGGCCTCACCTACAACGACGGATCGCCCGTACGCGCCAAGGACTTCGCGTACGCGGTCGAGCGCGCTCTCGACCCCGACGAGTTCCCGATGGGCGACCGCACCCTGCGCAGCTTCCTGCTCGGCCCCGAGGACGCGGACGGCATCGGCGCCGAGCACGAAATGCCGCCGGGCGTCATCGAGACCCCGGACGACCGCACGATCGTCTTCCATCTCGACGGCGCGCACCCCGACTTCAACGTCGTCCTGGCCGGTCCCAACGGCGCACCGGTGCCGGAGCGGGTCTCCGACATCTCCGGCACCTCCACCCTCCTGCCCTCGACGGGCCCGTACCAGATCGGCTCCTTCACCGGCGCCAAGAACCTCACGCTCACCCGCAACCCGAAGTGGCGCGCGGACACGGACCCGGTGCGCACCGCGTACCCCGACCGCTACGAGATCACCGGCGCGCTCACCCTCGACGAGATCAAGTCCCGGATCCGCGCGGCCGGTCCCGGATCCGCCGTGATGACGTTCTCCGGCTCGCTGGACAAGGACGGACTCGGCGCGGCGGACGGCGCCACCGGCAGCGGTACGGTCCGGGTGACCTCACCGGCCCCCTACGTCCACGCGTACTCCGTCGACACCGAGCGGGTCACGGAACTGAAGGTCCGCCAGGCCATCGCCACCGCGTATCCGGCGGCGGACGTCCTGGCCGCGAGCGGCGAGGACGGCGTCGCCACGCACCACCTGATGCCGCCGGGCATCCGCGGTTCCCGCGACTTCGACCTGTACGGGGCCGGCGCGCACGGCGCCCCCGACGCCGCCCGCGCGCTCCTGACCGAGGCCGGCGAGACGGGCTACCCGCTCACCGTCGCCTTCGCGACGGCAGCCGACGAAGCACGGGCGAAAGCGGTGAAGAAGGCCCTGGACAAGGCCGGCTTCCGGGTGACGCTGAAGAACGTCGACGTCTCCGACATCTACGAGAACGCGGGAAAGGGCGAGTACGACCTGGTCCGCCTGCCGATGAACGCCAGCGGCCTCCCGCTGGCGTCGGCGTATCTTCCGGACTCCTTCGACGGCCGCTACACCTACCCGACCACGTCCAACTTCTCCCGGCTCGACAGCGCGGCCGTCAACACCGCGATCGACGAGGCCAACGCGACGGCCGACCTGGCGGCGGCGGGCGAGAAGTGGTCCACGGTCGACCGCCGGGTGATGGAGCAGGCGGCGGCCGTCCCGGTGTACGTCCCGGTACGCACCTTCCTCCACACCTCCGGCCTGAAGGGTCTCCAGGTGGACCTGGACGGGCTGTCACCCCTCAACGCGTATGTGTCCGGGTGACCCCGGCCGGGTCGAGGAGGACGGCCGTCGCCCGGTGGACGAACCGGCGGTGTCCGCCGTGCCGGTAGCGTGGCCGCCGTGAGGGTGGGCACCCCGGAGACCCGGTTGATCGTCCTGCGCGGCAACAGCGCCTCGGGCAAGTCGGCGGTCGCGGCCGGTCTGCGCGAGAGGTTCGGCCGGGGCCTGGCCCTGGTCGGACAGGACAACCTCCGCCGGGTCGTACTGCGCGAGCACGACCGGCCCGGCGGGGCGAACATCGGGCTGATCGAGGCGGTCGCCCGCTATGCCCTGGACGCGGGCTACCACGTCGTCCTCGAAGGCATCCTGTACGCCGACCGGTACGGTCCCATGCTCGAGCGACTGCGCGCGGACCACCGCGGCCCGACCCACGGCTACTACCTTCATGTGCCGTTCGCCGAGACCCTGGTGCGCCACGCCACCAAGCCGATCGCCCACGAGGTCGGCGAGGCGGACCTGCGCGCCTGGTACCGGGAGCTCGATCTGCTGCCGGGCGGTGTCGAGACGGTCGTCGGCGCCGACAGCGCGCTCTCCCGGACCGTCGACCGCATCATGCTCGACACGGGCCTGGACCGCCTTCCGGCCCGGGAGCACTGAGGCCCGGGGCCGGGCACGAGCCGGTCCGGCCGGGTCCGGCCGGTGGGGGCGGCCACGGCTCGACGCGCCTGCCGGTGTCGATGTCCCGAGGGGGCGAGCTGGTCATCCTGTGCATTCTCGGGCAGTCAGTTGCAGCTTGAACTTCGTTGCGAGCATAGTTACTTGTGTGAAGCGTGCCGCCGAACTCGAGGGTTCCCCGGCCAACCCCTGCCACCCCCACAGGCGTTGGACCGCTCGGACGTTCGCGGTGCCGGGCCCGAGCGGAACACCCCTCCTCCGTAGGCCCGTTGTTCACCGTTCTGTGCCTCTGGCTGCTGCCGCCCCCCCACGGAAGGCGACCACCGTGTCCCCCCACACGACCTCCTCACCCCAGCCCTCGGACACCCGGCTCTCGGACAGCCGGCCTTCGGACACCCGGCCTTCGGGCAGCCGGTCCCTGGACACCTGGAGCCCCGAGCGGGCGCACTGGATCGAACTCCCGGCACACCGCTCCAGCGTCTCGGTGGCCCGCCGCTCGATGAGCGCCCGGCTGGCCGCGTGGCGGCTGCCGGTCGAGCTGTGCGCGGACGCCGTCCTGCTCGTGTCCGAGCTGGCCACCAACGCCGTACGGCACACGCTCGGCACCCGGTTCCTGTGCGGCGCGGGACTCGTCACGGACGGGCGCCTGCGCCTGGAGGTGCACGATCACGACCGTACGGGACGGGGGCTGCCCCGCTGCGAGCCCGGACCGGACGACGAGGGCGGTCGCGGTCTCCTCCTCGTCGAGCAGCTCGCCGAGGCCTGGGGAGTCGACCGGTCGAGGCTCACCGGCGGCAACGCGATCTGGGCGACGATGACGGCCTGAGCGGGCGCGGGAACCGGCACGCCGGCCGGTCCCGGCGGCTCAGCGCCCGGCAGGGGTCAGTTCGGCCAGCAGCAGGGTGCGGTCGTCGGCTCCGGCCGCGCCGGAAGGGGCGTGCAGGAGCCGACGGCACAGGGACGGCAGCGCGTCCTGCCCGCCGCCGTCCACGGGCTCGACGCCGGCCGCCGCGTCCACGGTGCGCGCGAGGCGGGTGATCTCCTGGTCGATGTCGGCGTCGCGGGACTCGACCAGGCCGTCGCTGTAGAGCACCAGCAGGGCCGGATCCGGCACGCTGAGCACGGTCTCCTCGTAGCTGCCCGCCCCGAGCCCCAGGGGCAGGCCCGCCCCGGTCAGCCTGACCGGGGCGGTGCGGCCGTCCGGGCCGCGCAGCAACGGGGGAGGGTGGCCCGCCCCCACCAGGGTGCAGGTGCGTCGCCGGGCGTCCCACTCGGCGTATATGCAGGTCGCGAAGGAGATGCCGGGGGAGTCCCCGGCGAGTGTGTCGAGCCGTCCTATGAGGTCGGCGGCGGGGATGTCGAGCGCCGCCAGGGTGCGGACGGCGGTGCGCAGCTGGATCATCGCGACGGCGGACTCCGGGCCGTGTCCCATGGCGTCCCCGACGATCAGGCTGACCCGGTCGCCCGGCCGCTTCAGCACGTCGAACCAGTCACCGCCGACGAGATTGCCCTGCCCGGCCGGCAGGCAGCCGTGCGCGGTGCGGCAGCCGCCGAACTCCTGGGCCGTGCCGGGCGGCAGACTGTTGCGGATGGCCAGCGAGGTCCGCCGCTCGCGCTCGTAGCGGCGCGCGTTGTCGAAGGCCACGGCGGCCCGCGCGGCCAGCGCCTCCACGGCGGCCACGTCCGCCGGGCCGAACGGCGCACGGCCCGGTCCGCGCGTGCAGGTGACGAAGCCGATCGCCAGGTCCCGCAGCCGCAGCGGTACGACCAGGAGGCCCGCCACACCCAGCAGATCGCGGACGCGGGCCTCGCCGTCCCCGGAGGCGAGGAGCCGCTCGGACGCATGCGGGTCCACCGCGTCGAGCACCTGAGCCTGCCCGGTGGTGAGCGCGCGGGCGTACGGCGTGTCCCGGGGGAAGGAGATCACCTCGCCGACCGGCAGCGTGCCCTCCCAGTCCTCCCGCGCTCCCGGCCCGACGCGCAGCGCCGTCCGGCGTGCCTCGATCCTGGGCGCGTCCACACCGGCGTGCGCGTTCTCCTCGACACGCCACCGCTCCAGCAGGTGGACGGAGGCCGCGTCGCAGAATCCGGGGGTCAGCGCGTGCACGACATGGCTGCCGGTCATCAGCAGATCGAGTTCCGAGCCGATGGCGTCGGCGGCGGGGGAGAACACCGACCGGCGGGGCGAGGGCGCAGCGGAGGAGACGTTGTCGGTGCGGCTGCGCGGTTGGTTCCGCAGGGTCGTGCCTTTCCAGTGGGGTCCGGCCCGCGGCGGGAGATCCGGGGAGCACCGCGCGCCGTCGCAACTATATGATGGCGCGTCATGTCATCGGGTCCGGAACCGAGTTGCGGCAGGAGCGCCATCACGGACCGGCAGGTCCACCGCAAGCAGGCGGCCGGCGGATCGGTCGGAACGGCCGAAAGTCGCTCGACCCTCCGAAGCCCGGAAGCCCGGCACCCTCGGGCCCACCCACCGGGTCCCTCCCTGTGGGGATACCGGGCCCTGTGGGGATACCGGGCCGAGGTTGAGATACCGGGCCGAGTCGGCAAGGGTCTGCCGGTATGGAGTTCTTCTGCTATCACCGTGATCGGCCCGCCTCCGCCACCCTGCGCGACGAACTGCTGGAGGGGCACTGGTCCTACATGGACCGGTACGCGGAGCGGATGATCGCCCGCGGCCCGACGTTCGCCGTCGGCGGCGACGCGCCGACCGGCAGCGTGCACATCGTCGATCTGCCGGATGCGGCCGCCGCTCGCGCGTTCGTCTTCGACGAGCCCAACTACCAGGCCGGTGTCTACCGGGACGTGCTGCTTCGCCGGTGGCGCAACATGCTGGGCCGCACCATGTGGGACTTCCCCGGCGGCCGCAGCGGTGGCGACCGGTACCTGGTCCTAGGCCTCGGCCCGGGAACGGACGACGGCCTCGTCGTGCCGCCCGGCCGGGACGAGCTGATCGCGTACGGGCCGCTGCTGTCCGACGACGGCGTCACCCGGGTGGGTACCGCGGTGCTGCTCAGGGCCCCCGACCCGGACTCGGCGCGCGCGGTCCTGGCTCCGGAGGGGTACGCCGACGTCGAAGTCCACGCCTGGCAGTTCGGCGGACGGCCGTGACGAACCCGCAGTCGCCCTCCGGCCGGCCGAGCGGCTCGGTCCGGAGCCTGTCGGCGAACGGCACTGCGGGCTCCCGTACCGATGCGTAGGGCCGGAGTTCGCCCTGTTCGCGGCGGGTGAAGCCCGGGGCGGGTGGACGGTACGGTGTCCACCCGCCCTTGGCGGCTACTCGCCCTTCGGCGCCGCCTGTTGCACCACCTCGAAGGACCAGAGGGTGGAGCCCGAGGCCGCGGGCTTGGGCCGGTCCCCCTCCGTGCCGCCCCGGTGGGCGGACTTCATCGGGCCCTCCATCCACGCCTGGAACGACTCCTCGTCACGCCACCGCGTGTACACCAGGTAGTCGTCGGTCCCCTCCATGGGGCGGAGCAGCTCGAACCACTCGAAGCCGTCCGAGTTCTCGACGGCGTGGGCTCGTGCGGCGAACCGCTTCTCGAGGGTCTCCCGCTGTTCCGCCGGGACGGTCAGTACGTTGATCTTGACTACGCTCATGTTCCCATCCTGCCCTCCCGCGACGCCCGGGCGGCGGACCACCCCCTCCGTGCGATCCGGCTGCGGCCCCGGCGGCGCCCTCTCCTGAATCTGGTCCAGACCAAACTCTTGACAGGGTCATTACTCACTTCTTAAATCACGTAGTGAACTAAGCCCCTGCCAGGGCCGGTTCGCACCCCCCACCCAATAGGCGCGGCCAGTGGCGAGCCGCCCGGCCGCGCCCACGGATGTCATGACCATGTCGTGACAGCCGTCATGTGTCATGAAGGGAGAGCCATGGCCTCTCCGCGCCCCCGGCGCCTGCTGCTGTCGTTGGCCTCGCTCCTCGTCTTCGCGTCGCTGTCCACCGGACCCGCGCTGGGCGTGTCCCCCACCGCGGCCGAATCCTCCACCCGCGCCGCCGCGGCACCCCGGGCGGCCGCCGTCACGTTCTCCGAGGAGTTCGACGGCCCCGCCGGTTCCGCCGTGGACGGCGCCCGATGGCAGACCGAGACCGGTGACAACGTCAACAACCACGAGCGGCAGTACTACACCGCGGGCAACCGCAACGCCGCTCTGGACGGCCAGGGCCATCTGGTGATCACCGCCCGCCGGGAGAACCCGGGCAACTACCAGTGCTGGTACGGACGGTGTGAGTACACCTCCGCCCGGCTGAACACGGCCGGAAGGTTCACCACGACGTACGGCCGGGTCGAAGCCCGGATGAAGGTCCCGCGCGGGCAGGGCATGTGGCCCGCGTTCTGGATGCTGGGCAACGACATCGGCCAGGTCGGCTGGCCCGCCTCGGGCGAGATCGACGTCATGGAGAACGTGGGCTTCGAGCCTGCCACCGTCCACGGCACCCTGCACGGTCCGGGATACTCCGGCTCCGCGGGCATCGGGGCCGGATACACCCTGCCCGGCGGACAGGCGTTCGCCGACGCCTACCACACCTTCGCCGTCGACTGGAGCCCGAACGCGATCACCTGGTCCGTCGACGGCACCGTCTACCAGCGGCGCACCCCCGCCGACCTCGGCGGACGGCAGTGGGTCTTCGACAAGCCGTTCTTCCTGATCCTCAATCTCGCGGTCGGCGGCTACTGGCCCGGTGACCCCGACGGCAGCACCGCCTTCCCCCAGCAACTCCTGGTCGACTACGTCCGCGTGAGCACCGACACCGCCCAGCCGGGCGGCGCCGGCCCGATCACCGGCATCGGCGGCAAGTGCGTGGACGTGGCCGGCGCCAACAGCGCCAACGGCACGGCCGTGCAGCTGTACGACTGCAACGGCACCGCCGCCCAGCAGTGGTCCGTGGGCGCCGACGGCACGATCCGCGCGCTCGGCAAGTGCCTGGACGTCGCCTCGGGCGGCACCGCGGACGGCACCCCCGTCCAACTGTGGGACTGCAACGGCTCCGCGGCCCAGCAGTGGGCCGTCCCCGCCGCCCGCGACATCGTCAACCCGCAGGCGAACAAGTGCCTGGACGCCGCGGGCGGCAGCTCCGCCAACGGCACCCGGCTGCAGATCTGGACCTGTACCGGTGTCTCTCAGCAGAAATGGACGGTGACCCGATGACCAGGAGGTTCCCGCACGGCCGCGCGGTACGCGGCGCGCTGGGCGTGGCGGCCGTGGCCGCCCTGCTCACCGGCCTGACCGGCACGCCGGCGAGCGGTGCCGCGGCGGCCGCCGGGCAGATCACCGGGATCGGCGGCAAGTGCGTCGACATCGCGGGCGCCGCCACGGCCAACGGCACGGCCGTACAGCTCTACGACTGCAACGGCAGCGCGGCCCAGCAGTGGACGGTGGGCGCCGACGGCACGATCCGCGCCCTCGGCAAATGCCTGGACGTGACCTCGGGCGGCACCGCCGACGGAACGCGGACCCAGCTGTGGGACTGCAACGGCAGCGCGGCGCAGCAGTGGACCGTCACCGCCGCTCGCGACATCGTCAACCCGCAGGCGAACAAGTGCCTGGACGCGACCGGCAACAGCTCCGCCAACGCCACCCCGTTGCAGATCTGGACCTGCACCGGATCCGCCAACCAGAAGTGGACGGCGCCCGGCGGGGGAGAGCCGGCACCCGGGCCGGGAGCCATGGCCGTCGCGCCGTACCTCTACAACGGCTGGGGCAGCCCGCCCAGCCCCACCACCGTGATGAACGCGACCGGCGTCAAGTGGTTCACGCTCGCCTTCGTGCTCAGCAACGGCTACTGCAACCCGCAGTGGGACGGCAGCCGCCCGCTGACCGGGGGAGTCGACCAGCAGACCGTGAACACCGTCCGGGGAGCCGGCGGTGACGTGATCCCGTCCTTCGGCGGCTGGAGCGGCAACAAGCTGGAGAGCTCCTGCGGCAGCGCGGGCGAACTGGCCGCCGCGTACCAGAAGGTCGTCAACGCCTACGGGCTCAAGGCGATCGACATCGACATCGAGGCGGCGGCGTACGACAGCCCGACCGTGCAGCAGCGCACCGTCGACGCGCTGAAGACCATCAAGGCCAACAACCCCGGCATCAAGGTGTACATCACCTTCGGCACCGGACAGAACGGCCCCGACAGCAGCCTGATCGGCAGGGCCGCCGCCTCCGGACTCACCGTGGACAGCTGGACGATCATGCCGTTCAACTTCGGCGGCGCGGGCCAGAACATGGGCCAGCTCACCGTCCGGGCCGCCGAGGGCCTCAAGACCGCGGTGAAGAACGCCTACGGCTACTCGGACGACCAGGCCTACCGGCGTACCGGCATCTCCTCGATGAACGGCATCACGGACAACAGCGAGACGGTGACCGTCGCCGACTTCCGCACCATCCTGGCGTACGCCCAGCAGCGCCACCTGGCCCGGCTGACCTTCTGGTCGGTCAACCGCGACCGGCCCTGCACCGGCGGCGGCGCCGACACCTGCTCGGGCATCGCCCAGCAGCCCTGGGACTTCACCCGGGTCTTCGCGCAGTACGCCGGCTGACCCGCCCGCGCACCCCGCCGACCCGTCCCTGCCTTCCCCTATCCCCACTCACGCCGTTCCGGCGGCACAGGAGAAGACGTGCTCCGCATCCCCCGACCATCCCTCGCCGGCCCCTGGATCGCGGCTTCCGTGGCCGCGGCCACGGCCGTCTCGGTCCTCACCGGCGTCCAGTCCGCCCGAGCCGCGACCGAGGCGGCCACCGCCCTCCCCGCCGGCTGGTCCACGGTCGTGAACTCCGGCAGCGGCAAATGCCTGGACGCCCGGTCCGCCGCGACCGTGAACGGCACCGCCGTGCAGCAGTACGCCTGCAACAGCAGCACCGCCCAGCAGTGGAGGTTCACCCCGACCAGCGACGGCTTCGTACGGATCGACAACCGCAACGACGCCCAGCAGGTCGTGGACGTGAGCGACGTGTCCACCGCCGACAACGCGGCCGTGCACCTGTGGGCGTACGGCGGTGGCGCCAACCAGCAGTGGCAGGCCGTCGACGAGGGCGGTGGCGCCTACCACTTCGTCAACCGCAACAGCGGAAAGTGTCTGGACGTCCCGTCCGCCTCGACGGCCGACAGCGTCCAGCTGGTCCAGTACACCTGCAACGGCACGGCCGCCCAGCGCTTCCAGGTCGCGCCCGTGAGCACCGCCCCCGGGGACGTCGACCTCGGCCCGAACGTCGTCGTCTTCGACCCGTCGATGTCGTCGTCCACGATCCAGAGCCGGCTGAACTCGATCTTCCAGCAGCAGGAGACGAACCAGTTCGGCTCCCAGCGCTACGCGGTCATGTTCAAGCCCGGCACGTACAGCAACGACGTCAACGTCGGCTTCTACACCCAGGTCCTGGGCCTCGGCCAGTCGCCCGACTCGGTCACGATCAACGGCGCCGTGCATGTGGAGGCCGACTGGTTCCCGCCGCAGAACGCCACCCAGAACTTCTGGCGCGGCGCCGAGAACCTGTCGGTCAACCCGACCGGCGGCACCGACCGCTGGGCGGTCTCGCAGGCGTCCGGCTACCGCCGCATGCATGTCCGCGGCAACCTGGAGCTGAGCGACGGCGGCTGGTCCAGCGGCGGGTTCATGGCCGACAGCAAGATCGACGGCCAGGTGCGGTCCGGTACCCAGCAGCAGTGGCTGACCCGCAACTCCCAGCTCGGCAGCTGGACCGGCTCCAACTGGAACATGGTCTTCGTCGGCAGTCAGGGCGTGCCGGCCAACAGCTTCCCCAACCCGCCCTACACCACGGTCGGTCAGACTCCCACCGTGCGCGAGAAGCCCTTCCTGTACGTGGACGCGGCCGGCGCCTACCAGGTGTTCGTCCCCTCCGTGCGGACCAGCTCCGCGGCCACCAGCTGGGCGAACGGGACCGCCGCCGGCAGCTCGCTCGGCATCGACCAGTTCTTCGTCGTCAAGCCGGGCGCGACCGCCGCACAGATCAACGCCGCTCTCGACGCGGGCAAGAACCTGCTGGTCACCCCGGGTGTGTACCACCTGAACCAGACCCTGCGGGTGACCCGCCCCGACACCGTCGTGCTCGGTCTCGGTCTCGCCACGTTCGTCCCGGACAACGGCGTCACCGCCATGACCGTCGCCGACGTCGACGGAGTGAAGGTCGCCGGTGTGCTCTTCGACGCCGGTACCACCAACTCGCAGACGCTCATGGAGATCGGCCCGTCCGGCGCCGCCGCCGACCACTCGGCGAACCCCACCTCCCTCCACGACGTCTACTTCCGGGTCGGCGGAGCCGCCGTGGGCAAGGCGACCACCAGCCTCGTCGTCAACAGCGACGACGTCATCGGCGACCACATGTGGATCTGGCGCGCCGACCACGGCACCGGAGTGGGCTGGACCACCAACACGGCCGACACCGGCCTCGTCGTCAACGGCGACGACGTCACCATGTACGGCCTGTTCGTCGAGCACTACCAGAAGCACCAGACCCTCTGGAACGGCAACGGCGGCCGGACGTACTTCTACCAGAACGAGATGCCCTACGACCCGCCCAGCCAGGCCGCCTGGATGAACGGCTCCACGCAGGGCTACGCCGCCTACAAGGTCGCGAACTCGGTCACCAGCCACCAGGCCTACGGACTCGGCAGCTACTGCTACTTCAACGTCAACCCGAGTGTGGCCGCCGAGCACGCCTTCGAGGTGCCGGCCAACCCGAACGTGCGCTTCCAGAACATGGTGACGGTCTCGCTCGGCGGCACCGGAACCGTCCGGCACGTCATCAACGACCGGGGTGGACCGTCCAACTCCACCACCAACGTGGCCAACCTGGTGAACTACCCGTGAGGTGAACCACCCACGAGCCGTCAGTCGCGCCGTGCTGCCCAGACCGTGCGTTCGGTGCGCACGGTCAGGTCGGTGCGGCGCAGGACGCTGTGCGGGCTGTCGGTGTCGAGCAGCCGGTCGAGGGCGGCCAGGTCCTCGGGTGCCAGGGTGGCGGCGACACCGCCGCGTATGCGGCGCAGACTGCTCAGGGCGTAGCGGCCCACCGCGTCGGTCCGGGACGGGCCGATGTCGACGGTGACGGTGCGTTCGGCCTCGACGGTGAAGCCGGCCTTCGCCAGCTCCGTTCCCCAGTCGGCGCCCCGGTGGGGGATCCGCTCGGCGTGCCGGTGGTCGAGCGCGGTATGGCAGCGCTCCTCGAGACCTGGAGCTTCCTGCGGGGCGCTTCCGGGCAGGAACCGGGGGAAGCCGGCCAGCTCGACGACGGCGAACAGTCCGCCCGGTGCGAGCAGTTCGTGGACCTGGCGCAGGGCGCGGTCGGGGTCGGCCATGTGGTGCAGGGAGGCCGACGCCCAGACCAGCTCCGGAGTTCCGAGTTCGGGCCACGCCGTCGCGTCGAGGTCGGCCCGCACGATGCGCACGCGGTCGGCCGCTCCGGCCGCGGCCGCCTTCTCGCGCAGGCGGCGCAGGTGGGCGTCCGAGACGTCGACGGCCGTCACCTCGGCCTCCGCGAAGCGCGCGAGCAGAGCGAGGGTGCCGGTTCCGGTGCCGCAGCCCAGGTCCACGATGTGGGTGGGGCTGGTCCCGACGGGCAGCCAGGCGGTGATGGACGCGATGTGTTCGGCGAGCACTTCCGCGTCCAGGTCGAGGATCTCCGACTGGTCGTCGGCGCGGTGCTCGTTCACATGCTCGTGCTCGTGCTTGTGCTCCTGCTCGTGAGGACGGTGCGTGGCGTGGTGCGTCGTGTGCGGGGAGGGGTGATTCATGCGCACACGCTAAGCGGGCCGACGGCGAGTGGCCGGGGCGGTTGCGGAATGCGCAAGACGATGGCCCGCCGGGTTGCGCGCCACGCAAGAAAGCGGTCACGGTGACGGGCGGTCCGCCTTCGCCGTGTCCTTCTCGGCGTCCTTGCCGCGCTGGTGGCCGCGGCGGGCGTCGCGGTCGAAGATGCCCAGCACCTCGCACGGTCCGCCCTCGGCGCCGATGGCGTGCGGCAGCATCGTGGGGAACTCCGCCGACTGGTTCGTCTCGACCCGGAAGCGCCGGTTGCCCAGCAGCAGGATCGCGGTGCCGGAGAGGACGACGAGCCATTCGCGGCCCGGGTGGGCGCGCATGCGCGAGGGATTGTCGGGCGGCGGGTCCGTCAGGCGCTGGCGTACCACGGTCACGCCGGGTTCCGCCTTCACGGGCCAGCGCATCTGACCGTGGGCCGCGTCGATCATCGGGTTGGAGACGACATCGTCCGCCGCGGTCTCGACCAGTTGGTCGAGGGAGGTCTCCAGGGCGCGGGCGAGGGTCACGAGCTGGTCCAGGGCCAGACGGCGCCGGCCGTTCTCGATACGGCTGAGCGTGGACTGGCTGACCCGGGCGCGGGCGGCCAGCTCCTCCAGGGACCAGCCCTGGGCCAGTCGCAGCGCGCGGATGCGTTTGCGTACCAGGCTCTCCAGCTCACCGGGTTCTTGCGTCATGGGCAACATTGTATGCGCAGGTGGCAAGGCGGGTGGGCCTCTCACGCACTCGCCTCGGTGGCACCCCCGAACCCCCACCGACGGCACGCTGTCACGCGGTGTCGAAGTCCGTTGCCCGGGAGACCTTCTCCCACGCGGAGAGCTCGGCCCGCACGGCGTCCAGGTGCCGGGTCAGGAAGTCGACCGCGTCGCCGCCGAGGGCGAGGCGGAGCGGGGTGTTCTCGGCGTCCAGCGCCAGCAGGATCGCCGCCGCGGCCTTCGCCGGGTCGCCGGGCTGATCGCCGTCGCCGCCGCGCACCAGCCGCCGGGTCGCGCCGACCTTCTCCGCGTACGCCGGGTTCTCCTCGGAGAAGTACGCGGCACCCTTGCCGAACAGGTTGGTACGGAACGCGCCGGGCTCGACGATCAGCACCTTGATGCCGAACGGCGTCACCTCGTCGGCCAGGCCCTCCGAGAGCTGCTCCAGCGCCGCCTTGGTCGCGCTGTAGGCGGAGAACCCGGCGAAGGACAACTGCCCGCCGAAGCTGCTGATGTTCACGATCGATCCACTGCCCCGCTCCCTCATCTGCGGCAGCAGTGCGCGGGTCAGCCGCGCCGGGCCGAACACGTGCAGTTCGAACAGGTCGCGCAGCTCCTGGTCGGTGGTCTCCTCGAAGGCCCCGACCTGGGTGCGGCCGGCGTTGTTCACCACGACGTCCACCCTGCCGTAACGGGCCAGGACGTCGGCGGCCACCGCCTCGACCCGCTCGCCGTCGGTGACGTCCAGGCTGATCGCCTCCGCACGGTCCGGGTGGGCGGCGACCAGGTCGTCCAGCGCCTCGACCCGGCGGGCCGTGCCGATCACCGTGTCACCGGCGGCGACCGCGGCCTCGGCGACGGCCCGCCCGAAACCGCTGCTCGCGCCGGTGACCAGCCAGACCTTGGCGTTCTCGCGCATCTTCGTCTCCCTCGTCGACTGCCGTGCGGGGCTCCCCGCCCGACGGCTCCCATCCTTCGCCGGGCAGCAGGACGGCGTCCAAGACCTGTTGTGATAGCCATGGGTCATGGACATCCATGCGCGTGATCTGCGCTACTTCGTCGCGGTCGCCGAGGAGTTGGGCTTCACTCGCGCCGCCGAGCGGCTGTTCGTCTCCCAGCCCGCGCTGAGCAAGCAGATACGGATGCTGGAGAGGCAACTCGGCGTGGTCCTGTTCGAACGGGACCGGCGGACGGTGCGGTTGACCGCCGTGGGGGAAGCCCTGTTGCCGCACGCCCGTGAGGTGCTGGCCGCCTGGCAGGCCGCGGAGGCGGCGGTACGGGAGGCGGACTCCGCCGAGCGGCGCACCCTGGTGATCGGCATGTCCACCAGCCCGGGCCGCGGGCTGCTGCCCGCCCTGCGGACCCGCCTGGTCTCACGGCATCCCGCCGCCCGGCCCGTTCTGCGACAGGTCAACTGGGCCGATCCCAGCGCCGGGTTGGCGGACGGATCCAGTGATGTGGCCTTCGTCTGGCTGCCGCTGCCCGACGAGGACCGTTACCGGTGCGAGGTGGTCGCCCTCGAGCCCCGCGTGGTCGCGCTGCCGGCGGGACACCCCCTGGCGGCGCGGGCCGCGTCCGACCCCGAGGGACAGGTGGACTTCGCCGACCTGCTGGCGGAGCCCTTCCTCGCCCTCCCCGCGGAGGCCGGCCCGCTGCGCGACCACTGGCTCGCCCTCGACGCCCGCGACGGCCGCCCGCCGCGGATCGGCGGGGTGGTGGCCAGCGCCGAGGAGACCCATGAGGCGGTGTCCGGCGGCCAGGGGATCGCGCTGCTGGCCACCGGCAACGCCCCGTTGATCGTCCGGGACAAGGTGATCGCCGTACCGGTCCGGGGCATCTCCCCGTCCCGGCTGGCGGTGGCCGCCGCCCACGACGACCGACGGCCCCTGGTGCTCGCCTACCTGGCCGCCGCGCGTGAGGTCGGAGTCACCACCCGCTGTGAGCCGGCTGCCGGAGCATGACCGACGTCGCCCGCCCCGGAGAGCCTCTCGGGGCGGGCGACGTCGGTGGCCGGTGCTACTTGGTGAGCGGCGCCAGCTTGGGGTCGTTCGCGTAGGCCTCGGCCGCGTTCTCCTTGGTGACGATGACCGGCGGCAGGAGGAAGGACGGGACGACCTTCTTGCCGTTGTCGTACGACTTGGTGTCGTTGATGGTCGGCTTGTCGCCCTTCTGGAGGGCCTTGACCATGTTGACGGTCTCCGCGACGAGCTTGCGGGTGTCCTTGTTGATGGTCGAGTACTGCTCACCCGCCATGATCGACTTCACCGACTCGACCTCGGAGTCCTGGCCGGTGACGACCGGGACCGCCTTGCCGGCGCCCTTGACCGAGGTGAGGATCGCGCGGGCGAGCGTGTCGTTGGGGGACAGGACGCCGTCGAGGGTCTTCTTGCCGCCGTAGGCCGAGGTCAGCAGCGAGTCCATGCGCTGCTGGGCGTTCTCGGCCTTCCAGCCCTGGGTCGCGGTCTGCTTGATGTCGGTCTGCTTCGAGCCGACAACGATGTCGCCCTTGTCGATCAAGGGCTTCAGCACCTCCATCGCGCCGTCGAAGAAGACCTTGGAGTTGTTGTCGTCCGGCGAGCCGGAGAACAGTTCGACCGTCCAGGGGCCCTTCGGCTTCTTCGCCTTCATGCCGTCGATCAGCGCCTGGCCCTGGAGCTGGCCGACCTTGAAGTTGTCGAAGGCGATGTAGTAGTCGACGTCGGGGGTGTTGGTGATGAGCCGGTCGTAGGCGATGACGGTGACGCCCTCGTCCTTGGCCTGCTTCACCTGGGTCGCGAGCTGCGAGGCGTCGGTCGCGCCGATGACGATGACCTTCGCGCCCTTGGTGACCATGGAGGAGATCTGCGCCTGCTGGTCGGCGACGGTGGTCGAGGCGCCCGCGTACTGGACGTCGGCCTTGAAGCCCGAGTCCTTCAGGCCACTGGTGAACAGGTCACCGGCGAGCACCCAGTTCTCCGAGGTCTTGGCGGGCAGGGCGACGCCGATCAGGGAGTCCTTCGCGAAGCCCTTGGCGTCGGCACTGTCGCTGCCGGTGGAGCCCTCGCGTTCGTTGGAACAGGCCGTGCCCAGGGTGAGCAGGGCGACGGCGCCGACGGCGGCGATGCTTCTGATGACGGATGTGCGCATGGTGGAGTTGACCCCTTCGTACGGTGCTGGTTGCGGGAGTGCGGTGTGCCGTCGAGCGCGGCGGGGGCGGTGCGGACCCTGGGGTCAGCCCGCGATCTTGGCCTTGTCGGCGCCGGAGTCCGGGGCCGCCGGTGGAGCCGGGGCCGCCGGGTCGTCCCGTCGGAACGGGCGCGTCAGCGCGCCGATGATCGAGAAACGGCCCTGGCTCTTGTTGTAGACGTCGAAGGCGACGGCGAGCAGGAGGACCAGCCCCTTGATGATCTGGACCATGTCGGATCCGACGCCCTCCAGCTGGAGGCCGTTGTTGAGCAGTGCCATGACCAGACCGCCGACGATCGAGCCGCTGACGGTGCCCAGGCCGCCGGAGACCGCCGCGCCACCGATGAACACGGCCGCGATGGCGTCCAGTTCCCAGCTCAGACCGTCCTGTGGCCCGGAGGCCGAGGAACGGGCGACGAAGATCATGCCGGCCAGCGCGGCCAGTACCGACATGTTCATCATGACGAGGAAGTTGACCCGCTTGAGCTTCACGCCGGACAGTTCGGCCGCTCGCGCGTTGCCGCCGACAGCGTAGATGTGCCGGCCGCCGATGGTGTTGCGCGTGTAGTGCGAGTACACGAGGACCAGGACGATCAGGATGATCCCGGAGATCGGCAGGCTGGTGCCGATCCGGCCGCCGGCGAAGCGGAGCGTCGCGAAGGCGATCACACCGAACATGACGGCCAGGCGGATGCCCGTGACCCACAGCGGTGCCAGGTCGGCCTTCATCTCGCGGCGGGTCCTGCGCGCCGCCCACTCGCGCCACAGCACGCCCGCGCAGGCGGCCACACCGAGCAGCAGCGTCAGGTTGTTGTACCCGGTGTCCGGCCCGACCTCGGTCAGGAAGCCCGCGCCGATCTTGCGGAAGCCCTCGGGCACCGGAACCGTGTCGGCGTTGCCGATGTACTGGTTGCCGCCGCGGAACAGCAGCATCCCGGCGAGGGTCACGATGAAGGCCGGCACGCCGACGTAGGCGACCCAGAAGCCCTGCCAGGCGCCGATCGCCGCGCCGACGAGCAGCCCGAGCGCGATGCCGAGGGGCCACGGAAGGTCGTACTCCTGCATCGCCTTGGCGACGACGATGCCGGTGAACGCGGCGACGGAGCCGACCGACAGGTCGATGTGTCCGGCGACGATCACCATCAGCATCCCGATGGCCAGGATCAGGATGTAGGAGTACTGGCTGACGACCGCGATGAGGTTGCCGGACGTGAGCGTCAGGCCGTCGGTCCAGATCTGGAACAGCAGGACGATCGCCACCAGGGTGGAGATCATGCCGAACTGGCGGGCGTTGGAGGTCGTGCCTCCGAAGAGGTTCTTCTGGAGGTCGGTTATTCGGCTCATGGAGTGGGGCTCTTCTTGGTAGCGGTCATCTGCTTCATCAGGAGTTCCGGGTCGGCGTCGGCACGCGCCACATCGCCGGTGATGGTGCCCTCGAACACCGTGTAGATCCGGTCGCACAGGCCGATCAGCTCGGGCAGCTCGGAGGAGATGACGACGACCCCCTTGCCCTGGGCGACGAGCCGCTGGATGATCCCGTAGATCTCGAACTTGGCGCCCACGTCGATGCCGCGGGTCGGCTCGTCGAGGATCAGCAGGTCAGGGTTGGTGAACATCCACTTCGCCAGGACGACCTTCTGCTGGTTGCCGCCGGAGAGCTTGACGACGCCCTCGTCGACGCTGGGGGTCTTGATCCGCAGGCTCCGGCGGTACTCCTCGGCGATCCGGTGCTCGCGCACCGGGTCGATGACGCGGCGCCGGGCGATCTTCGACAGCTTGGCGGCCACCATCGAGGTCTTGATGTCGTCCAGCAGGTTGAGGCCGATCGACTTGCGGTCCTCGCTGACGTACGCCAGTCCGTGCCGGATGGCGTCCGACACGGTCTTCAGCCGGACCTCCTCGCCGTCCTTGAAGACCTGCCCCGACAGCCACGTGCCGTAGGAGCGGCCGAAGAGGCTCATCGCGAGTTCGGTGCGGCCCGCGCCCATGAGCCCCGCGAAGCCGACGATCTCCCCGCGGCGGACCTGGAACGTCGAGCCCTTGCACACCATCCGCTCGTCCGAACTGGGATGCCGTACCGTCCAGTCGCGGACCTCGAAGAAGACCTCGCCGATGTCGGGCGTGCGGTCGGGGAACCGGCTGTCGAGTTCCCGGCCGACCATGCCCCGCACGATGCGGTCCTCGTTGACGCCGTCGGCCCGCACGTCGAGGCTCTCGATGGTGCGGCCGTCACGCAGGATCGTGATGGTGTCGGCGACCGCCTCGATCTCGTTCAGCTTGTGCGAGATGATGATCGAGGTGATGCCCCGCTCGCGGAAGCCGCGCAGCAGGTCGAGCAGGTGCTGCGAATCGGCCTCGTTGAGCGCGGCGGTCGGCTCGTCGAGGATCAGCAGCTTCACGTCCTTCGCGAACGCCTTGGCGATCTCGACGAGTTGCTGCTTGCCGACGCCGATGTCCTTGATCAGGGTGTCCGGGTCCTCCCGGAGCCCGACCTGCTCCATCAGCTCCAGCGCGCGGCGCTGGGCCGTCTTCCAGTCGATGGCGCCGCGGCGGCGCGGTTCGTTCCCGAGGAAGAGGTTCTCGGTGATCGACATACCGGGCACCAGGGCCAGTTCCTGATGGATGATCGCGATGCCGGCCTGCTCGCTGGCCCGGATGTCGTGGAACCGGACCTGATCGCCGCGGTAGACGATCTCGCCGGTGTAGCTGCCGTGCGGGTGCACCCCGCTCAGCACCTTCATGAGGGTGGACTTGCCGGCGCCGTTCTCGCCGCAGATCGCGTGGATCTCGCCGTCGCGCACGACGAGGCTGACGTCGGCGAGTGCGGTGACGCCGGGGAAGGTCTTGGTGATCGACCGCATCTCCAGCAGGGTCGGGGCGATGGGTGTCATGAGTGGTGCTCCCCACCGCCGGGAACGCGCTGAGGCGCACCCGACCCTTCGGGCCTGCGGCATTGCATGGACATCAACTTGCCTCCGATGGCACTGCCCTGTGCCTTCGTGTCCGAGATTTCGTCTGCGGGACCGGACACTAAATCCATTTGTTTTACTAAGTCAATGGGCTGCGGGAGATAGGTTGTAGGGGGAAACGAGAGAGGACCGTGCGTGCGGCAGGCAGGAACGAACCTTCCCAAGGTCGGGCGATACAACCGGGCCGTCGTCCTGGACCAGATCCAGCTCGCCGACGGCATCAGCCGGGTCGAGATCGCCCAGCACACGGGCCTCACCCCGCAGACGGTCTCGGGCATCGTGCGCCGTCTGCTCGACGAGGGCATCGTGCGGGAGGACGGCGCGAGCAGGGTGTCCAGCGGCGGGAAGCCCCGCACCACCCTGCGGATCAACGCCGAGGCGGGCAACGCGGTCGGCCTCCACTTCGATCCCGTGGAACTCAGCTGCACCGTGGTCGACCTGCTCGGCCGGCCGCTGGTCGTCAAGAAACGCCCCACCGACCCCGGCACCGACCCGGCCCAGGTCGTCAAGGACATGGCGGAACTGGTCGCCGACGTGCTGGCCGAGACGGGCGTCGCCCGCGACAAGGTCCTCGGGCTGGGACTCGCCACCCCCGGGCCGATCGACCTCGAGGCGGGCGCGATCGTCGGCGCTCCCCAGCTCGCCCGCTGGACGCGGGTGCCGGTGCAGCGGATGCTGAGCGAGGCGACCGGCCTGCCGGTGACCCTCGACAACGACGCCACCGCCGCCGCGGTCGGCGAACGCTGGTCGGGCAAGGGCAAGGGCGTTGCGGACTTCGCCTACTTCTTCTTCGGCACCGGCATCGGCGGCGGCCTCATCCTCAACCACCAGGTGTACCGGGGCGGTTCACTCAACGCGGGCGAGTTCGGGCACTCCTCGGTGCTGCCCGAGGGACCGGAGTGCTACTGCGGCAACCGGGGCTGCCTCGAGCGGCTCGTGAACCCCACGGCGATCGTCGCCGAGGTGCACCGCAGGCTCGCCGCGGGACCCCGTCCGGACAGCGCGCTGGCGAAGCTGTTCGCCGAGCGTCCCGAGGCGGTCGACCACGCGGCCATCGGGGTGGCCGCGGCGGCCGGCGACCCGGTCGCGGCGGCGGTCATCGACGAGACGGCGGAGCACGTCGCCTCGGTCGCGGTCGACATCGCGAACTTCATCGACGTGGACCTGATCGTCCTCGGCGGCCACGGCATCCAGCACGTCGAGTCGCGGTACGTCGAGGTCGTCGCCGCCGCGCTGGCCAGCCGGCCGTTGTCCCGCCACATCCGGGTCGTCGAGGTCGAGGCGTCCTGGCTCGGCACGGACGCGGCGGTGGTGGGCAGCGCGGCCCTCGTCCTGCACGCCACGTACTCCCCGCAGCTGTCGGCCCTGCTGGGCACGGCCGCGGCCCCCGGCGGGATGCGCTAGCCGGGCCCCGCGCGCCTTGCCGGGGCCGGGTGTCTGGCGCAGGCTGGTCCTATGAGTGCGCGGGACGGCCCCACGCTCATCGCCTCCGTGCAGCGGGCCTTCCGCTTGCTGGAGGCGGCGAGCGCGCACGAGAACGGCGCGCCGGCGAAACAGCTGGCGCGCGAGACGGAACTGCCCCTGGCCACGAGCTACCACCTGCTGCGGACCCTCGTGAACGACGGTTACCTGCGCAAACTCCCGGACGGCGGGTTCATCCTGGGGGACCGGCTGCAGACGCTGCACACCGCGGGCCGCGGCCAGGCGCTGCTCAGCCGGGTCCGGCCGGTCCTCGCCGCGCTGCGGGACGAGTTCGCCACCGCCGCCTACCTCACCTTCTACGAGGAGGGGGAGATCCGGGTCGCCGAGATCGTCGACGGACCCCGGGCGCCCCGCGTGGACCTGTGGGTCGGGTTCGAGGACGCGGGACACGCCACCGCGCTCGGCAAGTCGGTCCTGCGGGAACTGGACGAGGAGGCCCGCAAGGACTACCTCTCCCGCCACCACCTCGCCGATCTCACGCCCAGGACCATCACCAGCGCGCCCGAACTGCTCCGGCAACTGGACTCCTCACCCGTGGCCCCGGCCGTCACGGACCTGGAGGAGTACGCCCTCGGCACGGTCTGCGTCGCGGTCCCCGTCTACAGCGGCGACACCCTCGGCTCGCTCGGCGTCTCGCTGCCGGTCGACCGGCTGCCGCGGCTCGAACAGGTGCGGGCCCGGCTGCTCCCGACGGCGAGCCGGGTGACCAGGGGTCTTTCGCTCACCATGTGATCGTTCACTATCTGAAAATCTGATCCTTGTGAGCAGTCGGGTCGAACCCGTTTCCTAGAGGAAACGGACATTTCCGAAGTGCCCCGGCGCTCGCACAGGTGAGGACTGCGGACGAAGCATGAGTCATGCGCGCAACCACGGCGGCGATCACTGCCCGACACGGCTGTTGACATCGTTCCGGCACCGGGTGGCAGGGCCCCTGCTGCCGGTCCTGATCCTCCTGGCCATCATGCTCGTCGGTCTCTTCGGCGACGCGGGGATGATCTGGCTGCCCCTGCTGTCGGCCGGGCCCGCGCTGGCCGCCACGACCAACGGCCCACGCGGTGTCCTCTGCGTCGGACTCCTCGCCGCGGTGGTCGGCGCGACGCTCGGCGCCAGGGCCGGCGCCCCCGGCCGCGAGGTGGCCGCCGTACTGGCCGCCCTGGTGGCCGTCACCCTGGCGAGCGGCCTGGCCAGCGCGCTGCGCGGGCGCCGGGAGCGGGTGCTCGCGGACGTCCGGTCGGTCGCGGAGGCCGCCCAGCACGCGCTGCTCAGGCCGGTGGCGGCGACCGTCGGTCCCTTCGAGGTCGCCGTCCGTTACAGCGCCGCGGCCGCGGAGGCCCGGATCGGCGGCGATCTCTACGCGCTGGTGCCCACGCCGTACGGCGTACGGCTGATCGTCGGCGATGTGCGGGGCAAAGGGCTGCCCGCCGTGGGGACCGCCGCACTCGTCCTCGGTGTCTTCCGGGAGGCCGCCTACGACGAACCCGATCTCCTCGCCGTCGTCGACAGGATCGAGCGGAGCCTCGCGCGCAACCTCGGTACCGACGACTTCGTGACCGCCGTGGTCGCCGGATACCCGCGATCCGGCCAGCTGGAGCTGGTGAACTGCGGACACGCGCCACCGCTGCTGGTGGGCGCCTCCCGAAGGGTCGTGGCGGTGGAGCCCACACAGCCCGCCCCGCCCCTCGGACTGCGCGCCCTCACCGACCAGACCCCGAGCCTTCAGGTGCTGCCCTTCGCCGACGGTGACCAACTGCTGCTCTACACGGACGGGGTCATCGAGGCCCGGGACCGCGACCGGGAGTTCTACCCGCTCGTCGAGGGCCTCGATCGCCACCTCTGCGACGATCCGGCGCGCACGGTCGGCGCGATCCACGAGGAACTGCTGGCGCACGTCGGCGGACGACTGCACGACGACGCAGCGCTGCTCCTGATCCGCAAGCCGGCCGTCGCCGCCCCCACGATCCCCCAACCCGCCCTGCCCGAAGAGCTGTTGGGCGACCAGGCGGCCTGAACACGGTGTCGCGTCCCGCCCACCGCGCCGGCGGCTCACGACACACGTCCGCGGGGGCATCGAGGCGATGCCCCCGCGGACGACGGGTCCGGCTACTCTCCCGACGGGGCGGTCAGCGTGACACCGAGGGCCACCGGCGTGCCGAAGTTCGGCGTGCCGTCGGCGTTCCAGGTGAACTTCTGCGCTCTGGTCGTCCGGTTCATGTCGCAACCACCGCTCGTGGAGTTGTTGGCGTGGTAGACGATCCAGTCCTCGGTCCCGTCGGGCGACTTGAAGAAGCCGTTGTGACCGGGACCGTAGACGCCATTGGCGTTGGACCGCTGGAAGACCGGGTTCGCCGACTTGACCCACGAGGAGGAGCTGAGCGGGTCACCGCCGTTGTAGGTGAGCATCCCGAGCTTGTAGTCGGGCGTGGAGCAGTGGCTGGCGGAGTAGACGATGAACGTCCTGCCGTCCCGCTGGAGCACCTCGGCTCCCTCGTTGACCGCGCCGCCCACCGTCTCCCAGCTGTAGGTCGGCGTGGACAGCACACGACGGGTGCCGCTCGCGGTCCACGGGTTGGACAGCGGCCGGATGAACATCGGCTGCGAGCCGTTGTAGAAGGTACCCAACAGGTAGAGCTGGCCATTGAGTTGCAGGATGCCCGGGTCCAGTTCCCACGTGTTGTCCTGGGTCGGGTCGAGCAGGTCGGCCTTGAAGCTGTAGGGGCCCATCGGGTCCAGGCCGGCACTCTCCAGCACATGGATGCGCTGGGTGCCCAGGTTGTACGGCTCCTGCCCGGCCGTGTAGTAGAAGTACCACCGCTTGCCGTTCGGGCCGTCGAGCAGGTGGAACTCCGGCGCCCACATCGTCCCCGCCCCGTTGGGCCGGGTGAGGTTGAAGATCACCTGGTCGGTGGCGGTCGCGAGCCCGGCGAGGGTGCTCGCCTTGCGCATGGTGACCGTCGAGTTCCAGGTGGTCGTGGCGAGGTAGTAGTAGCCGTCGTAATACGTCAGCCAGGGGTCGGGGCCGTGCTGGGAGAGCGGGTTGGTGAACGTGTGCGTACCCGTGCCGCCCCCGCTCGTGAATCCGGGCAGCCGCCACACTCTGCCGTTCGCGGAGGCACACGGGAGTTGCACGAGGTTGGTGTTCGACGCCGACGAACCACCGCTGGGCGTAACGCACTTGCCGGAACCGACCGAGACCAGGTTGAAGGTCTTGTCGGTGCCCGAGACCGTCACGGGAACGAGCCGCCACTGCTGGTTCGTCCCGCTGTGGCAGGGCCACTGGATGATCGTGGCGTTGTCCGCCGTGGACGCCCCGAAGACGTCCACGCACTGACCGGACTGCGTGGTGATCGTGTACGTGTCGGAGGTCCCCGCGACCGGGGTGTAGGTGAAGTTCTGGTTGGCGCCCGAGCTGCATGTGAACGCGCGCAGCTGGGTGGCGTTGGTCGTCGAACTCCCGGGCAGGTCAAGGCAGTTGCCGCCGTTCTGGTTCACGCCCGTCGAGGAGAAGCTGACGGCGGCGGACGCGGGCGGCGATGCCGCCAGGAGGGCGACCACCATGGCGAGGACGGCGACCAGTACGGCCGTACATCTGGAACGGGTCACTTCAGGCACATCCCTTCTTGTCCCTCAGGGTCCGTACGCCTTGACTTCGAGGAGTCCGACGGAGCTGGTGCCGGTGGCGGTGAGCAGCACCCGTAGGCGGGTGGTGCTGGTGGCCGTGAACGAGACGGTGTTGTACTGGTTCTTCGCCAGCCCGTACGCACCCGCGCCCGGCACGTCCACGTACGCGCTGCCGTTCCAGTACTGGAGTTTCCAGGCGGACGGTATGTCGATGCCCTGGTCGTCGTCGAAGAAGTACACGTCGGCCCTGTTGAGGGTCTTCGCGGTCGGCCAGGTCAGCTCGGCCCACTGCTGGCCCGTCTCCGGCCAGGTGCCCCAGCGAGGGTTCACCGTGTCGTTGGAGGAGGGCGGATCGATGCCGTCGTTGACCGCCGCGACGCTCTCCCAGGCGGAGGTGTAGGACGCGGACGGGGTGGCGGAGGTCGCCTGGTTGGCGGGTGGCTGCGGTGGCTGGACACCGCCCCGGTTGAAGACCTTGACCTCGGTGAGGCCGGTCTTTGCGCCGGAGGCGTTGGTGGCCAGGACGCGGACGCGTTGGGCGCTGATCGCCGGGAACTGCACGAGGTTGTAGTTGGCGCGTGGAGCGGTCGGGGTCTTGGTCTGGCTCGGGGCGTTCACCCATGAACTGCCGTCGTAGTACTGGATGGTGTACGCCGATGGCGCCCGGTAGGTCGTACTGGCCGGGCGGCTGTCCTTGAAGTACAGGCGCACCTCGTTGAGCGTGCGGGCCGCGCCGAAGTTCAGCTCGTACCAGTCCTGGCTGTTGGCGGAGCCGCCGGCGCCCCAGAACGGCTCGTTGGTGGGATAGCCGTCGACCGCGCCCGAGACCGAACTGCCGGAGCCGGTGTAGGAGGCCGAAGTGGTCGCTCCGGTGGCCAGGTCGGTCAGGTCGGCGGTGAGGTCGACGCCCGCCTTGGCGAGCATGTCGACCATCCGGGGGCTGCTCTGGACGACCTGGTTGGGTGCCTGGAGTCCGGCGACCGCCGTGTTGTAGGTGACCGTGCCGTTGGTGGTGACGGCGCCGGTGGCCGGGTCCCAGGTGAAGGGAACCAGGGAGCTGACAGTGGCGGCCCGGTTGCCGTTGACGTAGATCGAGTAGCCCTCCGGGACGCCCGGGTAGCGCACGACGCCGTCGGACGGGTCGTCCCAGACGATCGACAGGTCGGCGTTGCGGTAGCGGAGGTTGTTGACGGTGAAGTGGCTCCAGCCGATGTCGATCGGGGAGACCTCCACCTTGGCGTCGCTGCGCGGCCGGAGCCCGGCGACGTCCTCGATCACCGTCCAGTTGCTGCTGCCCAGGATGTTGTGGTGGATCCAGGAGCGGTAGTCGATGGAGCTGCCGTTCCAGTCGGCCCAGAACTCGTTCGCGTCCGGCCACTGGGTGTTGCCGCCGACGTACTGCGCCCAGGTGTTCCAGTACAGGAGCTTCTTGTAGTCGGTCGCGTTCATCCAGGAGTTGGGGTAGTTGCGCAACACCGAGGAGTACAGCCGGAACTGGACCGTCGAGTTGATGGTCGAGAAGTTGTTGGAGCCCGGCTCCCCGGCGTCCGCCGCAGCCTGCTTGTCGACCTGGTTGGCCGTGTAGAAGGGGAAGACCGGGTACTGCGCCGGGTCGTCGTAGAGCCTCAACGCCTGCTTGTAGGCGGTGGTGTTGGGGATCGCGCCGACGGCGAACGGGTAGTAGTTGTTGATCTCCTTCCAGGGCACCCACTCGTTCGTCGACTTCAACCGGTGCTCGAACAACTGCCGGTTGGGGTTCCAGAGGACGTTGACGATGGCGTCCTTGATCTGCGTCGCGAGGGTGCGCATCTCGGTGGCCTTGGCCGTGTTGCCGACCGCCTCGTAGGCCTGGGCGGCGGCGAGCGCGCCGCTGTACTGGTAGGCGGACTCGGCGCGGTCCATGTTGCCGGGCTTCCAGTGGAAGGAGACCGCGTCGGCGTCGTTGCCCGTCAGCGCGCCCCAGTCGTACTCGATGAGCTTGTTGTTGTCGTGGTCGTAGTAGGAGAGCTGCCCCTTGACGTCGCCCTCCGCGTAGCGCGCGAGGTTGCCGGCTATCGCGGGCTGTCCGCCGTGGATCTGGTAGCTCTTCCAGGCGGCCTCGGCGATGTACTGGGTGTAGCTGTTGGACCAGTTCTCCGGGTCACCGGGATTGTCCAGGAAGCGGCCGCCCTTGGACGTCTGGCCGGCACTGAGCCAGTCCCCGTAGGCGTAGGCCGGGTTGCGCAGGTACTTGAGGTCGTCGATGTGCATGGGCTGGGTGAGCGCGATCGCGTTGTTGTAGCCGAGGACGCCTTCGGTCGACGTCGGGAACTGGAAGGTCTGCCCGGGGATGTCGGCGTCGAGGTTGTTGAAGCGCATCAGCCACCAGCGGTAGTAGACGTTCTTCTTGATCGCGCCTTCGGGGACGTCGATGTAGGGCACGTTCTGCGCCCACCACAGGTTGTACGCCCTGACGTGGGTGGCGAAGGCGGTGGCGTCGGAGTAGCCCGCGTAGGCGTTGTACTCGCTGAGCGACTCGGGGATCTCGTCGGTGACGAAGCCCATCACCACCTTGGCGGTCACCGTGGCGCCGGCACCGACGGTCACGGACCGGTTGAGGCCGCCGGCGGAGACGCCGAAGCCGTCGCCGGTGAGCCGGGGCCGGATGGTGGTGAGGTTGTTGTAGGCGTTCACCTGCCCGGTCAGCTCGCTGCCGGTGCCCGTGGTGGCGATCGGCGAAGTCGCCCGCAGCTGAAGGGTCGTGGAGCCGGTGCCGTTGTTCTTGATCGACAGGTTGGTCACGGCGACGTTGTTCTCGGTGATGAACTTGGTCTGGGTGACCGCGATCGAGCCGCTGGTGTGCACGCTCTTCCAGTGGCTGGGCACCTGCCGGCGCTGGGCGACCTGTTCGGTGAAGGTGCCCGGACTGATCGCGACGGTGTAGGCGTTGTTGTCGTTGACGCTCTCCCAGTAGGCGACATGGCCGCCGAAGCCGAGGACCGCGGGGTTGTGGGTCTTCATGAAGACCGCCCGCCCACGGCTCATCAGCCAGGGCCCGGCCGGGTCGTCGCCGGAGCGGGCCAGCAGACGGTCCATCCAGAAATCGGTTCCCGAACTTTCCGCGTCGTAGATGGTCCGCATCATGTCGCCCGGTGTGTAGGCGACGGGCGGAGCCGGGATCGCGGGTCCGCTGAAGGTCGGGAACCCGATGGTCTGCGCGGCGGCGGCCGGGGTCACGGAACAGACGGAACAGAAAATGAGCACGAGTGCGACGAGGAGGCGCTTCATGAGGTGCTCCCTGTCAGGGTGACGGCGAGCGGGCGATGGCATGTGCCTGACATGCGTGACGGAAACTGACCTAAAAGGTTTTCGCAACGTAGGAGCGAGCTGATGAAGTGTCAAGAGAGGGCGGCCCGGGCGCTCCGGGCGGCCTGGGCGCTTCGGACGGCCCGGGCGCCCCGGGGGCAGGCCGGGCCGGGGAGCGCCGACGGGCCTTGAGCGCGTACCGAGAACGGGTAGCGAGAACGCCGGCCGTGGGGCTCAGGACAGCGGTGCCGTCGACCCCCGGATCACCACGCGGCAGCGCACGGTCTCCACGCCCGAGCGCCGGACCCCGCCGATCGCGGTGAACAGGGCGTGCGCCGCCGCGCGTCCGACCTGTTCCAGGTTCATGTCGACGCTGGTCAGCGGCGGCCGCGAGGCGGTGGTCAGGACCTGCCAGTTGTCGAAGCCCATGACCGCCACGTCCTCCGGCACCCGGTGACCCCGCTCGCGCAGGACGTCCATGACGCCACGGGCGATCTGGTCGCTGCCGCACAGCACGGCGTCGAGATCCGGATGCCGGTCGAGCAGCAGCGCCGTCGCCGCCCGCCCCCAGCCCTCCGACCACGCCCCGAACCGCGGTTCGCCGACCGGGGCGAGACCGGCCTCGGCGAGCGCGGCCAGGGCGCCCTCGGCCCGCTCCCGCGCCGCGAGGTACCCGGGGTCGCCGGTGATGTGCGCGATCCGGGTGCGGCCGCAGGCCAGCAGGTGCTCCACCGCGATCCGGCCGGCGTCGACGCTGTCGGGCACGATGGACAGATCGGCCGGATCGTCCGACGGCGCGTACGCGTAGACGACGGGCACGGGCAGCTCACGGCCCAGGGACGGCCGGGGGTCGGTCCGGCTGCCCACGACGATGAGGCCGTCGACGCGGCGCCCCAGCAGCGCGCGGACATGGTGCTGCTCGCGGATCGCGTCGCCGCGGGCGTCGCACAGGAACACCGCGACCTCGCCCGCCCCGAAGGCGTCCTCGGCGCCCATGAGGATCGGGATGCTGAACCGGCCCTCCAGGTCGCTGGTGAGCAGCCCGACCGTGCCCGACCGCCCGACGAGCAGGCCGCGGGCCAGCTGGTTGGGCCGGAACGCCAGCCGCTCGGCCGCCTCGATCACCCGCTGCCGTGTCTCCGCGCGTACCTGGCTGCGGCCGTTGAGGGCCTTGGACGCGGTGGCGATGGAGACACCGGCCAGCCGGGCGACATCGCTGAGTGTGGCGGGCTGCGAACGGGCGGGGCCGACGGCCGGTGTCATGGAGGTGCTCCTGTCTCGCGGCGCGTGCGTAAACCGTACGCGAGAAGTTTCGGCCGGGGTGTGCGCGGGAGGCTTTCACCGCTTTCGGCGCAATCCGGCGCTCCGGCCCGTACAGCCGTTCCCTGCAAGGGGATTGACGGGCCGTGAGCCGGGTTCTAGCTTTCAGAAAGCCTTTTCGGTTTCTTTCCGTCGCAGAACCCATCCAAGGGGGATCGTCATGGGGAGCACGACCGGACCACGTGGACCCGTCCGCCGGCTCACCACCGGCGTCGTCGCGCTCCTCGCCGTAGCGAGTCTGATCACGGCCTGCGGGTCGGGGGACGGCGGCTCGGACGGCGGGGGAGGGGGCGCGGCGGCGGACGCCGAGGGCGTCGACGACGGCACCACGCTGACGATGTGGACGCGCGCGGCGACCCGGCCGCAGAGCGAGGCCCTGGTGAAGGCGTACAACGCGGCCCACAAGAACAAGATCAAGCTCACGGTCGTCCCCACCGACGACTACCAGGCCAAGGTCGGTGCGGCGGCGGGCTCGCGGGACCTCCCCGACCTCTTCGCCTCCGACGTGGTGTTCGTGCCGAACTACACCACCAGCGGGCTCTTCGCCGATCTCACCGAACGCGTCGACGCCCTGCCCTTCGCCGCTGACCTGGCCCAGTCGCACATCAAGGCGGGCACGTACGAGGGCAAGAAGTACGTCGTCCCGCACACCCTCGACCTGTCGGTGCTCTTCTACAACAAGGACCTGTACCGGAAGGCGAAGCTCGACCCCGCCGAGCCGCCCACCACACTGGGCGAGTGGGACCGGCAGGCGCGGGCCGTGGACGCGCTGGGCGGTGGCGTCGACGGCACCTTCTTCGGCGGCAACTGCGGTGGCTGCGGGGTCTTCACCTGGTGGCCGTCCATCTGGGCCGGGGGAGAGGAAGTCCTCAACAAGGAGGGCACCGAGGCGAACCTCGGCTCCGCCACCGCGAAGAAGGTCTACGACACCTACCGGGGCTGGGTGAAGGACGACATCGTGGCCCCCGGCGCACGCGACGAGACCGGCACCACCTGGACCGGCGTCTTCCCGAAGGGAAAGGTCGGCGTCATGCCCATGCCGTCGACCACGCTGGGCCTGATGCCCAAGGACCTGGACCTCGGTGTGGCGCCCATCCCCGGACCCGACGGCGGCACCTCCACCTTCGTCGGCGGTGACGCGATCGGCATCTCCGCCACCAGCGGGTCGGCCGACCAGGCCTGGAACTTCCTCGCCTGGTCACTGGGCGACGAGGCCCAGGTCGACGTGGTCGCCGCGCACAAGGACGTCGTCGCCCGCACGGACCTCGCCGCCAACAAGTACTCCGCCGCGGACCCGCGCCTCGTCACCATCAACCAGCTCGTGACGAACGGCCGCACCCCGTACGCCCTGAAGTTCGGCCAGACCTTCAACGATCCCAACGGGCCCTGGCTGTCCATGATGCGCGACGCCGTCTTCGGCGACGGAACGTCCGTCGACAAGGACAACAAGGCGGTCACCGCCTCACTGGCCGACTGAACGGCAGAGCCCCGGACGCCCCGGACGGCCTGGTCCCACCGGACGGCCTGGTCGCACCGGTCAAACACCTGACGGCCCGGACGGCCCGGACGCAGCGGGCCCCGGCACGATCCCTCCCACGTCACCCGGCAGAGGAGAGCCATGCAGGTCAAGGCGCCCGACCGTGCGACCACCGCGCACCGGCCCGTGGTGCGGCGCCCGGCCCGCCGACCCCGGACCTCCGCGCCCCGCCGGCACTCCCGCGCGATCCAGGGACTCGGCTACGCGGCCCCCACGGCCGTGTTCGTCGCCGTCTTCTTCCTGCTGCCCCTCCTCCTCGTCGGGCAGATGTCGCTCAGCGACTGGCCACTGCTCGCCGGGGACCGGGGCGGCAACGCCCCGGAGAACTACACCGACGTCACCGACAGCCCCCTGTTCTGGCCCGCCGTCCGCTTCACCCTCCTCTACACGGGGATCGTCACGGTCGTCCTGCTCGGCCTGGCGCTTCTCCTCGCGCTGCTGGTGCAGGAGTCCCGCCCCGGCGCCGGCTTCTTCCGCACGGTGTACTTCCTGCCCGGCGCCCTCGGACTGGCTTCGGCCTCCCTGCTCTTCTGGGGCCTCTACAGCCCCACGACCGGGCCGCTCAGCAGCCTCCTGGAGCGGCTCGGCCTCGTCGACGACCCGGTCTCCTTCCTCGGCACACCGACCTCCGCCCTGCTGTCGACGGTGTTCCTCGTCGTCTGGAAGTTCGCCGGTTTCTACATGCTGATCCTGCTCGTCGGCCTCCAGCGCATCCCCCACGAGGTGTACGAGGCCGCCCGGATGGACGGCGCGCGTCGCGGCCAGATCTTCCGCTCCATCACGCTGCCGTTGCTGCGTCCGTCGCTCGCCCTCTCGCTGCTGCTCTGCGTGACCGGTTCGCTGCTCGCCTTCGACCAGTTCTTCGTCCTCACCAAGGGCGGACCCGACAACAGCACCGTCACCGTCGTGCAGTTGATCTACCGCGAGGCGTTCCAGCGGCTGAACCTCGGCACCGCGGCAGCTCTGTCGATCGTCGTGCTGGCCGCGCTGCTGCTGCTCAACGCCTTCCAGTTCCGCGGTCTTCGCCGCGCCGACGAGTCATGACCCGCTCGAGGAACACGGAAAACGCGAGCGACGCAGAGAACCCGAGAAGGGAGACACCGGTGCTGACCAGAGCCCTCGGCCGCACGCCCTACTACGTCGTCGCCGGAGGACTGGCCGTCATCTTCCTCTTCCCGCTGCTGTGGAACGCCTGGGCCTCGGTCAGCGCACAGCCCGGCACCGCGCAGGAGTCCGGCCACGGCCTCGGCAACTACCGCACACTGCTCGACTACGACGCCGGCCTGTGGCGGTACCTCGGCAACAGTGCCGTCGTCTCCGCGCTCACCGTCGCGCTGACCCTCGGCGTCTCCCTGCTCGGCGGCTACGCCTTCGCCCGCTTCGACTTCCCCGGCAAGAACCTGCTGTTCCTGCTGACCCTGGCCATCCTCATGGTCCCGTACGCCACGCTCCTGATCCCGCTCTACGTGCTGCTCGGCAGGCTCCACCTCCAGAACTCGCTGCTCGGGCTGAGCCTGGTACTGGCCATGTTCCAACTGCCGTTCGCCACCTTCATGATGCGGATCTCCTTCGAGGCGGTGCCGCGCGAACTGGAGGAGTCGGCCCTGGTCGACGGATGCGGCACCGCGGGCGCGCTGCGCCGGGTGCTCCTTCCGGCGGTGCGGCCGGGGCTGATCACGGTGGGGCTGTTCGCCTTCCTGGCGGCCTGGAACGACTTCATCGCACCGCTGATCCTCATCTCGGACAGCGAGAAGGCGCCCCTGCCGCTGGCCGTGGCGAACCTCCGCCAGCAGAGCATGGGCGCCGTCGACTACGGCGCCACCGAAGCCGGGGTGGTGGTGCTCGCCGTGCCCTGCCTGCTCCTCTTCCTGCTGCTGCAACGGCACTACGTGCGGGGCTTCATGGCGGGCGCCCTCAAGGGCTGAAGCCCTGGCACCCGCACGGTCGACCCGCACGGACAACCTGACGGACCACCCGCGCGGACAACCTGACGGACCACCGAAGGGACGGAACCGAAGGCATGAACTGGTGAGGGAGAACACGGTGCGGTCATCCTTTCTGCCGGTGGCGCCGACCCGGGGGCGGCTGCGTCCGCTCGGCCTCGACGAGGTGCGGATCACCGGGGGCTTCTGGGCCCGGCGCCGGCAGACCAACGCGGCCGCCACACTCGACCACTGCCGGGACTGGATGGAGCGCGTCGGCTGGACCGGAAACTTCCGGGCCGCCGTGGAGGGCCGGATCCACCGGGACCGGCGGGGCCGGGAGTTCGCCGACTCCGACGTCTACAAGCTGCTCGAAGCCATGGCCTGGCAGGCGGGGCAGGCCCCCGGCGGTTCGCTCGACGCACAGATCGCCGCCCTCACCGAGACCATCGCCCCCGCCCAGGAACCGGACGGCTACCTCAACACCGCCTTCGGCCGCCCCGGTCAGCAGCCCCGCTACAGCGACCTCGAATGGGGTCATGAGCTGTACTGCTACGGCCATCTGATCCAGGCGGGCGTGGCCCAGATCCGGGCTCGCGGCGAGGGCGAGCTGGCGAAGATCGCCCGGCGGGCCGCCGACCACGTGTGCGCCACCTTCGGACCGGGCGGCGTCGAGGGCGTCTGCGGACACCCGGAGATCGAGACGGCCCTGGTCGAACTGGCCAGGGCGACGGGGGAGCAGCGCTACCTCGACCAGGCCGCCCTCTTCGTCGACCGCCGCGGGCACGGCACCCTCGCCGATCCCGAATTCGGCCGCGTCTACTACCAGGACGACCAGCCCGTCCGACAGGCCACGGCGCTGCGCGGGCACGCCGTCCGCGCTCTCTACCTCGCGTCCGGCGCCGTCGACGTGGCGGTGGAGACGGGGGACGACGTCCTGCTCGACGCGGTCGTACGGCAGTGGGAGACGGCGGTCGCCCGGCGCACGTACCTCACCGGCGGCATGGGCTCGCACCACCGGGACGAGTCCTTCGGCGACGACTTCGTCCTGCCGCCGGACCGCGCCTACTCGGAGACCTGCGCCGGCGTGGCCTCCGTGATGCTGAGCTGGCGGCTGCTGCTCGCCACCGGTGAGCCGCGCTACGCCGACCTGGCGGAGCGGACCCTGTTCAACGTGGTCGCGACCTCTCCGTCGGAGGACGGCCGGGCCTTCTTCTACGCCAACACCCTGCACCGGCGCCGCCGCGGCACCGTACCGGCGCCGGACGCCGACAGCCCACGCGCCGAATCGAGCCTGCGTGCCCCCTGGTTCGCGGTGTCCTGCTGCCCGACCAACGTGGCCCGGACCCTGGCCCTGCTGCCCGGCTACCTGGCGACGGCGGACGACGACGGCATCCAGCTGCACCAGTACGCGGACGCCGAGATCGTCACCGCCCTCGCGGGCGGCCACGGCGTCGCGCTGCGCGTCCGTACCGACTACCCCTCCGGCGGGAGCGTGAGCGTACGGATCGACCGGACGCCGGACCGCCCCTGGACGCTGTCGCTGCGCGTCCCCGCGTGGACGGAGGGTTCCCCGGCCCGGCTGGTCGCCCCGGACGGCGCGCGCGATGTCGTAGCGCCGGGCACGGCCTCGGTCACGCGGCTGTTCCGGCCCGGTGACGAGGTACGGCTCGAACTGCCCGTGGTCCCCCGCTGGATCGGGCCCGACCCGCGCATCGACGCGGTGCGCGGCACCGCCGCCGTCCAGCGCGGCCCGCTGGTGTACTGCGCCGAGTCCGTGGACCTGCCGGACGGACACGAGGTCGACGCCGTACGAGTGGACGCGTCCGCCGAGCCGTGGGACGGGCCGGACGGCACGGTCCTGGCGCCCGGTGAACTCGTGTCCCCGCGCGACGAGCCGCGCGACGCGACCTGGCCGTACCGGCCGCCCGGCCGGGCCCCCGCTCCCGCCGCCGAGCGCACCGGCATCGTCCTGGTGCCGTACCACTCCTGGGCGCGCCGAGGCCCCTCGACGATGCGCGTCTGGCTGCCGACGAGGACGGAGCCGCCGACCGCGCCCCCGGAGAGGTAGTCGCACCCCGGTGAGCCGACCGGCTTCGTGCCCATGAGGCCGGGCGGCACCCCTGCAACGCGTTCCACGACCATGCCGATCCGTCCCCCCCCCACACACAAACGGAGCCCAGCATGTCCCAACCCCCCACTCGCCGACGCCTGTTGAGGCTGGCCGCCGGGACCGCGGCCGCCGTCCCGCTGCTGCAAGCGACCCCGGCGGCAGCCCGTACCCCCGCCGCCGCTTCCACCACCACGCCGCTCGCCGGGCCTCCGGCGCACGTCCCGGCCGCCGCTGTCCCGGCCACCGCTGTCCCGGCATCCGCCCCGCCGACCTGGGCGGTGCATCCCTTCCCGCTGGACCAGGTGACGCTCGGCGACAGCGTCTTCCGCCGCAAGCGCGATCTGATGCTCGACTACGCCAGGGCCTACCCGGCCGACCGCATCCTGGCCGTCTTCCGGGCCAACGCGGGGCTCGACACCCGAGGGGCCCGGCCGCCGGGCGGCTGGGAGAGCGCCGACGGCAATCTGCGCGGCCACTACGGCGGTCACTTCCTCACCCTCGTCGCCCAGGCGTACGCCGACACGCGCGAGGCGGCGCTCAAGACCAAGCTCGACCTCCTGGTCGCCGCGCTCGGCGAGTGCCAGCAGGCCCTGGCCGACCACGGCTCGCCTAAACCGAGCCACCCCGGCTATCTGGCGGCGTACCCGGAGACACAGTTCGTCCTGCTCGAGAGCTACACGACCTACCCCACCATCTGGGCGCCCTACTACACCTGCCACAAGATCATGCGCGGACTCCTCGACGCGTACGCACTGGGCGGGAACGCACAGGCCCTCGCCATCGCCTCGAAGATGGGCGACTGGGTGCACAGCAGGCTGGGCCGGCTGCCGAAGGCGCAGCTGGAGCGCATGTGGTCGATCTACATCGCCGGCGAGTACGGCGGGATGAACGAGGTGATGGCGGACCTGCACGCCCTCACCGGACGGGCGGAGCACCTCACCGCCGCCCGCTGCTTCGACAACACCGCGCTGCTGGACGCCTGTGCCGGCGACCGGGACATCCTGGACGGCCGCCACGCCAACCAGCACATTCCCCAGTTCACCGGCTATGCGCGGCTGTTCGACCACACGGGGGACGAGAAGTACGCGACCGCGGCCCGCAACTTCTGGCACATGGTGGCGGGCCCCCGGACGTACAGTCAGGGCGGCACGGGCCAGGGCGAGATGTTCCGGGCCCGGAACGCCGTCGCGGCCACCCTCGGCGACAACAACGCCGAGACCTGCGCGACGTACAACCTGCTCAAGCTGAGCAGGCAGTTGTTCTTCCACGAGCCGGACCCCGCCTACATGGACCACTACGAGCGGGGCCTGACCAACCACATCCTCGCCTCGCGCCGGGACACCGCGAGCACGGTCAGTCCGGAGGTCACCTACTTCGTCGGCATGGGCCCGGGGGTGGTGCGGGAGTACGACAACACCGGCACCTGCTGCGGCGGCACCGGTATGGAGAACCACACCAAGTACCAGGACTCGGTCTACTTCCGCTCCGCCGACGGCAACGCGGTCTACGTCAACCTCTACCTCGCCTCCACCCTGCGCCTTCCTGAGCGGGGGCTCGTCATCGAGCAGGCGAGCACCTACCCGGCCGAGGGCGTGCGCACCCTGACGTTCCGTGAGGGCGGCGGCGCACTCGACCTGAAGCTGAGGGTGCCGTCCTGGGCCACGGCGGGCTTCACCGTCGCGGTCAACGGCGTCCGGCAGCAGGCCCTGGCGGTGCCCGGCAGCTACCTCACCCTGAGCAGGAACTGGCGGCGCGGCGACCGGGTCACGATCTCGGCCCCCTACCGCCTGCGCGTCGAGAGGGCGCTGGACGACCCCACCGTCCAGTCGCTGTTCCACGGTCCGGTCCTGCTGGTCGCGCGGAGTCGGGAGACGGCATTCCGGCAGTTCTCCTTCTACCGCGACTTCACGTTGCGGGGCGACCTGGCCGACGCGGTCCGACCGGAGGGCCGCCCCCAGTACTTCACCACGCACGGCCTGACCCTGGCCCCGTTCCATGTCGCGGACGACGCCGCCTACCACGCCTACTTCCGCCGTACCGAGCCGGTCGTCGTCTTCGGCGCCACCGACTCGGGGGTGGCGAACCGCGCCCGCGGGGACGGCCTGACCTTCCTCGACGTCCTCTGGGAGCAGGCGCCGTTCGCGACCTCCGCCCGTTTCGTGGACGCGGTGCGCGCCCTGGCCGACGGCTGGCTGGCGGAGGGCCGTTTCACCCTGTCCGAACGGGACCGCGTCGTCACGGCCGCGGTCGCGGCGGACCTGCGCCGCTGAGGACGGCTTCATGACGTCGCGGTTTCACGGCTTCACCGAACGTGCACACAGCTGCACACGGCTCCACGGGAGCTTAAAAGTTCAAGCGCTACGCTCGTCGGCAGTTCGAGTGGCCGAGGAAGCCCCCACGGCGCGCCGCTCACTTCCCCCCTGCACAGGAGACGCGCGTGCGCGACGGCGACATAGTGGTGATCGGCGGCGGCTACGCGGGCGTCCGGCTCGCGAAACGGCTGGACACGACGGCCCGGGTCACCTTGGTCGACCGCAAGGAGGTCTTCTTCCACCGCATCGCCTCGCTCCGGGCCGGCGTGCGTCCGGAGTGGTCGGTCACCCCCTTCATTCCGTACGACCGGCTGCTGCGCGAGGGCCGGGTGGTCGTGGGCAAGGCGGTGCGCGTCGACACGGCCGAACAGCAGGTCGTCCTGGCGACCGGCGAACGGCTTCCCTACGACGTCGTCGTGATCGCCACCGGCGCCGACTACCCCGAACCGGCCCGTTTCACCGGCACCACCACCGAGGAGACGATCAAGTCCTTCGCCGGCCACCAGCGCAAGATCGCCGCCGCCGAACACGTCCTCGTCGTCGGCGGTGGGCCCTCCGGCGTCGAGCTCAGCGCGGAGATACGTCTGGCCCGGCCGGACGCCCGGGTCACGCTCGCCCACGCCGGGGCGGCGCTGCTCGACTCCGCCGGCAGTGAGCGGGCCGGACGCCGAGCGCTGGCCTGGCTGGAGTCCCACGACGTGGAGGTGCGGCTCGACTCGTTCATGTCCCCCGGAAACGACTTCGGCACCTATCGCGACGCGCGCGGCAACGTCATCGGCGCGGACCTCTCCTTCTGGGCGACGGGCACCACACCCAACACGCTCTGGCTGCGGCTGGCCGGACACGGCGACTGGCTGAACCCGGCCGGTCACATCAAGGTCGACCGCAGGCTCAGGGTCGACGGGCGCCCGGACGTGTTCGCGGTCGGCGACGTGAACGACGCCACCGAACTCAAGATCACCCCTGCGGCGCTGGCCCAGGCCGATCTCGCCGCGCACAACATCCGCGTCCACCTGAAGAGTTCCGGCAGGCACCGCAAGGAGCCCCGCCTCTACCGGCCGGCCCGGCGCACCCCGCTCATCGTGCCCTTCGGCCCGGCCGACGGGCTGACCGTGCTGCCCGTGCCGGGCGGCGAGAGCGCCGTGCTCGGCAGCCGCACCTCCGTGACGGCGAAGGCGAAGACCCTCATGACCCCGTACATGAGACGCCAACTCGGCTACAGCGCCGGCTGAACCGGCTCCACGCGAGCTTCTCGCCCGGCAAGCAGAACGAACTCGAGGAGCGCCGGTCGGCTCCGGCGACGCGGGACGACGAGGAGGACGACGCGCCGGCGAACCGAACGACGGTGGCCCTGGAGGGCGGGGTCGCGGTCGTGCGGATGCCGCGGGGCGGCCGGTGGTCGCGCGGCCCGGATCATGGTCGGTCGCGAGCCTTCTGCCTGCCGGGACGAGGTGAATCGGTCGCGGGTCCACCGCCATGGGTGATCCACCATGGCGGTGCCGCCGAACTCCCGTGCGTCCTGCGGTGCCTGACGGCCTCTGTCGTCAAGGGGTGCGGGGCGCCGCCGTGCTGCGGCGGACGACGAGGCGAGGCGTCATCGTGGTCTGCTGGGCGCGATCCCGTTGCCCCTCCACGCGCTCGATGAGCATCTTCGCGGCGGTGGCGCCCATCGTGTGGCCGGCCTGGTCGACGCTGGTGAGCTGTACGGGAGTCAGGGCCGCGATGGCGGTGTTGTTGTAGCCGGCCAGGGACAGGTCCTGCGGGACGCGCAGCCCCAGCCCGTCGGCGGCGCGCAGGACGCCGAGGGCGGCCACGTCCGCACCGGTCATGATGGCCGTGGGCGGCTCCTCGCCGGTCAGCAGCTGCATGCCGGCCTTGTAGCCGCCGTCGTCGGAGTAGGCGGCCTGCAGGACATGGGCGAACTCCTGGAGGCCGTGCCGCTCCATGGCCTCCAGATAGCCACTGGTCAGCACGATTTCCGGAGTGCGCTTCCACAGGCTCGCCCTGGTCCCGGGCGAGGCGACGAGGGCGATGCGGCGGTGGCCCAGGGACACGAGGTGGTCCACCACGAGTCCCGCTCCGGTGCCGTCCGCGTCCACGACCGAATCGTGGACGTCGGCGGTGTCGTGGTGGCCGATGACGACCGTGGGGGTGGCGGCCGCCATGGTGAGGACCTCGCTGCGCGGCGCTCCCGGGGCGATCAGGATCAGGCCGTCCATCTGGCGGTCCGCCATGGACCGGATGGTCCTGGACTGGTTGTCCGCTCCGAATCCGGCCGCCCCGATCAGGACGGTGTAGTCGCTGTCGTGCAGCTGGTCGCGGATCCCGTCGAGGATGTCGGCGAAGAAGGCGTTGCGGATGTTGTCCAGCAGGACGCCGATCGTGTAGGTGCGCCCTCGCATGCCCCGGGCCGCGGCGTGCGGCCGGTAGTCGAGTTCGGCCATGGCGGCGCGGACCCGCTCCTGCATGGCGGGGCTCACCCCGTAGGCGTTGCGCAGCACTTTGGAGACCGCCGCCGTGGACACGCCGGCGTGCCGCGCCACGTCCGTGATCGTCACGCGTTTCCGCTTCGGCGTGGAGTCCATACGTGGCGTACCCCCGATTCCTGGTGACCTATACAACGATCTACATCATCGCTTGCGTCGGTCGGAGAGCTGTCGACCGTCTTTCTGCGATGTTACGGCCTGATGTCTTGACGCAACAGTGGGTGGAGTGCACTGTAGTGCCACTTCTCGTGGAGAACGTTATACAAAGACCCGGCCGATCGGACCGCCCCCTCGCACCGGCCGTCCCACACCCCCGCTCCGCCCGACGACAGGGAAGCCAAGTGATCATCGACTCGTCCCGTGCCAGAAGGGCACGGATCATCGGTCTGACCGCGAGCACCGCCGTGGTCGCCGTATTCGTGTCCGCGTGCGGCGGCACGGGCGGAGGCTCCGCTTCCGCACCGAAGGACTTCAGCTACCTCACGAACGTCGAGAACACCACGGTGAAGACCGCCCTGGGTACGTTGTCGAAGGGCGCCTGCTCGGCGGAGAACAAGGCGCTGCCGCTGAAGGTGGACACCGTCCCGCAGACCAGCCTGGACCAGAAACTCCAGCTGCTCGCCGGCCAGAACGCCCTGCCCGTGCAGTTCGCGGCGGGCAACGCGCCCGCCCTGACCGATCAGCTATACAAGTCCGGCAAGATCGCGGACCTGGAGAAGAAGCTGAAGGAACTGGGTGTCTACGACCGGATCGAGCCGTCCGCCATCTCCACCATCAAGGCCCTGTACGGCGGCAAGGTCGAGGTCCTGCCGTACGAGTACAACATCGAGGGCATCTTCTACAACAAGAAGATCTTCAGCGACAACGGGCTGTCGGTGCCCACGACCTGGGACGCTCTGGTGGCCGACGCCGCCGCGCTGGAGTCGAAGGGTGTGCAGCCGTTCTCGGCCTCCGGGCAGCAGGGCTGGCCGATCACCCGGCTGGTCAGCGCCTACCTCTACCGCAGCCTCGGCCCCGACGCGCTCAAGGACGTCGCCGACGGCAAGGCGAAACTGACCGACCCGGCCTATGTGAAGGCGGCCGAGGAGGTCGCAGACCTGGGCAAGAAGGGCTACTTCGGCAAGGGCGTCGGATCGATCGACTACGACACGGCGTTCAACACGTTCCTCACGGGCAAGGCCGCCATGTTCTACATGGGCAGCTGGGCACTGACGAACATCGCCGACCCCGAGCAGAACAAGGTGGGCGCCGAGAACATCGGCTTCATGCCGTTCCCGGCCGTTTCCGGCGGCAAGGGGTCCATCGACCAGTACCCCTCGAACGTCGGCCTGGCGATGACCCTGGGCGACAAGACCTTCGACAGCAAGGTCGGCGCCTGGGTGAAGTGCATCGGTGAGAACTACGGCAGCACCGCGCTGAAGGACCAGGGCTCCATCTCCGGTTTCAAGGCCAACACTCCGGTCGACGACCCGAACGAGATCACCCGGCAGGTCCGTACGACCATCGGCGAGTCGAAGCAGAACGTCCTGTGGTTCGAGGCCCTGTTCAGCACCAAGGCGACGACCGTGAGCCAGACCAACGCGGCGAGCCTGGCGAGCGGCGGCATGAGTGCGGAGAAGTTCATGCAGACCGTGCAGGACGCCCTGTCGAGCAAGTGAGACACGGGCGCCCGCGGCCCGGGGGCCGTCTCCCCACCGCTCCCGGGCCGCGCCCCGCACCTCACCGGCAGGCCTCTTCACCTCAACGAAGTGGACACCACCCATGCACCGCGTACTCGGTGACCGCAGGGCCATCGCGATCCTGATAGGTCCCGCACTCCTCGTCTACTCCCTCGTCATGCTGATCCCGATGGTGTGGTCACTGGGTTACTCCTTCACCAAGGGCAACACCATCGACGGCTTCACCGGCAACGGTGTCGCCAACTTCACGCACCTCTTCGAGGACCCGGCCGTCCGTGACGCGCTCTGGTTCACGCTCAAGTACGCCCTCGTCGTGACCGCCGGGCAGGTCCTCGCCGGCTATCTGCTCGCCCTGCTGTACGTCTTCTTCCTCAAGCGCGCCTCGGCGCTGGTCCGCACCCTGGTGTTCTTCCCGGTCGTCCTGCCGACCGTGGCGGTCGGCCTGCTCTTCCAGAAGCTGTTCCAGGTCGCCCCGCAGACAGGCCCGGTCAACTCGCTGCTCAACGCCGTCGGCCTGGACTCGATCGACTGGTTCGGCACGGCCGGGCACGCCTTCTGGGTCCTGGTCGTCATGGACGTCTGGCGCTCGATGGGGTTCTACGCCGTCCTGCTCTTCGCGGGCCTGGTCGACATCCCCGAGGAAGTCCTGGAGTCGGCCCGCCTGGACGGGGCGTCGGGGCTGCGGCTGGTACGGCACATCGTGCTGCCCCTTTCCTTCCCCGTGCTGATGTCGTCCCTCATCTTCAGCATCAACGGCACGCTGAAGGTCTTCGACTCCATCGTCGCCCTCACCAACGGCGGTCCCGGCAACGCCACCACCCCGCTGACCCTCTACATGTTCCAGACGTCGTTCACGTACAGCGACTACGGCTACGGAAGCACCATCGCGCTGCTGCTGACGGTGGTGTGTCTGCTGGTGACCCTGGTCGTCTTCCGCGTCTCGCGGCGCGACCTCACGAAGGGCTGAGCCATGGCCATCGACACGCCACTTCGCAAGCACGCCTCCCGCGGCGGCAGGCCGCCCTCCGGCACCCGTCCGCGGCGCCGCCGTCCCGGTCGGATCTGGGTGAAGGCCGTCGTCGCACTGCTGCTCGTCGTCGAGATCTACCCGCTGCTGTGGATGTTCCTGACCTCGCTGAAGTCCAACAGCGACTACCTGAACAACTCCACCTGGAGTCTGCCCTCGACCTGGGAGTGGGGGAACTACGGCGAGGCCTGGACCACCGGCCACATCGGTCTGTACGTGCGGAACAGCCTGCTGGCCGTTCTCCCGTCCCTCGCGCTGATCCTGCTGCTCGGCACCGCGGCGGGGTTCGCCCTCCAGATCATGGTGTGGAAGGGCCGCGGTTTCACCCTGCTGATCTTCCTGACGGGCATCATGGTGCCCTCCCAGATGATCCTGCTGCCCCTGTTCACGGTGTACTTCCAGGCCGGGCTGTCGGGCACCCTGTGGCCGCTGATCCTCACCTACACCGGCACCGGTCTGCCGCTGACCGTCTTCATGATGGCCACGTACTACCGGACCGTGCCCCGCGAGCTGTTCGAGGCGGCCACCATCGACGGCGCCGGCATCCTGCGGGCCTTCTGGAGCATCAGCCTCCCCATGGTCCGCAACGCCGTCCTCACCGTCGGCCTGGTGCAGTTCTTCTTCATCTGGAACGACCTGCTCATCGCGCTGACCTTCACCAACGACCAGGACCTGCGCACCGTCCAGGTCGGTCTGCTCAACTTCACCGGCGACTTCGGCGCCACGCAGTACGGACCGCTGTTCGCGGCCATCTGCATCAACGTCTTCGGCACGCTCGTGATCTACCTGTTCCTCAACCAGAAGGTCATGAAGGGCCTGACCGGCGGAGCCGTCAAGGGCTGACACCCGCTCAACTCCCCCCACCACGCCGGTCGTCGCACCGCCCCTCACGGAAGGTCCCCCTTTGATGTCCCTTCAGCCTGCCCCGGTGTCGTTCGAGCACCTGCCCGACGGCCTCGGTATCGGTGTCGCCGCCCCACGGCTGTCCTGGACGCTGCCGGCCGGCGCCGGCAGCCAGGACGGCTACGAGATCGAGCTCGACCGCGACGGCCGCGAACACCGCACCGGCCGTGTCGACAGCGCCGACCAGATCCTCGTCCCGTGGCCCGGCGAGCCCCTCACCTCCCGCGAGCGCGTCACCGTCCGGGTGCGCGTGTGGACGGGCGGCGGCGGGGAACCGTCGGACTGGAGCCCGGCCCGCGTGGTCGAGGCGGGCCTGCTGGAACCGTCCGACTGGAGGGCCGTCCCCGTGGGCCCGGCCTGGAGGGAGGACCCCGACAGCGACCGCCGGCCGGCCCGGGTGCGCAAGGACTTCACCCTGGCACGGCCCGTCGCCCGCGCCCGCCTCTACGTGACCGCGCACGGCCTGTACGAGGCGGAGCTCAACGGCAGGCGGGTCGGTGACGACGCGCTGTCTCCCGGCTGGACGGTGTACGGCGAGCGTCTGCGGTACCGCACCCACGACGTGACCGACCACCTCACCGAAGGCGCCAACACCCTCGGCGCCTGGCTCGCCGACGGCTGGTACCGCGGCCGCCTCGGTTTCGACGGAGGCACCCGCAACCTCTACGGCACCGACCTCTCCCTGATCGCCCAGCTGGAGGTCACCCACGACGACGGCACGACCACGGTCCTCGCCACCGACGGCTCCTGGACCGCCGCCCCCGGGCCGATCCTCTTCAGCGGCCTGTACGAGGGGGAGGCCTTCGACGCCCGTCTCGACGACCCCGCCTGGGCGACGCCCGGAGCCTCGGCGGACGGGACGCCCGTCGCCGTGGGGAGCAGGGACCCCCGCACGCTCATCGCCCCCCAGGGCCCGCCGGTGCGCTGCACCGAGGAGGTGACCCCGGTATCCGTGACGCCCAAGGGCGGCGGCCGCCACCTGCTCGACTTCGGCCAGAACCTCGTGGGCCGCCTCCGCCTCACCGTCGACGGGCCGGCCGGGACCACCCTCACCCTGCGCCATGCCGAAATCCTCCAGGACGGCGAACTGGCCACCCGCCCGTTGCGCGGCGCCACCGCCACCGACACCTACGTGCTGGCGGGCGACGGACCGCGCACCTGGCAGCCGCGCTTCACCCTGCACGGCTTTCGCTACGCCGAAGTCGCGGGGTGGCCCGGGGAGTTGACCGACGGCGCGGTGACCGCCCTGGTCCACCACACGGACATGGTCCGCACCGGCTGGTTCGAGTGCAGCGACCCGCTGATCAACCGCCTGCACGAGAACGTCGTGTGGAGCATGCGCGGCAACTTCGTCGACATCCCCACCGACTGCCCGGCCCGCGACGAGCGCCTCGGCTGGACGGGGGACCTCCAGGTCTTCGCCCCCACCGCGAGCTTCCTCTACGACTGCGCGGGGATGCTCGACTCCTGGCTCGCCGACGTGGCGGTCGAACAGCTCCCCGACGGGACGGTGCCCTGGTACGTGCCGGTCATCCCCGGCGGCGAGCAGTGGACCCCCGTCCAGCCGGGCGCGGCCTGGGGAGATGTCGCCTCCCTCACCCCCTGGGTGCTCTACCGGCGATTCGGCGACCTCGAACTGCTCCGCAGGCACTTCCCCATGGGCCGTGCCTGGGTGGACCTGATAGAGCGGCTGGCCGGCCCCGGCCGTCTGTGGGACACCGGATATCAACTGGGGGACTGGCTCGACCCCAGCGCGCCGCCCGACGACCCCACCGCCACCCGCACCGACCGCCATCTCGTCGCCACCGCCTACTTCGCCCGGTCGGCCCGTCATCTCTCCTGGGCCGCCGAGGAGTTGGGCGACGCCGAGGCGGCGGAGCGGTACGGCACCCTCGCCGACGAGGTCGCCCGGGCCTTCCGGCGCCGCTACGTGCTGCCGTCCGGCGGGATGACCAGCGACAGCCCCACCGCGTACTCCGTGGCCATCGTCTTCGGCCTGTTCGACGACGAGGTCCGGCGCCGGTACGCCGGCGACCGGCTCGCGGAGCTGGTACTGGAGGACGACGCCCGGATCGCCACCGGCTTCGTCGGCACGCCCCTCATCTGCGACGCGCTGACCGACACCGGGCACCTCGACGTCGCCTACCGGCTGCTCACCCAGACCGAATGCCCCTCGTGGCTCTATCCGGTCACCCAGGGCGCGACGACCGTCTGGGAACGCTGGGACAGCCTGCGCCCCGACGGCACCCTCAACCCCGGAGGCATGACCTCCTTCAACCACTACGCCCTCGGCGCCGTCGCGGACTGGCTGCACCGCGTCGTCGGCGGCATCGCCCCCGCCGCGCCCGGCTACCGCGCCATCGCCTACCGGCCGCGCCCGGGAGGCGGCATCACCTGGGCCGACACCCGCCACGAGACGCCGTACGGCACGGCTGCCCTGTCCTGGGAGCTGACCGAGGGCGGGATGACGGCCCGGGTCACCGTGCCCGACGGATGCCGCGGCACGGTCGAGCTCCCGGGCCGCGAGCCCGTGGAACTCGGCCCCGGGGACCACCTCGTGGAAGCCACCGGCGTCCGCCGGGACGCCGCCTAGATACACGGTGCCGGGCCGACCGGCCCCGGCCCGGCCCCGTGGCCCCGGCCCGGCCCCGTCGTACTGCCCCGGCCCCGTCGTACCGCCCCCGCACCGCCCCCGCCCCCCCCCGTACCGCCCCGGCACCCCCGCGCCCCCCGTACCGCTGTTCGCACCGCCGCACCACACCCCTGAGCACCCGCACCTCCCGTCCTGCCCGTCCTAAGGAGTACGGAAGTAATGAATCGTTTCAGAGGTATGACCCGCCGCCAGCTGGTGACCGCCGCCGTGCTGGGTACCGCGGGTGCCATGGCCACCGGTGTCCCCGCCTCCGCCGCCACCCGGTCCGCGGGCGACGCGCCCTCCGCGCAGCCGTGGCGCGACCCCGCCGCGTCGGCGGACCGGCGTGCCGACCTGCTCCTCGCGGCGATGACGCACGACGAGAAGGTCACCCTGATCACCGCCGTGGAGGTCGCGGACCACCTGCCCCTGGAGTACCTGGGCATCCCGGCGATGACACGGGTGGACGCCTCGGACGGTCTGCGCGGCGACAAGGGCGTGACCGCCTTCCCGGCACCGAACGCGCTGGCCGCCACCTTCGACACCGAACTGGCGCAGGAGTACGGGCGGGCGATCGGCGCCGAGGCCCGGGCCAAGGGCTGGAACGTGCTGCTCGGCCCGACCGTCGACATCGACCGCGACCCCCGCAACGGCCGCGAGGCCGAGTCCTACGGTGAGGACCCCCTCGTCAACGGCCTGATCGGGGCCGCCGTGACCAGGGGCTTCCAGCAGAACCACGTCATCGCCCAGGTCAAGCACTTCACCGTCTACAACCAGGAGGACGGACGGAACTCCCTGGACGTGAGGGTCTCCGAGCGGGCCCTGCGCGAGCTGTACTACCCGGCCTTCGAACACGCCGTCCGCGACGGCGGCGCACTCTCGGTCATGGGCTCGTACCCCAAGGTCAACGGCGTCTTCGCCTGCCAGAACGAGCATCTCATCACCGCCCTGAAGCAGGACCTGGGTCTGAAGGGCTACCTGGGCACCGACTTCCAGCCGTCGGCGGACCCCGTCGAGATCATCAAGGCGGGTGTCGACTCGGGCGCGCTCGAGCCGGACGTCCCCGAGGCGGCCTTCTCCGACGGGCGCATCCCCGTGACACGGACGAACGACGCCGCCCGCCGCATCCTGTATGCGCTCTTCGCCTCCGGCGCCTTCGACCACCCGCTGCCCGCCGCGCCCGCCGAGGTCGTGACGACGCCGGAACACCAGGCGCTCGCACGGGTGACGGGGGAGCGGGCCACCGTGCTGCTCAAGAACGCCGGAAGGCTCCTCCCGCTGTCGAAGAAGAAGACGGTCGCCGTGATCGGACCCGCCGGCAAGGACGCCGTCACGGGTGTGGAGGGCTCCTCGTACGTGGAACCGGGCGACTTCACCACGGCCGCCGACGCGATCAGGGGCAAGGCGGGCGCAGGCCGCGTGCTCGTCGCGCAGGGCTCCTACGGCGACGTGGCGCTGCCGGTCGTCCCGGCGGGCGTCTTCGCCACCCCCGACGGAGAGCCCGGCCTGCACGCCGAGTTCTTCGACAACGAGGCCTTCGAGGGGGACGCGGTCGCCGTCGCGACGACCCCCGGCGTCGACTTCCGCCGGGGCAACCCGGTCACCCTGCCGCATCCGGGGAAGTGGTCCGCGCGCTGGACGGGCACGATCACTCCGCCGGCCACCGGCTGGGTGCGCTTCTCGGCCCTGCTGTCCGGCGCGGCCAAGGTGACCGTGGACGGGACGACCGTCTTCGACGCGTCCCGTTTCGTGTGGGACTTCTTCTTCGCGCCGCAGGAGTACACGGTCGGCGGCGTCACCCGGCTGACGGCGGGCAGGCCCGTCGGGATCACCGTGGAGTACTCCACGAAGGACGCCGGCTTCAACGGGCCGAGCATGAAGCTCTGCTGGCAGCCCGACTCCCTCATTCCCGCGGCGGTGGCGGCGGCGCGGAAGGCGGACACCGCCGTGGTGTTCGTCAACAACTTCACCGGCGAGGCCGTGGACCGCGACTCCCTCGCTCTGCCCGGCGACCAGAACCAGCTCATCGAGGCCGTGGCCGCCGTCAATCCCGACACCGTGGTCGTACTGAACACCTCGGGCCCCGTGCTGATGCCGTGGATCGGTGCGGTGAAGGGGGTCGTCCAGGGCTGGTACCAGGGCGCCGCGACCGGCACCGCCCTCGCGAACGTGCTGTACGGCGACGCCGAACCCGGTGGCCGGCTCCCGGTCACCTTCCCGGCCCGTGAGGACCAGGGACCCGTCAGGTACGAGGGCGGCAAGAGCGACGGGGCGAACGGTGTCATCGCCTACGACGAGGGGATCTACGTCGGCTACAAGTGGTTCGACAAACACCGTCAGAAGCCGCTCTTCCCCTTCGGCCACGGCCTGTCGTACACCTCCTTCGCCTACACCCGGCTGCGGATCGACGGCATCGACCTCGGGGACGCGCGGGACACCGCCAGGGTCCGGGTCGAGGTGCGCAACACCGGCCGGCGCGCCGGCTCCGACGTCGTCCAGGTCTACCGAGGCCACCTGCCGACCAGGACCGACACCCCGGAGCGGCAGCTGGTCGGGTTCGCCCGGGTGTCGCTCGAACCGGGTGAGCGGCGGACCGTCACGATCGAGATCGACCGCCGCGCGCTGTCGTACTGGGACGAGTCCAGGAGCCGCTGGGTCACGCCCACCGGCACGGTGCCCGTCTTCGTCGGCCGCTCCGTCGCCGACATCGCGTGCGCGGGCGTCGTCAAGGTCGAGTAGGCCCGGTCGGGAAGCGCCGGTCACCGGCCCCCTCTCGACGGGAGCCGCGCAGGTCTTCGACGACCTGGTGGCGTCCCCCCGGGCCGGACCGGTGACCCGCGGTCCGAGGTGCCGGGGCGTGCGGGCGGCGTGATCCTTGTGGTGACGGACCCGGTCCGGCCGGAACGTCGGAGCAGGCCGAGAGGATCACCATGCGCCGCTATCCCCCCATCGCGGACCACGGGCTGGTCGGCGACCTCCAGACGGCCGCCCTCATCTCGTCCGACGGAGTGGTCGACTGGTTCTGCGCCCCGCGCTTCGACTCGCCCAGCCTCTTCGCCGCGCTGCTGGACCATGAGCGGGGCGGTCACTTCGCCGTCACGGTCGACGGGGCGGACGTCACCACCCGCCAGTTGTACCTGGCCGACACCGCCGTCCTGATCACCCGCTTCCTCACCCCCGGCGGGGTCGGCGAGGTCGTCGACTTCATGCCGGTGGAGCGTCCGGAGACGGCGACGGACCGGCACCGGCTGATCCGCGTCATGCGGGTGACCCGCGGCCGGGTCCGCTTCGCGCTGTCCTGCCGCCCGCGCTTCGACTACGGCCGCGCCGTGCACCGCCTCGACCTGCACCCGGGCATCGCGCACTTCTCGGGCCCGGGCACCGACGCGTTCCTGCGGAGCGCGGGGCCGGTGACCCTGCAACGGGACGGCGAGGACGTCGAGGGCTCCGTCGAGCTGGGCCACGGAGAGCGGGCCGCCGTGGTCCTGACCGTGTGCGCGACGGGAGCCGAGCCGCCCGCCCCGCCCACCGTCGAGAGCCTGCGGGCGGACTTCGACGGGACCCGGGGCTTCTGGTACCGCTGGCTCCGGCGCAGCCGCTACCGGGGCCGCTGGCAGGACACGGTCAACCGGTCCGCCATCACGCTGAAGCTGCTCACCTACGCCCCCACCGGCGCCCCCGTCGCGGCGGTGACGGCCGGCCTGCCCGAACAGCCCGGCGGCGAACGCAACTGGGACTACCGCTACACCTGGGTGCGGGACGCCTCCCTCTCGATGCAGGCCCTGCTCGGCCTGGGCTTCACCGACGAGGCACTCGCCTTCCGGCACTGGCTCGGGGAGCGCGTACGGGACGGCCGCACGGTCACCGGCGAACCCCTTCAGATCATGTACCGGATCGACGGAGACCCCCACCTCGCCGAGGAGATCCTCGGCCATCTGGAGGGCTACCGGGGCTCGGCCCCCGTCCGCGTCGGCAACGGCGCCGCCGACCAGCTCCAGCTCGACATCTACGGCGAGGCGGTGCACGCCCTCACCCGCACCGACGACCTCGTCCACGGCGCGGGCTACGACGGGTGGCTGAGTCTGGCCGGGCTGCTGGACTGGCTCACGGAGAACTGGGACCGCCCCGACGAGGGCATCTGGGAGACCCGGGGCGGCCGGCAGGACTTCACCTACAGCCGCCTGATGTGCTGGACGGCCTTCGACCGCGGCATCCGTCTCGCCAGGGACTTCGCCCGCCCCGCCGACCTGTCCGGCTGGATCGCCGCCCGAGACGCCATCCTTCGTCAGGTGATGGAACGCGGCTGGAGCCGGCGGCGCGAGGCGTTCGTCCAGCACTACGGCAGCGAGGTCCTGGACGCCTCCCTCCTGCTGATGCCGGCGGTCGGCTTCATCACCCCGCGCGACCCGCGGTGGCTGTCCACCCTCGACGCCATGGAACGGGAACTCGTCTCCGACAGCCTCGTCTACCGCTACGACCCGGCCGCCACGCCCGACGGCCTGCGAGGCAGCGAGGGCACCTTCTCGCTGTGCAGCTTCCTGTACGTCGACGCCCTCGCCCGGGCGGGCCGCGTCGACCAGGCCCGCTACGCCTTCGACAAGATGCTCACCTACGCCAACCATGTCGGCCTCTTCGCCGAGGAGATCGGCCCCACCGGCGAACAACTCGGCAACTTCCCGCAGGCGTTCACCCACCTCGCCCTCATCGGTTCCGCCCTCGCGCTCGACGAGGAACTGGCGCGCGCACACCGCTGACGCCGGGCGGACCGGCGCGGGCGCACCGGGAGCGGACGGGCGGCCACCGGCGCGGGGCCGGGAGATCGGCGGGGCGGACCTGGCGCCGACGGCGCCGTGCTCGTCGAGGACGACCCGCCACGGTGCGTCCGTCGGTCCGGCGGGCGTCGCCGCAGCCGGCGGAACGCCTCTCGACGAGGCCTACGCGCCCGTACGGCGTAACGTCGTCCTTGTGGACCTGACGGCTGCCGGTCTCGTGTCCCGTGTCGTACGCGAGCTCGGTTCACGAGCTGACGAGCTGATCGCCGAGGTGGAGCGCCGCCTGCGGCGGGAGCTTCCCGAGCTGTGGGACGACCCCGACATCGCGCGTATGGCGGCGGAGAACGTCGCCGATCACATCGCCGCCGGGCTGTTCGGCCTCGAGCACGCCATCGAGCCGGGCCTGATCGAACCACCGCCCGCCGATGTGGACCGCGCGCGCCGGCTGGCCCGGCACGGCACCCCGCTCGGCACGATGCTGCGGGCCTTCCGGCTGGCGCAGACCATCGTCCTCGACCGGCTGCTCGCGGAGCTGCCCCGGTTCACCGAAGACGCCGAGCTGGTCAGCGCGGCCACCCGGCAGGTGATCGCGACGGCGGCCGCGTACGTGGACCGCACCTCGGAGCAGGGCGTCGTCGCGTTCCAGGAGGAGCGGGACCGCCGGCTGCAATGGCGGCTGGCGATGGTGAACGAGGCGGGCGTGCGCATCGGCACCACCCTGGACATCGGCCGCACCACACAGGAGCTGGCCGACCACGCCGTCGAGCACTTCGCCGACCTCGTCACCGTCGACCTGCTCGACGCCGCGCTGCACGGCCACGAATCCCCCGGCGAAGGCCCCCTCCTGCTCCGCCGGACCGCGTGGGCGCCGGCGACCGACGGCGACCCGGGAGCGGGCGCCGCACCGCAGGAGCTCCACATCTGCCCGGACGGATCGCCCGAGGCTCGTGCCCTGACCACCGGACAGCCCGCCAAGCACCACGGCGACCCGGCCGACGCCGACGCCCCTCGCATCCACTCCATCCTGGTGGTGCCGCTGCGCGCCCGCGGCGCCACGCTCGGCGTCGCCCGGTTCTCCCGGAACCACAACCCCGTCCTCTACGACGACGAGGACCTGCTCCTCGCCCAGGAGATCGCCGCCCGGGCGGCCGTGGCCGTCGACAACGCCCGCCGCTACAGCTACGCCCGCGCCACCGCCCTCACCCTCCAGCGCAGCCTGCTGCCGCGCGGCGCGCCGCTGCAGTCCGCGGTCGAGGTCGCCTACCGCTACCTTCCCGCGGGCGACCGGGTCGGCGTGGGCGGCGACTGGTACGACGTCATCCCGCTGTCCGGCGCCCGGGTCGCCCTCGTCGTGGGCGACGTCGTCGGCCACGGCATCCACGCCGCCGCCACCATGGGCCGCCTGCGGACCGCCGTACGCACCCTGGCGGACATCGACCTGCCGCCCGACGAACTCCTCACGCACCTCGACGACATCGTCCTGCGCCCGTCCGGCGAAGCCTCCGAGGACGTGGACGGCGAAGCCCCTGCCGACGTGGACGGCGAGACCGCCGGGGACACGGGCGCCACCTGCCTGTACGCCGTCTACGACCCCGTCTCCCGGCGCTTCACCCTGGCCCGCGCGGGACATGTGCCGCCCGCCCTGGTGACCCCGGACGGAACGGCCGAGATCCTGGAGCTGCCGCCCGGCCCGCCGCTCGGCCTGGGCGGCCTGCCGTTCGAGGCGGCGGAGGTCGAGCTCCCCGAGGGCAGCCTCCTCGCCCTCTACACCGACGGCCTGGTCGAGTCCCGCGACCACGACGTCGACGCCGGTCTCGCCCGGCTGCGCCACGCACTCACCCAGCCGGCCTCCTCCCTCGAGGCCATCTGCGACCACGTCGTCGAGACCCTGCTCCCGGCCCGGCCGGACGACGACGTCGCCCTGCTCCTGGCCCGCACCCACGCCCTGGGCGCCGACCAGGTCGCCACCTGGGACCTGCCCGCCGAACCCGCCGCGGTCGCGCGGGCCCGCTCGGACGTGTCCCGGCAGCTGAGCGACTGGGGCCTCGAAAAGCTCGACTACACCGCCGAACTGGTCGTCAGTGAACTGGTCACCAACGCGATCCGCTACGGCCAACCCCCCATCCGGCTGCGCCTCATCCACGACCGCGCCCTCCTCTGCGAGGTCTCCGACGGCAGCAGCACCACCCCCCACCTGCGCCGGGCCCGGGTCTTCGACGAAGGCGGCCGAGGCCTGCTCCTGGTCGCCCAGCTCGCCGAACACTGGGGAACCCGCCACGCCCGCCGCGGCAAGACGGTCTGGGCCGAACTGAGCGACTCCGCCGGACTTCCGGCACCGGCTTTCACGCAGGGCCGGCCTCGGCGGCGGCGCGCGCAGAACACAGCGTGATCGCCCTCGGCCTCGGGCGCGTACCTCTCGCCACCGCTCGCCTCGCGCGATAGAACCTCCCGGACCTGGGCACAAGATCGATGATCTTCGTTTCGCGTACCCGGGAGGAACCACCGCCATGGCCGTACCCCCGCACGTTCCGGAGCCCGCGCGTAGCCCGCGGCGGTTCGAACTCCGTTCCACGGCCGTGTACTTCGTGCTGCTCGCCATCCTGCTGACGCTGCTGGGCACGGTCGCCCGCACCGCCACGGCCGCGGCGCAGAGCCGCCCCGGCTGGGCTGTCGCGCTCGTGCTCGTCGGCGCCGCCAGTGTGGTCGCCGGCCGTCGCGGACGGCGCGGGATCTCGGCGAGGAGGCTCGCGCGCCGGGCCGCGAAGTCCCTGGAGGCGGCCACGGAGACGGTGGTCGAGGCTCTCGACACCGCGCCGCCGGCCGTCGCTTCGGGCCCGGCCGTGTCCCGGACGGAGTTCGTCGGCGGGGGACCCGACGTGGAACCGACGGTCCCGCTCGGCCACCCCCTCGGCCGGCCCTGCGACGACCCGCTCGACGATGTGCCGGCCGCCACCGAGGAGATCGGATACGAGGAGCTGGACCCCTACGAGTTCGAGGAGGCGATAGCCGAGCTGTGCCGACGCGACGGCTGCACCGAGGTGGAGGTCGTCGGCGGGGCCGGTGATCTGGGCGCCGATGTCGTGGCGAGGACGCCGGACGGACGCGTGCTCGTCGTCCAGTGCAAGCGGTACAGCGACACCAACCGCGTCGGTTCCCAGGACATGCAGCGCTTCGGCGGGACGTGCTTCCCCGTGCACGGGGCCGAGGTCGCGGCGGTCGTCACCACCGGCGACTTCACTGCGCCCGCCGTCGAGTACGCGCAGCAATGCGGCATCGTGTGCGTGGACGGCGAGGACCTCGGGCGTTGGCAGGACGCGACGGGTCCGAGGCCGTGGGAGCCGGAGTTCGTGGCGGGCTGAACCGGTGACCCTCCAGAAGATCCGGGTGTACGGCGAGAGAGGCGGCGGACAGTGCGCGACGAGGCGGGCGGCGAAGCGGGCGGAGAAACGGTCGACGCAGCGGGTGGGGGAGGAAGCGGCGCTGCGGGCAGCACGTCCGCGTTGGTGGTGCGGCACCGGCCGGCCGGCTCGCCGGGCGCCGCGGTCGTGGTCCTGCACGGCGGCCGGGAGCACAGCCGGGAGGCGTCACGGGGCTGGCACCTGGCCGCCCTGCGCATGCGTCCCGTCCTCCGGGCGGCCGTGGCCGCGACGGACCGTGAGGACGTGCTGGTCGCCGAGGTGCGCTACCGCTACCGGGGCTGGAACGCGACCGCCGACCCCGTCCACGACACCGTACGGGCCCTCGACGAACTCCGCCGGACGGTCGGCGAGGTGCCCGTGACGCTGGTCGGGCACTCGATGGGCGGCCGGGCGGCGCTACGGGCGGCGGCCGACCCCGCGGTGCGTGGTGTCCTGGCGCTCGCTCCGTGGTGCCCGCCCGGCGAACCCGTCGACCAGCTCGGCGGGAAGCGGGTCGTCGTACTGCACGGGGACCGCGACCGGGTGACCGATCCGGGGGAGTCCGAGGACTACGTCCGACGCGCCCGGCGGACGGCGGCGCAGGCAGGCCTCGTCCTCGTCCGCCGCGGTGACCACGCCATGCTCCGGCGCTGCGCCGACTGGCACCGTGCCACCGCCGCGATCGTCGCCCAACTCCTGCGACCGGAACGGGTCATGGAAGGCCTCGCCGGCGAGGCCTGCGCGGCGGACGGCCCCCTGCCGTGGTGACCGGGGCGGGACCGACTCCGTCCGGCGACGGGTCGCGCCGAGGGCGTCCGGGGCATGTCCCGGGCGCCGCTTCGCAGTCCACCGCGACCGCTTCGGGGCCCCCATGGTCACCCGCACCCGGGTCATCGGGGACAATACGATGACGTCACCGCGGGCGGTACGGCTGTCGAACCGTCAGGAGACGTCACAAAAGCGCCGGTTCGACCCGTCGGATCGTCGGCCGTGTCCGAAGCAAGTCCTGCCGCGTCGGCCTGCCCGACCGTCCACGAAAGCAGAGCCCCCTCGGTGATCCCCGTCTTCGACGACACCCCGATCTACCACCGCCTCATCACCGAACGCGGCGATGTGCCCGCGCAGGTGAAGGGCGAGGCCGAACGCATCAAGCGAGACCTGGACCGGGTCATGAGCGCCCCGTCCTCCTTCACCACCGGCCTGCCCGCTCAGCGGTCGTTCTTCTCGTGATGTCCTGAGGCGCCGACGCTCTGCGGTTCTGCGGCTCCGAGGTCCTGCGGGTCCCGAGGTCCCGAGGACGTCCGTCCGGAGCCCCCGCCCGCCCTGGGTATCGTGGGCCCGCCCGGCATCGGCAGGGCATCCGACCAGGGACGATCCGAGGAGATCCGTGAACGAGGGCGAAGTCGTCACCGTGCCCCGACCGTTGGCGCTGCCCGACGGGCGGCCCGCGCTGGAGGCCTGGACGCTCGACCCGGGCATGCGGCATCTCAACCACGGCTCGTTCGGCGCCGTCCCACGGGTGGCGCAGGAGCGGCAGAACGCGCTGCGGGCGGAGATGGAACGCGCCCCGGTCGCGTGGTTCCCGTCGCTGCCCGGCCGGATCGCCGCCGCCCGCGCGGCCGTGGCCGGTCGGTTGCGGACCGACGCGAAGGACCTGGCGCTCGTGCCGAACGCCAGTGCGGGGGCCAGCGCCGTCTATGCCGCCCTGGCGGCCCGGCCCGGCGGGGACATCGTGGTCACCGACCACGGCTACGGCGCCGTCACCATGGGCGCGGAGCGGCTGGCCCGCCGCTGGGGGACCGGCGTACGCACGGCCCGGGTGCCTCTGGCGGCCGACGCCGAGCAGGCGTACCGAGCGGTGATGGCGCAGGTGGACGAGGGCGTCGCCCTGATCGTCCTGGACCAGATCACCTCCGCGACGGCCCGGCTGCTGCCCGTCGGACGCGTCGGGGCCGAGGCCGCGGAGCGCGGGATCACCCTGCTCGTGGACGGCGCGCACGCCCCCGGTCTGCTGGCCGCGCCCCTCGACGGCCTGGTCTGCGACGCCTGGGTCGGAAACCTCCACAAATGGGGGTGTGCCCCGCGCGGCACGGCGGCGCTCGTCGCGCACGGGCCGCTGCGGGCGGAGCTGCACCCGCTGATCGACTCCTGGGGCGCCGCCGAACCCTTCCCGGACCGCTTCGACCACCAGGGCACGCTCGACGCCACCGGCTTCCTGGCCGCGCCCGCCGCACTGGACTTCATCGACGACACCTGGGGCTGGGACACGGCCCGCCGGTACATGGACGAACTGGCGGACCACGGCGCCCGTGTCGTGGCGGAGGCCTTCGGCCGAACCGGGACACCGGCCGACGCCGTCGACGTCGGCATGCCCGTCCCGGGGATGCGGCTGGTACGGCTGCCCGAGGGCCTGGGCACGAGCCGGGTCGCGGCGGACGCCCTGCGCGACCGTGCCACCGCCGAACTGGGCGTGGAGGCCGCTTTCACCAGCTTCGACGGACTCGGCTACCTCCGGCTGTCCGCCCATGTCTACAACACCCCCGACGACTACGAGCACTTCGCCGAGACCTGTGTGCCGGTCGTCGAGAAGTGGGCCCGCGAAGCGAGGGAATCGTAGGCCCCGCAGCTCACCGCGCGTTCGGCGTGCCCCGCCGCTGTGCCGCCGCCGCTTCGTCGGCCCGGCCGCCGGCGCCGAGCGGCCCGGTGGGACGCCACGGTTCCGCGGCCTCCGGACGGGGCAGCGTGCGGCGGGCCCGGCGTACGACCAGAGCAGGCAGCGCGGCACGCGTCACTTGCACGAGGCGCAGCGCGGCCGGGACGTAGACGGCGGTACGCCGGCGTTCCACGGCCGTCGCGAGGCGCGTCGCCACGAACTCCGCCGGGTAGACGCGGCGGGCGGGCGCAGGCATGTGGGCGCGCAGCTCGCGCAGCACCGCATGCCGGTCGGCGTCGCGGATCATGTCCGTGTCGGTCCAGTTCAGATAGGCGATGCCGACGGCCACGCCGTGGTGGGCCGTCTCGGCCCGCAGCGCGTGCGCGAAGGCCTCCACGCCTGCCTTCGAGGTGCAGTAGGCGCTCATCAGGGGAGCGGCCCCGATCGAGGCCAGCGAAGCGATCTGGAGGTAGTAGCCCGCCGTCTCCACCAGGTCGGGCAGGAAGGCGCGTGCCGTCAGGGCGCTGCCCGTGACGTTGACGTCGATCACCCGCCGCCAGGAGGCCATGTCCGCCGAGGCGAACGGGCCGCCCTGCGCGATTCCAGCGTTCGCGACGACGACCGAGGGCGGCCCCAGCCGTGAGCGGACGACCTCGGCCGCCCGCTCCAGCGCCTCGCCGTCGGTGACGTCGGCCTCGACGGCCAGCGCGGGAGTGGGCAGCGACGCGGCCACGGACCGCAGCGCCGCCCCCTCGTGGCCGATCAGCGCCAGGCGCGCGCCGCGCCGTGCGCACTCCCGGGCCAGCGCCGCTCCCACCCCGCGGGCGGCTCCCGTGACCAGGACGGTGCGGTCTTCGAGGGGACTGTCATGCACGGCGTGCTCCGTTCGTCGGCTCCCGGCCCCCCGGCTTCTCGGCTCCCGGCCCCCCGGCCCTCGGCTTTTGGGCTCCCCGGCCCCCGCCGGGTTCTTCGGCTCCTGTGTGCTTCGCCTTCTCGGTCCCTCGGCCGGTGCGGGAGAGGCGCCGGTCAGTCGGCAGGCGGCTTCTTCGCGCCGGAGCGGTCCCGGCGGGCGAGCGCCCGCTGTACGAACGTCCCGCCGGGCGGACGGTGCCGGCGCAGCGCGGCGCGGGCGGCGTTGGCGCCCGGCGCGCCGTGGACGCCACCGCCGGGATGGGCGCCGGCGGAGGCCAGGAACAGCCCGCGCACCGGGGTCTCCGGGCGCCCGCCGCCGGGCAGGGGCCGGAACAGGAGCTGCTGGTGCAGCGCGGTCGTACCGCCGTTGATCGCGCCGCCGTGCAGATTGGCGTCGAGGGACTGGAGCGTGGGCGGGGCGAGGACACGACGGGCGCGGATCAGGGAGCGGAAGCCGGGGGCGAATCGCTCGACCTGGTGTTCGACCCGGTCGGCCATCAGCTCCTGCTCGCTCGCGTCCCAGGCGCCGGTGAGCCCCTCGTCGCCGGCGTCGCCCTCGACCACCTGGGGCACATGGGTGTAGGCCCAGGCCGACTCGGTCCCGGCGGGGGAGCGGCTGGAATCGGAGGTCGTCATCTGTCCGAACACCGCGAACGGGCGGTCGGGAACCTGACGCATGGCGAGCTGGGCGGCGAACCGGGTGAGCTCGTTCAGGCCGTCGGCCAGGTGCACGGTCCCGGCACGACGTGCCGCCTCGGCCTGCCAGGGCACCGGGCCGTCGAGTGCCCAGTCGACCTTGAAGGTCGCGAAGTCCCACTGGAAACGCTCGAGGTCGGCCAGCAGCTGGGACGGCAGATGCTCCGGCTCCACCAGCGTGCCGTACAGCGCGGGGACGGAGACGTCGGCCAGCACCGCGCGGTCTGCGACGACCTGCTCCCCGTCGGTGGTGCGCACCCCCACCGCGCGCCCGTCCCGGACCACGATCCGCCCGACCTGCTGCCCGCAGCGCAGTACGCCGCCTTGGGCGCGCAGCCGCCCGACGAGGGCCTCGGTGAGGGCGCCGGAGCCGCCGACCGGCACGGGAAAGCCGTAGGACTGGCCGAGCATGGCCATCAGCCAGCCGAAACCGCCGCTGCCCGCGGCCTCCGGAGCGAGATCGGCGTGCAGGGCGTTGCCGGCCAGGAGGAGTCGGCCGCCCTCGCCCCCGAATTCCTCCTCTCCCAGCCGCCGCACCGGCAGGGCCAGCGTCCTGGCCAGGCGCAGGCCGCCGGCGGCACGCAGCCTGGCCGCCAGCCGGGCCGTGGCCCGCACCGGCGGGAACGGGGTGAACAACGCGTCGAGGATGTCCGGGCGGAGCTGTTCCCACACCTCGTGCAGGCGGCGCCAGGCGGCTCCGTCCCCGGTGTGGAAGGCGTCGAGGGAGCGGGCGGTGACGTCGAGCCTGCGGTCGAGGACCGCGCAGGCGCCGTCGGTGAGGGGGTGCGCCACGACACCGGGCGCGTGGTTCCAGCGCAGACCGTGTTCGTGCAGCCGCATCCTGGACAGGACCGGCGAGGCGGCGGCCAGCGGGTAGAAGGAGCTGAAGAGGTCGCTCACGAACTCGGGATCCACCGACCGGTCGTGCCGTACCGCGCCGCCCGGCTCGGGCTGCTCCTCGAGGACCTCGACGCTCCAGCCCGCGTCCGCCAGCAGGTTCGCCGCCACCAGGCCGTTGGGTCCGGCCCCGATCACCACCGCGTCAGGCATCGGCGCCTCCCCCGGCGTGCGAGCGCGCCGCCGCGGGCGTCTTCCGGGCGTCGTCGGACCGTCCGCCGCGGGCCTCGGACTCGCACAGCTTCGCCAGCCGGCCGAGCAGGGCGCGGTGGCGGATCTGGGTGACCACCTCCACGCCGGCGTTGTGCAGCAGCCCGCCGACGCCCTGCAGCGGATGCTCGTCCAGGATCACCAGGCAGTGCCGGCCCCACGGCCGCAGCTCGAACGCGATCCGCGCCGTGCCCAGCACACCGGCCCGCGCCTCCAGCTCCAGCACGTCCGGCTCCCGGCAGCGCCGTACGATCGTCTCGTTCGCGAGGGTGACGGGTCCCACCCGGATCTCGTAGGCGATCTTCGCGTCCACGCGCGGCCACTCGCCCGTCAGCTCCTGGGTCGACGACGGGCCCACCACCCACTCCGAGTAGCGGTCGCCGTCGGCGAGGACGTCCCACACCGTCCGCGGACTCGCCTTCACCAGTCGATGCCGTACCGCCACCGCGCACCTCCCGTAGTCGCTGACACGTGGCTCGCCGAGTGCCCGTATCGCCGGAGGCCAACCGCCGGGAGCTCCGTGCCGCGGCGCCGAGGAACCCGCCCGTTGTCAGTGCCGTCATGAAGGATGCCCCACATGAGATCAACTTCGGCTCAGCCGGGTAGTCGGTCTCATGTCCCTGCCGAGGAAAGGTCACCGATCATGCCGCCCACCGCCCTCCAGCCGCAGATCCTCGACGTACGTTCCGACGCGCATCCCTGGTGGCGTCGTGACGAGGAGGCACCCGGCGCGGCGGGCGGGGTCGTCATCGCGGCCGGCGTGCCGCGCCAGCGCGGCCCGCTCCCGATCGGCCGCGAGGAGAAGGCGCGCCCGGCCACGCTTCCGGCACCGCGTGCGGCCCGCACGGAGGGCGGCGGCGCGGCCCGGGACACGCGGCCGGCCCACCGGCCCCGCCCCGGCGCCTCGCCGGGCCGCGCCGGGGCCGACGTGCTGCGCATCCTCGCCGATCCGCGTACGCCCGTCTTCGTCACCGAGCACGCCGGCGGGCGCCGCGTGTACGGCTACTGGCGGCCTCTCGACGCTGACAGCGGCCGGGGAGGCTGCTATGTGGCGCTGTCCGCCACCGAGTGCGACGAACTGTTCGCGGCCGGCCGGATCACGGTCGGCGATCCCGTCACGGACCCGACGAAGACGACCTACCGGGTCCGCGCCGCCCGCACCCAGCCCGCGGGCGCCCAGCCGGCGGGCGCCCGCCCGGCGGCCGCGCCGGTGCGGACGACGGCGGCGAGGGGACGAGCGGCGTGAGCGGTCGGCCGACGGCGGGGGAGCGGTCCGGACGACCCGACCGGATCGCCCGACCGGACGGGATCGCCCGACCCCACCGAACCGCCCGACCGGTACGGACCGCTCGACCCGATCGGCCGGTCTGATCGGCGCGTTCGGGGGTAGCCGGACGACCGGAAGAGGCGGCATGCCGTCAGACCAGGGGAGGACAAGAAATGAGCATCATCCAGCGCATCAAGCAGTTCGCCAGGAGCCCCCAGGGGCGGCGCACGATGGATCAGGCACGCCGTGCGGCGGCCGATCCGCGCCGTCGTGCGCAGGCGCGCGGCCTGCTGGCCCGCCTGCGGACGCGGCGCTGACGCGGGCGATCAGCTCCAGAGCTCCAGGGGAGCATCAGCTTCGATCACACGTCAATACCTCGTCGGCGTAGGTTTTTTGAAAGGGGCTCAGGGTTCACAGGGGACCTTCAGCTGATTCCTGCTTCTTTCATTGACAGCGGAAAATAAGGGCCCTAGGTTCCGGGCCATGCCCTCGTCGTTCGCCGCGCCTCCCGCCGAGACGTTCCCCGCCGGAACGCCTGCCGCTTCGCAGGTCTTCACCACCGTCCTGTCCCAGGGCCCGCTCACCCGCCTGGAACTGGCCCGGCGGGCCGGTCTGTCGGCGGCGGCCGTCACGAAGGCGGTCCGGCCGCTGATCGAGTCGGGATACCTGGTGGAGGACGCCGACACCGAGGCCCGCACGGCGCTCGGGCGGCCCGCCAACCTGGTCCGGGTCGACGGGGGCCGCGCGCTGTTCCTCGGGCTCAAGCTCACCGGGGACGCGATCTTCGGGGTGCTCACGGACCTGCGCTGCCGCATCCTGCTCGCCCGGCGCGTACCGCTGACCGACCGTGCCGCCGACGCGGTCCTGGCGTCGACCGCCGAGGTGGTGCGGGAGTTGCTGACCGAGGCGGACGGCTACGGCGTACCCGTCATGGGGCTGGGCCTCGCCGTCTCCGGCGACGTGGACCGCGGGGAGGGCGTGGTGCGCTACTCGCCGTTCCTGGAGTGGCACGACGTGCCCCTCGCCGAACTCGCCTCCACCGTCACCGGCCTGCCGGTCACCGTCGACAACGACGTCCGGGCCCTCACCGTCGCCGAGCAGTGGTTCGGCGCCGGTGTGGGCCTGTCGAACTTCGCCGTGGTGACCGTCGGCGCGGGCGTCGGCTGCGGCCTGGTGGTCCACGGCCGGGTGGTCGCCGGGGCGCACGGGGTCGCCGGCGAGATCGGCCATGTCACCGTCGACCCGAACGGGCCGCTCTGCCACTGCGGCAACCGCGGCTGTGTCGAGGCGATCGCCGCGGACCCAGCGATCCTCACCCGGATCCGCGAACGGACCGGCGTCGAGGTCGCCGACACCACCGAGGCCGTCGACCTCGCCCGCCGGGGCGACGCCCACGCCCGTGAGGCGTACTCACGGGCGGGGGAGGCGATCGGCCGCGGCATCGCCACCGTGGCCAACCTGCTCGGCCCGGAGCGCGTCGTCATCTCCGGCGAGGGCCTGGCCGCCTACGACCTGTTCGCCGAGCAGATCCGCAGCGCCTTCGCGGCGGCCGCCTTCGGCTCGGCCGCGCGGTGCGATCTGCAGACCCGCCCGCTGCCCTTCGAGGAGTGGGCGCGCGGTGCCGCGGCCACCGCCATCCAGTCCTTCATCACCGACCCGAACTGACCGCACGAGCAACGTCCCCGGACGCTCCGCGGCCGGTTCGTCAGCGGACCCGCCATCGGTGCGGGCCACCACCGGGCCGCTGCGGAGCCGTTGCGCCGAACCCCACTCTCACCCTCACCCTCACCCTCACCCACACCCCGGCCCCGCCCCACCTCACCTCACCCCCACTCCTGGAGGTCAGACCCATGCGGTCACCCTCGCACTCCGTCCTGCCCGCACGCGCCCTGAGAGCCGCCGTCGTCCTCGCTCTCGCCCTCGGCACCGCCACCGTCGCCCCCGCCGCCCACGCCGAGAACACCGCACCCGGGCCGGCCGCCAAGCCGTACATGGGCTGGTCGAGCTGGAGCATGCAGTCCTCCAAGTACCCCGGCCTCAACCCCGACGGCGACTACAGCTACCTCACCGAGGCCAACGTCCTGAAGCAGACCGACGCCCTGGCCTCGAAACTCAGGAAGTACGGCTACGAGTACGTCAACATCGACGCCGGCTGGTGGCGCGACAAGGCCTGGAAGCCGCGGTTCGACCGGTACGCCCGCCAGCAGGCCGACCCCCAGCGCTTCCCCCGGGGCATGAAGGCCGTCGCCGACCACGTGCACGCCAAGGGCCTCAAGGCGGGGATCTACCTCCCCGTGGGCCTGGAGAAGGAGGCGTACGCCGACGGCAAGGCCCCGATCTGGAACGCCGAAGGCTGCACCACGGCCGACATCGTCCACGACGACCTGCGCACGACCAACGGCTGGGACAGCGCCTACAAGATCGATTTCTCCGACCCCTGCGCGCAGAAGTACATCGACTCCCAGGCGCGGATGTTCGCCGACTGGGGCTACGACTTCCTCAAGCTCGACGGCGTCGGCCCCGGCTCCTTCAAGAGCGGCGACAACTACGACAACGTTGCCGACGTGGCCGCCTGGCAGAAGGCGATCGCCGCCACCGGACGCCCGATCCATCTGGAGGTGTCCTGGTCCCTCGACATCGGACACGCCGCCGACTGGAAGCGGTACTCCGACGGCTGGCGCATCGACACCGACGTCGAGTGCTACTGCAACACCCTGGTCTCCTGGGAGAACTCCGTCGACGACCGCTTCGACGACACCCCCGCCTGGACCCGGCACGCCGGCCCCGGAGGCTGGAACGACCTCGACTCGCTCGACGTCGGCAACGGCGCGATGGACGGCCTGACCAAGGCCGAGCGGCAGAGCTACGCCACCCTGTGGGCCATCGCCAAGTCGCCGCTCTACACCGGCGACGACCTCACCCGCCTGGACCCCTACGGCCTGTCCCTGCTGACCAACCGCGAGGTCATCGCCGTCAACCAGGGTTCCGCGCCGCCGGCGCACCCGGTCACCCCGTCCGACCCCCAGCGCGTGTGGGCCGCGAAGAACCCCGACGGCACCTACACCGTGGCCCTGTTCAATCTGGCCGACGCGCCGGCCTCGGTCAGCGCCGACTGGACGACCCTCGGCTTCACCGGCAAGGCGGCCGTCCGTGACCTGTGGAACCACGAGAACCTCGGCACGTACCGGAACCGGATCACCCAGGCACTGCCCGCCCACGGCTCCCGGCTGTTCACCGTCACCCCGCACGGCAGCGCGGTCGAGCGCACCGGCCACGAGGCCGAGGCCCCGGCCAACACCCTCGGCGGCAACGCCTCCGTCGCCGACTGCGCCACCTGCTCCGGCGACCACAAGGTCGGCAACCTCTACGCCGGCGGCAAGCTGACCTTCACCGACGTCGTCGTCGACAGGCCCGGCACCTATCAGATCGAGGTCGCCTACATCAGCGGCGACGCACGGGCCGCCGCGGTCTCCGCCAACGGCGGCGGCGCCACCCGCCACACGTTCCCCGCCACCGGCGACTGGGGGACCGTCGCCCGCGTCCATGTGCCGGTGACGCTGAAGGCGGGCGCCAACACGATCACCTTCGACAGCGGTTCGGGCTACGCACCGGACATCGACCGGATCGACGTACCGAAGACCTCCTGACGACACCCGGGGGCCCGGTATCGCACCCGGGCCCCCTCAGACCTCCGGAGCCGCCATGAACCCCCGCCCCCGCCCCACGGACCCCGAAAGACGCACCCTCCTCGCCGCCGGTCTCACCGCCGCGGCCCTGGCCGGCCTGCCCGCCTTCACCGCCTCCGCCGCACCCCGGCGCCCCGCCGACGCCGCCCCGCAACCCACCGAGGACTCCCGGCATCTGCTCTGGTGGCGGGCTCCCGCCGACGGCCACTCCATGATCGAACAGGGGCTGCCCGTCGGAAACGGCCGTCTCGGCGCTCTCGCGAGCAACGACCCCGGCCGGGAACTGCTGTTGATCACCGACGCCACCATGTGGACCGGCGGCCTCAACGACAAGCTGGACGCCGACGGCCAGTTCCCCTACGGCCGCGCCGACTTCGGCTCCTTCACCCTGCTCGCCCGGCTCACCGTGGACATCCCCGACCACGACCTGTCCGCCGTCAACGGCTACCGCCGCACCCTCGACCTCTCCCAGGCCCTGATCACGACGACCTACGTCCGCGCCGGGGTGACGTACCGGCGGCAGATCTTCGCCAGCCGCCCGGACGACGTGATCGTCCTGCACTTCACCCAGAGCGGCGGCGGCCGGTACACCGGGTCGGTGACCCTGGACGGCACGCACGGCGAGACGGGTGGCGCGGCGGAGTCCTTCGGCGCGGCCTTCCCCGGCGGCCTGCGCTACGGCGCGGCCGTCACGGCGCACGGCGCCGGCGGCCGGGTCCGGGTGAACGGCGCACGGATCGACTTCTCCGGCTGCACCGACCTCACCGTGGTCGTCAGCGGCGGCACCGACTACGCTCCCGACGCCCGGGCGAAGTACCGCGACCCGTCCCTCGACCCCGAGAAGCTGGCCCGTACGAAGGTCCGCGCGGCCGCCGTCCACCCGGTCGGCACACTGCTGGACACCCATGTCGCCGACCACCGCGCCCTCTACGGCCGACTGGACCTCTCGCTCGGCACGTCGACCGCCGGGCAGCGCTCCCTCGACACCTGGGAACGCCTCACCGCGCGCGCCCGCGACAGCACGCCGGATCCCGAACTCGAAGCCGCCTACCTCCAGTTCGGCCGCTATCTGATGATCTCCGGATCCCGTGGCAGCCTCCCCCTCAACCTTCAGGGACTGTGGCTCGACGGCAACGACCCGGACTGGATGGGCGACTACCACACCGACATCAACCTCCAGATGAACTACTGGATGGCCGACCGCACGGGACTCTCCCCGTGCTTCGACGCCCTCACCGACTACTGCCTCGCCCAGCTGCCCTCCTGGACCGCCCTCACCTGCTCCCTGTTCAACGACCCGCGCAACCGCTACCGCAACTCCAGTGGAAAGAACGCCGGTTGGACCGTCGCCATCTCCACCAACCCGCACGGGGGCATGGGCTGGTGGTGGCACCCCGCGGGCAACGCCTGGCTCGCCAACACCCTCTGGGAGCACTACGAGTTCACCGGCTCCCGCACCCACCTGGAGAAGATCTACCCGCTGTTGAAGGGCGCCTGTGAGTTCTGGGAGGCGCGGCTGCTGCCCACGACCCTGCCCGGCGGCACGCGGGAGGTCCTCGTCGCCGACAGCGACTGGTCGCCCGAACACGGCCCGCTCGACGCCCGGGGCATCACCTACGCCCAGGAGCTGGTGTGGGAGCTGTTCGGCCACTACCGGGCCGCGGCAGAGGAACTGGAGAAGGACACCGCCTACGCCGACATCATCGCCGGCCTGCGCACACGGCTGTACCTGCCGCAGGTGAGCCCGAAGACCGGCCGGTTGGAGGAGTGGATGTCACCCGACAACCTCGGCGAGACCACCCACCGGCACCTCTCCCCGCTCGTCGGCCTCTTCCCCGGCGACCGCATCCGCCCCGACGGCTCCACCCCGAAGGAGACCGTCGACGGCGCCACCGCCCTGCTCACCGCGCGCGGGATGGACAGCTTCGGCTGGGCGAACGCCTGGCGCGCCCTGTGCTGGGCCCGCCTGAAGAACGCGGAGAAGGCGTACGAGCTGGTCACGACCAACCTGCGCCCGTCGACCGGCGGCGGCAACGGCACCGCCTTCAACCTGTTCGACATCTACGAGGTGGAACAGGGCCGGGGCATCTTCCAGATCGACGCCAACTTCGGCACCCCGGCGGCGATGACGGAGATGCTCCTGTACTCCCGCCCGGGGCATCTCGAACTCCTGCCCGCGCTCCCCGCCGCCTGGGCCGCGTCCGGGCACGTCACCGGGCTGCCCGCGCGCGGCGGGTTCGTCGTCGACCTGCGATGGCGCGACGGCACACCCACCTCGGTGCGGCTGCGCAGTGTCGGCGGCCGGACCACGACGGTGGCGTACGGGGGGACGTCCCGGACGGTGGATCTGCGGCCGGGGAAGTCCGTCACGCTGAACGGCTTCACCCGGTGACGGCCCGCCGCACGCCGGTCCGCGTGCTCGTCGCCGTGCTCACCGCCCTGCTCGCCGTCACCCTGCCGCAGGCCTTCCCGGCGGTCGCCCGTGCGGCGGACGCCGGGCACTCCGTCGTCACCTGGGCGGCGTCCGCGGACCGGCTGGGGGAGGGCGTCGCCGACCGCGGCTACCGGCTCGTCGTCCGCACCAGCGTCGGCGGCGGCGACCTGCGGATCCGGCTGACGAACGCCTTCGGCGACCGGCCGGTGACCTTCGACAGCGTCTACGCGGGAGTCCAGCAGCAGGGCGCGACCCTCGTCCGGGGCAGCAACCGGCGGCTGGCCTTCGGCGGCGCGTACTCCGTGACCGTCCCCGCCGGCGGCACCGTGCTGAGCGACGCGCTGCCCGGCCGGCTGCCCGCCGCCACCGACCTGGTGGTGAGCCTGCACTCGCCGGACGCGGCAGGCCCGGCGAGCGGTCACGGGATGGCCATGCGGACCTCGTACCTCACGCAGGGCGACCACACCGCCGAGGAGGACGGCGACCGGTGGAGCGCGACGACCGGCTCCTGGTTCTACCTCGACTCCGTCTCCGTCCGGGCGAACCCCTCGACGGGCGCGGTGGTCGCGCTCGGCGACTCCATCACCGACGGCTGGCAGTCCACCACCGACCTCGACCGCCGCTGGCCCGACTACCTCGCCCGCCGGCTCCAGCGCGCGGACACGATGGTCAAGGGCGTGGCCAACGAGGGGATCTCCGGCAACAAGGTCCTGGCGGACGGAGCCGGCCAGAGCGCGCTGAACCGGCTCCAGCGGGACGTGCTGTCGCAGCCGGGAGTGCGCACCGTGTTCCTCTTCGAGGGCGTCAACGACATCAAGGCGCACACCGGAGTGACCGCCCAGGACATGATCGCCGGATACCGGGAGATCGTCCGCCGTGCGCACGCGGCCGGGAAGTGCGTCGTCGGCGCCACCGTGGCCCCCTTCGAGGGCTGGTCGGAGTGGGACCCGGCCGCCGAGTCCGTACGCCAGGACGTCAACACGTTCATCCGTGGCAGCGGGGAGTTCGACGCCGTCACCGACTTCGACCGCATCCTGCGCAGCCCCTACGACCCCGAGCGGATCCTGCCCTTCTTCGACGGCGGCGACCATCTGCACCCCAACGACAAGGGGATGCAGGCGATGGCCGACGCGGTGGACCTCACAGCGCTCGACTGCACCTGACGAGCGCCGTGCGAGGGGCGAGGGGCTCGCCGCCTCGCTGGTGTCCGGCTTCGCCGGGAAGTCCGGGTACGGCAAGAACGTCCGCACGGTCCGACCTCCGTGTGCCGGAAGCGTGTCCACGACACGGCCGGGGCGGCACACCGATCGACGGACGCCGCCCCGGCCGGACCGCTCAGGCGGCGGTGAACCTGTCCCACGCGCGGTGCCCGCCCAACAGGGTGACGAGCTGTTCCAGGGCGGCCGTACCGGAGTCGCCGACCACCACGCCCGGCGCGCCGGTGGGTACTCCGGCCCCTTCGAGGACGGCTTCGCCGCCCGCCCAGGCGCCCACGGCCTTGCCGTGCCGGAAGGCCTCCGACACCAGCAGGGTGACGCGGGGATCACCTGTCAGCTGCTGTGCCGCCGAGGGGAACGCCTTGGCGTCACGTGCGCCGTACGCGTCGCTGCCCGTTCCGGGCAGCCCGGCCAGCAGCACGGCGTCGAACTCGACGGACCGTGCGGTGGCGTACGTGCGCTGCACGGTCACCGCGTCCTCGCCCGAGCCGAGCACGCCACCCGTCCGGGAGACGACCAGCGGGACCATGCCGCCCGCGACGACCGCCTCCCGCACGGCGCGCACGCCGTCCAGGTCGCCGTCCGGGCCGACGACGATGCCGATGACGCGGCCGTCCGTCGGCCAGCTGCGGCCGAGCTGCGACAGGGCCGGGCTGGGTTCGACGTCGGCGAGAGGCACCGTGGGCGCGGGCGCCGGCAGGCCGAGGCCCGTCGCCACCTCGCCGCACAGCTCCGGGTCGATGTTGGCCAGGACCTGCAGGGCCCGCTCCCGGACGGCCTGTTCGTAGCACTTGGCGAGCTCGAAGGTGTACGCGCCGATGATGTGCTCGCGCTCCAGCGGGGACATGCTGAGCCAGAAGCGGCGGGGCTGGCTGAAGTGGTCCGCGAACGACTCGGGCGCCTCGCGGACCTTGGTGCTCTCCGGCACACGCACCGGAGCCTCGATGAACGCCCCGGTGTCCGCCCCCGCGAGGAACGGACAGCCGCCGTCGAGCGAGTTGGGCCGGTAGGGGGCGACCCCCCGGTGCACGGCCGTCTGGTGGAGGCCGTCGCGCAGCATGTCGTTGACGGGCGCGTGCGGGCGGTTGATGGGCAGCTGCGGGAAGTTGGGGCCGCCCAGGCGGGTGATCTGGGTGTCCAGGTAGGAGAACAGCCGGCCCGCCAGCAGCGGGTCGTCGGTGATGTCGACACCCGGCACGAGATGGCCGACGTGGAAGGCGACCTGCTCGGTCTCGGCGAAGAAGTTCGACGGGTTGCGGTCGAGGGTCAGCAGCCCGACCGGCTGCACGGGCGCGAGCTCCTCGGGCACGAGGTTCGTCGGGTCCAGCAGGTCGATGCCCTCGAACATCTGGTCCGGGGTGTCGGGGAACGTCTGGATGCCCAGTTCCCACTGCGGGTACGCGCCCGCCTCGATGGCGTCCGCGAGGTCCCGGCGGTGGAAGTCGGGGTCGACGCCGTTGATGATCTGCGCCTCCTCCCAGACCAGCGAGTGCACACCCAGCTTGGGCTTCCAGTGGAACTTCACCAGCGTCGTCGCGCCCGCGGCGTCGACCATGCGGAACGTGTGGACGCCGAAGCCCTCCATCGTCCGGTACGAGCGCGGGATGCCCCGGTCGGACATGTTCCACAGCGTGTGGTGGGTGGCCTCGGTGTGCAGGGTGACGAAGTCCCAGAAGGTGTCGTGCGCGCTCTGGGCCTGCGGGATCTCCCGGTCCGGGTGCGGTTTGCCGGCGTGGATGATGTCGGGGAACTTGATCGCGTCCTGGATGAAGAAGACGGGCATGTTGTTCCCGACCAGGTCGAAGACGCCCTCGCTGGTGTAGAACTTCGTCGCGAATCCCCGGGTGTCCCGCACGGTGTCGGACGAGCCCCGCGACCCCAGCACCGTGGAGAAGCGTACGAACACCGGCGTCTCCTCGTCCTCGGCGAGGAACGCCGCCTTGGTCACGGAGGCGGCCGTGCCGTAGCTGTGGAACGTGCCGTGCGCCGCGGCGCCCCGGGCGTGGACCACGCGCTCCGGGATGCGCTCGTGGTCGAAGTGCATGACCTTCTCGCGCAGATGGTGGTCCTGGAGCAGTACCGGCCCCCGGGGGCCCGCCTTGAGCGAGTGGTCGGTGTCGTGGAGCCGGGTGCCCTGGGCGGTCGTGAGATAGCTGCCGGACTGCGCCGAGCGGGCCTGGTCGGCGCCCGTCGGCTGTCCGGTCGGCGACACGGTGTCGGGTCCGCTCTGGTCCGGCTTGGGCGGCAGCGGATCGCGGGGCTCCGTCGGCTCCGCGACGGACGGCGACTCGGGTGCGGGCTTGCCGGGAATGCCGTCCTCCGGTTCCCCGCCATGGCCCTGGAGGCTGTCGGTGATCTTCTGGGCTGCCCGCTTGAGGGGATTGGTCTCGCTCATGGGATGACAGTCCTCCGATGGGAACCGAAAATGTATAAAAAGGACATTTGGCGTGCCACGCTCTCACGGCCCGGAGGGCCGCGCACCAGGCGCGTACCGCTGGGGTGAACCTCGTGCCGCCGGGTTCGGCCGAACCAACTGGGTTTCCGCGCCGGGCCGGGCCAAACGGCTTTCCGGCAGGTCATCGCGCGGCGCGGCGGATGCCTGCCCGTGCGTTTGGGGCGGGCGCCGGCACGGAACCCAGCAGACGCGAGTGACGTATTCCGAGGAGGCGCGGAACCGATGGATCGTGAAGAGGTCGAGGCCCGGTTGCTCGACGGGCTGACGGTGGACGACCGCAGACCGGAACAACCGGTGCTGCTCGACGGCGAACGCCGGCCGATCACGACGTGGCGGGAGAACTATCCCTACGACCGCAAGGTGAGCCGCAAGGAGTACGAGCGCACCAAACGCGTTCTCCAGATCGAACTGCTCAAGCTCCAGCGCTGGGTCAACGACACCGGCGCCCGCCTGGTCGTGATCTGCGAGGGACGGGACGCGGCGGGCAAGGGCGGCACCATCCAGCGATTCACCGAACGCCTCAACCCCCGTGGCGCGCACATCGTGGCCCTGGGCAAGCCGACGGACCGGGAGAAGGGCCAGTGGTACTTCCAGCGGTACGTCGACCATCTCCCCGGGCCGGGTGAGATCGTCTTCTTCGACCGCTCCTGGTACAACCGGGCGGGCGTCGAACGGGTCATGGGTTTCTGCACGCAGGAGGCGTACGAACTGTTCCTCAGGCAGTGCCCGCGCTTCGAGGAGATGCTCGTCGAGGACGGCGTCATCCTGGTGAAGTTCTGGTTCTCCGTCTCCCGGGCCGAGCAGCGGACGCGGTTCGCGATCCGTCAGGTCGACCCGGTACGCCAGTGGAAGCTCTCACCCACCGACCTCGACTCGCTCGACCGCTGGGACGAGTACACCACCGCCAAGGTGGAGATGTTCCGCGTCACCGACACCGCGCACGCCCCCTGGACGGTCGTCAAGAGCAACGACAAACGGCGGGGCCGCCTGGAAGCCATGCGCATCCTGCTGCACCGCATCGACTACGCGGCCAAGGACGCCGAGGCGGTCGGCAGTCCGGACCCCCTGGTCGTCGGCGCCGCCGCCACCCTCCTGGAGCCCGGCGAAGAGGACACCGTCCTGTCGCCGACCCCGCTGACCAACCGGACCCAGGGACCGGGACGGCATCCCGGCGGCACGAACTCCTGAAGCGTGGTGCGGATCCGCCGGCCCGGAGGACCCGCACAGCGCTGCCTGCCTGCCGGGCCCTGGCCGGGGCCGGTCAGACGCGGCGTCGGCGCCACCGCACGCAAGCGGCGCCGCCCAGCAGGCCGGCCGCCGCCAGACCGGCACCGACGCCGACGTCCCAACCGGACGGTCCCGTGGTCACGGCGCCGCCGACGCCGCCCCGCACACCGAGGCTGGGCAGCGCCGCGGGGCTGATCGCGACCGGCGCCACGCCGGTCGGGACCGGCGCGGGAATGCTCGTGGCGGGAAAGAGAGTGGGCAGCGGCCGGCGAGGGAGAACCTCGCAGGCGATGCCGTCGTCCGGTCCCTGGTCCTCGTCGAGGCGATTGGGGTCGCCGATGTTCCGGTCGAACTCCGCCTGGGCGTCCTCCCGGTAGGTGAAGTCGCGGCAGTCGAGGTCCTGGGCGTGGGCGACGCCGGACAGCGGAGCCAGGGTCATGATCGTCGCGGCTATGCCCGCGACGACGGTGCGATGGGGCATGGGTGTCTCCTCCCGGCCGGGCGGCCGTCGCTTCGACGCTAGGCAACGACCGGCGCCGTCGCGCGAGGCGAGCGGCCATCCGAGTGGGCCGCCCCGGTCCGCCGGTCCGCCGGCGGTGGGGTGACCGGCGCCGACGCGGCAGAACGGCCTCCGGCCGCCACGGCAGAACGGCCTCCGGCCGCCAAGGCCGGGCGAGGTCGCGAGCGCTCCTCCTGTGCTGCGCGGGGAGATCCGGTCGCGGGCCCGGCGGGTCCCGTTCGCGCCAGGGATGTCTTTCCTGCCGGTCATCGGGTACCCGGTGCGGCACCAAGAGGAAGGGGTGAAGGCGATGGCGGAAGCAGGACGGTACGGCACGGACGACGGGCTGTTCGGCGGAGCCGGACTCTTCGGCTTCCTCACCCTTCAGGCGCTGGTCGCCACCGCGATCGCCGTGATCGCGGCGCCGCTCCCGGTGTGGGCCGCGGCCCTGATCGTCACGGCCGTACCGGCGGTGGTCACCGCCGTGCCGGCGCTGACCGGCAGCAAGCAGGTCGGCGCGGCCGCCCCGCCGATGCCCGAGCGGACCGTCGACAGCGTGAAAGCCGATGTCTCGGAGATCAAGGAGAGTGCACGACGATGACCCAGCCACCCCACGACGAGCCCACCGCGACCGGTCCCGAAGAACTGCGCCGACAGGTCGAGCAGACCCGCCAAGAACTCGGCGAGACGGTCGAGGCACTGGCCGCGAAGACGGACGTCAAGGCCCGCGCGCAGGAGAAGGCGACCGCGTTGAAGGAACAGGCCGGCACCACGGCGGCGCATCTGTCCGAGCAGGCCAGGACGAAGGCGGCCGAGGCGGCCCATCTCCTGGAGGAGAAGGTGCCCGCCCCGGTCAAGGACACGGCCGCCGCGGCCGCTGTCCAGGTCAGGGCCAAGGCCGGTCAGGCCGAGCAGATCTGGCAGGACAAGGCACCCCGCCAGGTGCGTGACCACCGCGCTGCCCTCATCGGCGCCGCCACGGCGGTCGTCGTCGCCTGTCTGCTGCTGCGCCGCGGCAAGAAGTAGCCGACGGCGGGACGGGCGCCGTCGGCCCCACCGGGCGGGCGGCGCCCTGCGCCGAACTGCGGATCATGCCGCCAGGTGTGAGACTGCGGCCGTAGCGATCGGTCCGGCCGCTCAGGACGGGCAGGTAGGCCGGTCAGGACGGACAGGTAGGCCGGTCAGGACGGGCAAGTCGGGCAAAGTGGAGTCTTGATGGTGCTCGCCGTGGTCTTCGCCGTCCTCGGCGCCGTCAGCAACGCGGTCGGCACGGCGTTCCAACGCAAGGCCGCCTCCACGGTCGAGCAGGGCGGCGGAGTACGGCTGCTGCTCGCCCTCGCACGGCGGCCCGCCTGGTCGATCGGCATCGCGGGCGTGGTGGGCGCCGCGGTGTTCCAGGCACTGGCCCTCATCAACGGCCCCATGGCGCTGGTCCAGCCCCTGTTCATCCTCGAGCTCCCCTTCGCGCTCCTGTTGGCGGTGCCTCTCATGCACCGCCGGCTGTCGTCCGAAGGCTGGTGGGCGGTCGGGGGAGTGGTGGCCGGACTCGCCGTGCTCCTGGCGGCGGCAGCCCCCTCCGGCAGCCGGGAGCAGGCCTCCATGGCGCGCTGGATCCCGGTCCTGGCGCTCACCCTGGGAGCGATGACCGTGGCGTTCCTCCTCGCCCGCTCCGCCTCCTCGCCGTTGTTCCGGGCCGCCGCGCTGGCCTCGGCCGCGGCGGTCGGCAACGCCCTGACCGCCGCCCTGCTGAAGTCGGCCACGGGACGTCTCGCCGACGCGGGCCTGCCCGCGTTCCTCACCGCCTGGCAGACCTACGGATTCGCGCTCACCGGGGTCATGGCCCTCCTGCTGCTGGAGAACGCCCTGCAGGCCGGCCCCCTGGCCGCTTCACAGCCCGCGCTGACCATCGGTGACGCGGCGGTGAGCCTCCTGCTGGGCGTGGTGCTGTTCGACGAGAGCATCCGTACGGGCTGGTGGTTGCTGCCCGAGGCGATCGGCGCACTCCTCATTCTCTGGGCCGTGGTGCGGCTCACCCGGGTGGTGCCCCACCTCGTCGACGTCGTGCGCTGAGGCGGCCTCGAACGGGGGCCACGCTCGTGCATCCGGACGGCACGGACGGTGCCGCGGCCCGTGCCGTGTTGTGCTGTGCTGGTCAGGACAGGTCGGGAGTCCCGGACGCGAAGGAAGTGGCGAAGATGGGTGACCTCCAGGGTCCGGACGACGAGCACCGGCGTCCCCCGGGCGTCGGCGACGAGACGGTGGAGGCGCTCGGCTCACTGTCCAAAGCGCTTGAGACGGTCGAGCGGGCCCGCGGGCACCTCTACTCGTTCCACCAGCTCACCGGCACCGCGGACCTGGAACTGGACCGCACGGTCGCACTGCTGCGCAGCGCGGGCCACGAGACCTGGGCCGAACGCGTCGAGACGGAGATCCTGGGGCGCGACGTCATCCCCGGACACTGGACGTTCCAGCTCGTGGAAGCCTACGACGAGACGTACTACCGAGCGTTCAGGGAGCTGGAACACGAGGCGGTGCGACAGCTCGCCCAAGGGCGCGACCACCTCTACGAGGCGGAGCTGAAGGAAGCCCGCCGCACCCGAGACCGCCCCGATCACACCGCCACCCCCGCCACCCCCGGCACTCGTGACCCGTCCGGTACCCGTGACCCGTCCGGCACCGCCGACTGACGGTGCCGGAACGAGACCCTCGGTGTCCTGTGTCAGGGCGTGGTCGAGGGTGCGGAGGAACTGGCGTGCCGGGCTTCGATGCGGGCGACCACCCGTTGCCTGGCCAGTTTGCGCGCGGCCCGGAGTCTGGCTTCGGCGGCGAGGAGAGGGAGGTACAGCAGCCATCCCCACAGGCTGAAGCCGACCAGCCCACTGGCGGTCAGGGACCGGTTCACGGCGAAGGAGGCTAGGAGCGTCACCGCGTAGGCCGCGCCGCGGTGTGCCAGCAGCAGCCGCAGGGGTGCGTTGCGTCGGCCCCGCAGGAGTTCCGATGCCGCGGCCAGTTCGGCGGCGTGCAGGTCCTCGCCGTCCTTCGCGGCGCCCGAGCCGCCGTCCGCGGGCGCCCTCACCGCCTCGCCGACCTGCTTGCCCAGGTCGTCCATCTGCGCCTGGGTGGTCTGCGCGACCGTGAAGGAGGCGGCCAGATCGTCCCAGTAGCCCCGGCCGGCCCATCCCAGAGCGGCGTCGACCCGCTCGCGGTGGGGTGAGCCCTCGGGCGCGAGCTCATCGATGCGGGCGCGCAGGGTGACGGCCCGCCTGGCCCTGCCGGGGTAGTCGAAGGCATCGGCCCGCAGACACAGTTCCAGGTAGCACACGAGCAGCCCGAGGTCGTCGGGATCCAGTTTCAGGCCCTGCCGGTAGGCGCTCTCCGCTTCGGCGTCGTGGTCGTCGTCGTCCTCGGCCGCATGCGCCTGGCCGAGCCACCGGTACAGCACGACGTCCGGACCCGCCTCCCGCAGGCCCGCCTGCGCGGTGCGCCGTACGGCCGCATGGCCGCCGGCGGCGAACAACTCCGAGCACTGCTGCGCGTACTGCCGTGCGTCCTGCTGTGCGTTCTGCTGATCCACTTCCCGCCCCCGTCATTGACAGGATGCACGATCGGTCATCACCGCGCGTGGCGTCAATTCGAGCCTGGCCAGGGCGGATCCGTCTTCCGTGACGCCGGACCGGTACGGGCCGCCGCCGGTTCGGCGCCGGTCACAGGCGTAGGACGATCAGGGCCGTGTCGTCGGTGGTGCCGGTGGGTGGGAGGAGGTCGGCGAGAAGGGCGTCGGCCAGGGGTTCGGGGGCCGAGTGTCTGTGGTGGGTGAGGGAAGCGGCGAGCCGGGCCAGACCCGTGTCGATGTCCTCCTCGCGGCGCTCGATCAGGCCGTCGGTGTACAGGACCAGGGTGGCGCCCTCGGTGAAGCCGGTGTGGGCCTGCGGACGGGAGAGGTGCTCCGGGCGGGCGGCCAGCGGAGGATCGGTGGCCTGGTCGAGGAAGGTGACGGTCCCGTCGTGGTGCACGAGGGCGGGCGGCAGGTGGCCGGCGCAGCTGTAGGAGATGGTGTGGCTGTCCCAGTCGATGAAGGTCGTCACGACGCTGGTCGCCTCGGCGCCCTCGACGAAGCGGGCGTACAGACCGAGAGCCTCCAGGGCCTGGGCCGGGCCGTCGGCCACGCGACAGGCGGCGCTCAGGGCGCTGCGCAGCTGCCCCATGGTGCAGGCCGCCGCGAGGCCGTGCCCGACGACGTCGCCGACGGCGACCGCGAGATTGTCGCCGGGCAGGTCGACCAGGTCGTACCAGTCGCCGCACACGTTCAGCGCGCCGACCGCGGGCCGGTAGCGCACGGCAGCCGCGTGCGGCCCGGTCGGGCCGGGCGCGGGCAGCATCGCCGCCTGGAGGGCCAGAGCGACCTCCCGCTCGTGGGCGTGGGCCCGGCGGAGCCGTTCGTTGACCTCCTGGAGCTCGCGGGCCCGGGTGTACAGCTCGGCCTCCAGCACCCGGGCTCGGGCCCCGCCGTTCGGACCACCACGGGCGTGGATGAGCTCGGTGACCTCCTCCACCCGGTGCACGACCAGCGCCACGTGCCCGTCGGGGCCCTGGACGGGCGCGTTCACCGGGCTCCAGTAGTGCTCGCGCCACACGCCGGGCCGGTGGGGATCCTCGATGTCGTAGCGCAGCAGTGCCATCGTGTCGCGCTCGCCGGTGGCGACCACCCGCAGCATCGACTCCCGGGTCTCCCGCATGCCGGCCGCGGCCGGATCGTTCGGGTTCTCCGGGAAGACGTCGAAGATGTACCGGCCGAGCAGCTGCTCACGGGTGCGTCCGGCCAGCCGCAGGAAGTCGTCGTTGGCGTCCGCGTAGATCAGGTCGGGGGTGAGGAGGGCCACCATGCCGGGCAGGGCTCGGAAGACCGCCACATAGTCGATCAGTGGTTTCCGCATGTCCTGCCGCCTGTCTCGGTGCCGAGCCTCACTGTGCCGTTCCACGATAGAAGGGAGATCGCGGCGTGGCCTGGAAACCGCTTCTCTCGGGACCGACGCGTTCCCCGATCGGCGACGGCGCAATCGGCCGTGGCCGAGGGCGTGCGGCTCCCTCCTCACGCGCGGCGGAAGCCGCACGAAAGAGTGGTCGGCGCGGCCGCCTCAGCTCCCTGCGCGAGGCTCTCCCGCCGCGCCGAGGTCGGGAGCGCGGGCGCCGCCGACCCAGCGCGGTGGCCAGGGTCGCCGTCGCCGTGCGCGGACTGCCGAGAAGCCCCTTGCGGTCCGCCGCCAGGCCGCTGCGCTCCCCGGCTCGCCGGCCCCGGTCGGTCCCCGTTCCGTCCGGTGCCGGTGCCGGTGCCGGTGCCTGCGCCTGTGCTGGTGCCGGTGTCGGCCCCACCGCCGACCGTCGGGGCAGCCCCCGGCACCTGGACCGGCGAGCGGTCGACCCGACCGCGACGGCATGACCGTCGGCGTGGTGCGACCCGCCGGAGCGCGTCCGTGAGCGGCCACGTCAGTCCGCTGCGGGCGGCGGCTGCTCTCCCGGTCCGACACCGGTGTTGCGGACGGCCAGGAGCGCCGCGCCGATGTCGGCCACCGCGCGCGGGTCGGAGAGGGAACGGCCCGTCAACTCCTCGATACGGCGCAGCCGGTATCGGACGGTGTTGGGGTGGACGAAGAGGCTCCGGGCCGCGTCGGTGGCCGAGCCGGCGGCGCCGAACCACTGTTCCAGGGTCTCCAGCAGGCGGGCACGCTCCGCGACCGGGAGGTCGACCAGGGGCTGGAGGACCACTCCCACGAGGTGCGCCGCCTCCGCCGGAGCGGCGGCCACCACCATGGCCAGCGGGTTGTCGTCGAACCGTGCGACCCCGGGACCGGTGCCCCGCAGCCCGGCCAGGGCCAGGCGGGCGAAGCGCAGCGCCTGTGGAGTGTCCCGCAGGGAGGGGAAGCACGGGCTGACACCCACCCGGGCCCGGGCATGGCGCAGGACACGCAGGCAGGTGCTCTCCGCCGCCGGCGTGGGCAGGGCGATCACCCCGATCTGATGGTCGGGCAACATCCGCCAGGCCGAGGCCAGTTGGGCCTGACGCAACGCGCCTTCGAGGCCCGCCGGCGGCTCCTCGCCGGGATCGCCGGCCGCCGCCGCGGCCACCGCGTAGGGGCCGTGTTCGGGCAGGCCCAGCTCGCGGGCGGCCTCCCACAGCGTGGTCCGGTCGGCGATGACGCCGGTGAAAAGCGCCTCCACGAGTGCCGAGCGCCGGGCGTGGCGCTGCGAGGTCAACTCGGCGGAGGTCTCCCGGTAGGCCACCGCCACCGCCTCCGCGTACAGGCCGAACAACGCCCAGATCTCCGCGGACTGGGACACCAGCTGGTCGTCGGAGACCTCGGGATGCGTACGGGACTCCAGCAGGATCTCCGTCCACAGCAGTTCGAAGCCGACCCGGTACGCGTGCAGGGTGTCCGCCAGCGGCACGCCCTGCTCGGCGCGCACCCGGCCGGTCTCGCGGGCCGGACTCGGATCCGGGGCATCCGCGTGACCGAGGTGGCTCAGCACCAGGTCCGCGTTGGCGGTGCACGAGCGGCGCAGCGAGTCGAAGGGGATCAGCGACTCCTCGTCGTAGGCGTCGACGTCCGAGCGGATACGCTGCGCGATCCGCTCACCCAGTTCCGGAAGTCTGGAATGAAGCGCCGCGGCCACGCCCGAGATCTCCATTCCCGCAGCTTAACGCCCTCGTTTTGTTCCCCGGGACAATCCGGGAGGGGTGGCGCTGTCCTGCCGCCCATGGTCCGTCGCCGTGCGTGGCAGCACGATGTCGCGCAGGTGAACAGCGGATTTCGACGGTGACGTTCGTGGAGGCGGGTCATGGCCAATCTGGCGCAGTTCCTGGTGGAGACGGCACAGCGGCAACCGGGACGCCCCGCGCTGCGCCTCGGCGAGCAGGTCACCAGCTACGCGGAGCTGGACGAGCGCAGTGCCCGCGCCGCCGCGCTGCTCCGGGCCGAGGGCGTGCGGTCGGGGGACCGTGTCGCCCTGATGCTGCCCAACGTTCCCGAGTTCGTCGTCCTGTACTACGGCGTGCTGCGCGCCGGGGGGATCGTCGTACCGATGAACCCGCTGCTGAAGACGCGGGAGACCGAGTACCACCTCGACGACTCCGGGGCGGTGCTGCTGTTCGAATGGCACCAGGCGCCGGGAGAGGGCGCCCAGGGCGCGGTCGCCGCCGGAGTGCGGCACCTGGCCGTCGAACCCGCCGCCTTCGCCGCGCTGCTGGCCGGGCACGAGCCGTTGCCCGAGACGGCCGAGACCGCCGAAGACGACGTGGCCGTGCTCCTGTACACCTCCGGCACCACCGGCCGCCCCAAGGGCGCCACGCTCACGCACGGCGGGCTGCGGCACAACACCGAGGTCAACACGGTCCACGTCCAGCGCATGACACCGCAGGACGTCGTGGTGGGCTGTCTGCCGCTGTTCCACATCTTCGGCCAGATCTGCACGATGAGCGTGGCCGTCCGCGCCGGCGCCTCCCTCACCCTGATCCCCCGCTTCGAACCGCAGACCGTGCTGGACGCCATCGCCCGCGACCGGGCCACGGTCTTCGAGGGCGTGCCCACGATGTACGCGGCGCTGCTCCAGCACCCGTCGCAGGTGGACGTGTCCACGCTGCGGCTGTGCATATCGGGCGGGGCCTCACTGCCGGTGGAGGTTCTGCACGGCTTCGAGCGGCGCTTCGGCTGTGCGGTGCTGGAGGGCTTCGGCATGTCCGAGACCAGTCCGGTGGTCACCTTCAACCACCCCGACCGGCCGCGCAAGGCCGGCTCCATCGGCACCCCGATCCGTGATGTGCGGGTGCGGCTGCTCGACGACAAGGGCCAGGACGTCACCCCGGGCGAGGTGGGCGAACTGGTCGTGCGCGGCCCGAACGTGATGAAGGGCTACTGGAACCGTCCCGAGGAGACGGCTGCCGCCGTCCCGGACGGCTGGCTGCGCTCCGGCGACCTCGCGCGGCAGGACGAGGACGGCTACCTGTACATCGTGGACCGCAAGAAGGACATGATCATCCGCGGCGGCTACAACGTCTACCCGCGCGAGATCGAGGAGGTCCTGCACGAGCACCCGGCCGTCGCCCTGGCCGCCGTGGTGGGCGTGCCGCACACCCACCTGGGCGAGGAGATCGCGGCCGCCGTCGTTCTGCGCCCGGGCGCCCGTGCCACCCCGGACGAGCTGAGGGAGTTCGCCAAGAGCCGGGTGGCGGCGTACAAGTACCCGCGCGAGGTGTGGCTCGTGGACACCCTGCCGACCGGCCCCAGCGGCAAGATCCTCAAGCGGGAGATCACCGCGCCCGTCGGGCCGGGTCGAGGCTGAGATCCTGCGCGACGCGCCGGCTCCCACCGCCGACCGGGGCTCATGGCTTTCCGCGCACGACGAGATGGGCCAGGACCACTTCGCGACCGTCGACACCGACCGGCATCTCACCTACGAGACAGCCGGCCCGGGCCCCCACCGGATCCGGATAGCCTTTCCGCCCGAGGGCGGTGAACCGGTTCGGCGGTGCCTTTTCGCCGCCGTGCCGCTCATGGGGTGCGAGGTGCTTCGGGTGACGACCTCGGACGGACTGCCCCTGCCGGGCCGGAACGCATCCACGGACGAGGCCCGGTTCGCCTGACCCGTCCGGAACACCCGCACCACGGAAGAGGAATTTCGGCATGGCCGTCATCCACCGCACCGCCCTCAAGCCGACCAAGCTGGAACTGCTCACCTCCTGGCTGCCCTCCCGGCCGTGGTACGCGGGCGGCACGGGCGAACCGGAACTGGCGAAGGCCGGCGGCTTCCGGCTGGACGATCCCCAGGGCGAGGTCGGGATCGAGTTCCTGGTGGTCACCGACACCGCCGGCAGCCGTCCGGTCACCTACCTGGTGCCGTTGACCTATCGCGGCGCCCCGCTCGACGGGGCGGAGCATGCCCTCGTCGGCACCATGGAGCACGGGGTGCTGGGGCGGCGCTGGGCCTACGACGGCTGCCACGACCCGCTGCTGGCCGCCCAGTTGACGGCCCTGGTCGAGGGCCGGGTCCAGGCCCAGGACCAGAACACCAGCGAGCTCCCCGACCGGGAGGTCACCCGCTCCTACACCGGTGACGGTTGCGCCCCCACGGACTTCACCGTCGGCGCCGTGGACGACCAGGAGGGCACCGAGCTGCCCGCACCGCAGGGCACGACCCTCCGCCTGCACCGGGTCCTGCGCCCCGCCCCGGACCACGAGCCCTTCCTGCCCCCGCAGGCGATCGGCCACGTCGCCGGCTCCTGGCGCCTGCCGGACGGCACTCGCACGCGGGGGCTTTTCGTCGTCCTCCTCTGACTGCTGATGAAGAGCGCGGATCGGGGTACCTGGGCCCACATGGCACAGAAAACCGATCATGTCGAATCCGTGCGTGCCGTGCGGCAGCTGCGGCGCATCCGCCCTGTCTACGCGGGAGGTGCGGCCCTGTGGGCGGCATCGGCCGTATGGACGGGACGGGACGACCTCGGGAGCCGGCAGATGTGGGTGTCGGTGCTCTTCCTGGTGGTCTTCGCCGCTCTGCTGTCGGTGACCTCGCTGTGGCTGTGGCGTCGGCAGACGGCCGGCGAGGGCAGGTCCGTGCACCACGCCGCTCCGCGAAAGACGGCCGCGCGGCGCCACGCCAACGCCTGAGGGCCCGGAAAATCCTTGGCCCGCCACGCCCCCGGAGTCCTACAGTGAAGGCCGCCGGGTGGAGCAGGTAGGCAGCTCGCTGGGCTCATAACCCAGAGGTCGCGGGTTCAAATCCCGCCTCGGCCACGAAGACCGGGCCCGCCGCACACGCGGCGGGCCCGCGTCGTGCCCCGGGCGTGATGTCGACCGGGCTCCGCGGCCCGAACCGTCCCGGCGCGGTTCTTACGGGACTCTGACGTGAGCCTCGGACACCTTCAGCCCTGCTGTCACTTCGGCAACTCTGATCACGCAAGCCTCCCCGGATTCATGGAGGGCATCGCCGCGGTGCAACGAAGCTGCCTCCGCGGCAGAACGTCCCGGGCCCGCTCACCGCGTGCCCGGGACGTTTCTTCGGGCGTGTGCCCGGCGCGCACGGGTGTCGGTGCTCCTGCCCGCACCCCGCCCGGGGAGTACTGCCGATTGCCGCGCGGGGTGTTCGGTGGTCCCATGGGGTCGCGGTGCCGCTACGACAGGACGAGCGGTACGGCGTGGCCTTCGCGCGCCTGCGACTCGACGGATGGGGAGTGCTCATGTCAGGACAGTTCGAAGCGACGGTGGAGGTCGATCGGGCTGTCGAGGAGGTGTTCGCCTACCTCGCCGACGGGCGCAACGACCCGCAGTTCAGCCCCCGGGTGCTCAAGATCGAGCGGATTCCCGAGACCCCGACCACGGTGGGCACCGTCTTCCGGAGCACGGTCAAGGACGCCGGGATGAAGACGGCCAGAGAGTTCCGCATCACCGCTCTCGAAGCCCCGGTGAAGATCCGCTGGACCGAGGCCTCGAAGAACACCGTGACGGTACGGGAAGGCGGTTACGACCTGGAACCGCTGCCCGGCGGCGGAACCCGGGTCCGTATCTTCAACGTTCTCGAAGGCCACGGGCTGGGCAAGGTCCTCGTCGGCCTGGCGCTCGCGGCCGCCCGCAAGGACGCCCCCGGCTTCGGCGCCCGCATCAAGGCGGCGGCCGAGGCGGCGATCACGCCGCGCTGACGCGTCGCCCGCGTCGACGAGTCCCCCAGCCGCCGCCTCGACGAGTCCCCCAGCCGCCGCCTCGACGAGTTGAGGAACTGAACGCGTCGCGGGCGCCCCGCCGTCCACCGAACGGGTCCGTGGCGGGTCGCCCGCGCGGAGTGCCCGCTGTCTGCGGCCTCAGCCGTGCGCGGGGCGTGCGACGGTGGTCAATCCCGGGACGACGAGGGTGAGCCAGCGGGTGCGGGCGGCGGCCGGCCGGTCGGTGGGGGCGGTGGAGAAGAGCAGGTAGATGTCGTCGACGGTGACGTCCGGGTGGATGTCGCCGTCGGACTGGCCGGCTCGGACGAGTCCGGCGACGGCCGCCCCCGCACGGTCCTCGGCGGAGGTGTCGCCCGGCTCGGCGCCGAGGGCTTTGGCGGCGGCCTTGACCGCGCGGTCGGCCGCGGACGTCTCGACCACCCGGCCGAGGAACGCGGTGAGCTCGTCCACCGCCCGGGCGCCGGCCGCGACGCGCCCGAGCGCGGCCTCCGCGTCGTCGGCCACCCGCGCGACGTACTCGGCGATGACGGCCGCGATCAGGTCCGTCTTGGTGGGGAAGTGCCGGTACAGGGTTCCCACGGCCACGCCCGCCGCGGCGGCGATCTCGTCCATGCCCACCTCGGGCCCGTGCGCGGTGAGCTGTTCACCGGCCGCGCCGAGGATCTTCCTGCGGTTGCGAACCGCGTCGGCGCGCGGTGCCCTGGCCTGAGTCATGGGACTCGCCTGCCCTTCCACTTGCATTAACGTGAACCACGGTTCAGGATAGATAGTGAACCACAGTTCATCTTAATCGAGAGGACCCTCCATGCCCACCAGGACCGCCCTCGTGACCGGTGCCTCCTCCGGTATCGGCGAGGCCACCGCACTCAAGCTCCAGGAACTCGGTTACACCGTCTACGGAGCCGCCCGCCGCACCGACCGCCTGCGCGGACTCGCCGACCACGGCATCCGACCGCTGGCCATGGACGTCACCGACGACGACTCCCTGCGCGCCGGCGTCGAGCGCGTCATGGCCGATACCGGCCGCATCGACGTCCTCGTCAACAACGCGGGCTACGGCTCGTACGGCGCGGTCGAAGACGTCCCGCTCGACGAGGCCCGCTACCAGTTCGACGTCAACGTCTTCGGCGCCCTGCGTCTGACCCAGCTCGTCCTGCCCCACATGCGCGCGCAGCGCGGCGGCACCGTCGTCAACGTCACCTCGATGGGCGGCAAGATCCACACCCCGCTCGGCGGCTGGTACCACGGCACCAAGTTCGCTCTCGAAGCCCTCAGCGACTGCCTGCGCATCGAGGTCAAACCGTTCGGCATCGACGTGGTCGTCATCGAACCCGGCGGCATCGCCACCGAGTGGGGCGGCATCGCCGCCGACAAGCTCGAGAAGTCCTCCGGCGCCGGCCCCTACGCGGCGCAGGCCACCGCCGTGGCCGCCTCCCTGCGTTCCGAGGCCAACGCCAACCGCAACTCCCCGCCCGCCGTCATCGCCGACGCCGTCGGCAAGGCCGTCACCGCCCGCCGCCCCAGGACCCGTTACGCCACCGGCTTCGGTGCCCGGCCCCTCATCGCCCTTCGCCGGATCCTGCCCGACCGCGCCTTCGACACCGTCATCTCCCGGGCGGTCGGCCTGCCCCGTTGAACCATCGCCATGAGGCCGGTCAACGGGCGATACGGTGTTTCCTTCCGCCACGGCGGAAGCGGACCGCGGCGTAGCAGAGATCGGCGAGGAGGACGACGGCGCCGATGATCAGCAGGTAGAACAGCCCGTGGGCCGCGAATCCGATGATGCCCAGGACGAGGGCCACAAGGATCAGAAACAGAAACAGGCTCATTGGCTCTCCCGCCGGCCTCGATGTGTCAGCGACGGGCGAGGCGTCGCTCGCCGCCGGCGCCCGGCGCATAGTCCAGTTCGTAGTGCGCGAAGACCTTCGGTTCCTCCGGGGCGTGCAGTTCGCCGTCGAGGTCGATCGACGGGGCCTTCTTCACCGCGTTCTTGTCGTGGGCGACCTTCAGATAGCCCGGACCGACCGTCGCCCCGAGGAGCGGAACGAACACCAGACGGCGACGGGTGGGAAGACCCACCGTCACCGTGGCGAAGCACGGCATGTCGGTCCCGGTGTCCACGTAGACCGACTCCAGGACGCCGATCCTGTGCCCCTGCGGGTCCACCACGTCATGACCGCGCCACTCACGGATATCGCTTGCCTCGAACATGAGCTACCTCCGCTGCTGCGGGTACCCGCGTTCGCGTCTCCGATGTCATGCGCACCCGCCACGACCGCACCCGCGGGAGCTCTACGGGACGACACCACAGGCAGCGCCCCCGGCGATGCGCTCAACGGCCGTCCGGTCCCTGTTCCCAGGTGTTGGGGCCGCCGCCTCGCCACTCGATGAGGGCGGACGACTCGACGTAGGCCTCGTCGGCATCGACCAATCCGGTTTCCCGGAGGAACTCGGCGACGTCCAGCAGGCCGTACGCCATTCCCAGGAAGTGGTCACCGGCGCGCACTCGTCGCCCGCCGTCCTCGGCGGGCGGATAGATCACCACGGGGTGCGCCAGGCCCATGCCAACAGCGTGCGCCCTTCGTCGAACGAGCGCATGCGGGCCTGCGGCGCGGCTCCGAGCCGGACACGGACGCCGTCGCGGGTTTGCGCGCTGCGCGTGCGCTGCGCCGAACGGGTGAATCGCGCGTCGCGTGAATTGAGGCGCCGCATGGCCGACGCGCCTGTGGGGAGAAATCCGACATGTGATGCCGTGCCCGGCGAGAGAGGGAGTCCGCGGGTGAGCGCAGTCGTCTTCACAGCTGATTTCTCGTCCGACCGTCAGTGGGTGGCGGGCCGTTCGTGGGCCTATCCCGACGGCGGTCCCACCAACCCCGGCGACAACAAACTGGACCACCTCACGGCCGACCCCTCGTACTCCCGCACCGGTACGTTCCGCGCCACGCGCAGAGCCGACGGGCTGTGGGACGCGGGCCTGTTGACCACCGAGGAGAGCGACGAGGGCTTCATGGTCCGCACCGGGGACCGCCTCGACGCGCGGGTGCGCCTGCCCACCGGGCGGGGTTCCTGGCCGGCGATCTGGACCTGGCGGGACGGAGGCAACGAGGTGGACGTGTTCGAGTACCACCCGGACAACCCCGACCTTCTGGAACTGAGCAACCACGTACGCGAGGGCCACAGTTACGTGCGCGACGGAGCCGTCCGCCCCGGTGGCGTCATCGACATGAGCGTCACGTTCGGCAGGCGCAGCGTCGTCTGGTCACTGAACGGGGAGCGGGTCTTCGCCGACGGACGGGGTGTCGGGTCCTCCTGGCACGCCTACCTCATCGTCAACCTCTCGGTGTGCGCGGGCCGTTACCACCCGCCGCCGGACGCCGGCACCACCGAGCTGTCGTACCAGGTCGAGAGCCTGGTGGTGCACCGTACGGTGAGCCGGGGCGCCGGCCCCTGACGGGTGGGACGGCGGGTCGGTGAGGTCGCCGGTCGGGCCGACGGTAATCCGGGTGCGGTGGGGTAGAGGGACGTCGATCGGCCCCTGACCGTGGCGGCCGGATGTCTCCCGTCGAGAAGGAGCCGAGCATGACCGACGAGGCCTACCTGTTTCTGCTGGACGACGCCTCCGTGGCGCTGGGCGTGGCTCCGGCCGCCGTCGGTGACCTCGCCTGCATGGAGACCACGGCGGTACGCGCGTGGCTGGATGCTCAGGGAAGCACGGCGACGTCGCCCGGTCTGCGGCTCGTGCCGCCGGAGGAGAGGGCGGCCGTTCCCGAAGGGGCGGAGCGGCTGCCGGTTCCGCTGAGCGAGGAGGAACTGAACCGCGTACGCCATCACCTGGCGCCGGCCGCGCACGCCGGCGTCGAGGAGGAACTGCTCGCCTACCGCGACTGCACCGACGGCAGGGACGACCTGATCGGGCGGGCACTGGCCGTCGGTGTGCCGCCGCACCGCATCGTGGAACTGACCGGAGTCGATCCCGCGACGGTGACCGCTGCGGCAGGAGACCGGTGACACGACGGCCGTACCCGCGGCGGTGGGGGCGACGGCGGTCGCGTGACGGCGACCGGCCTGCGTGACGGGTGCCCACGTGACCGCGTCGCCTCGATGGCCCGCGCGGCGCACCGGACGCCCCGGGTTTTAGGTAGACTGACCTACCTAGAACCTGGGAGGGAACGGAATGGGCGACACCCCCGCCGCGGAGTCGCGGCCGGGCACGGGGTCCGGGAAGCGGCCCGGCAAGGCGCGCACGCGATTGCTCGCCGCCGCCGCGCGCCGCTTCTACGCGGACGGCGTGTCGGCGACGGGGATCGACACGATCACCGCCGAGGCGGGCGTGGCGAAGATGAGTCTCTACAACAACTTCTCCTCGAAGGCCGACCTGGTCATGGCCTACCTCGATGCGCGGCACGAGGAGTGGCTGGGCCTGTACCGGCGGCGGCTCCAGGAGGTCCGGGACGGTCGCGGCGGGGTGCTGGCCGTCTTCGACGCGTACGCCGATCACGCCGCCTTCGCCTACGAGCACGGCTTTCGGGGGTGCGGGCTGCTCAACGCGGCCGCCGAACTGCCCGCCGGGCACGAGGGGCGGGACGTGGTGCGCCGGCACAAGGAGGAGGTCGAGTTCCTGCTCTGCGGGCATCTCGGGGAACTGCTGCCCGACCGGCCCGAGGAGGCCGCCGCGCTGGCGGAGCATCTGTCGTTCCTGCTGGAGGGCGCGACGGCACGCGCCGGCCTGGAGGGCGCGGGTACGCGGCTGGAGCATGCGCGGACCATGGCGGCCAACCTGCTGGACCGGCTGTGACACGGTCCACCGGACCTGCGGTCGGCTCGGTGGGCGTGGGCTCGCTGTGCGTGCTCGTGGCGTCGGTGCTGTGGGGCACCACGGGCACCGCCGCGACCTTCGCGCCGGCCGTGGGTCCCCTCGCGATCGGGGCCGCCGCCATGGGCCTGGGCGGACTCCTCCAAGCCCTCGTCGCGGCCCCGCGTATCGCACGGGAGATGCCCGCGCTGCGCGCGCAGCGCGGGGTGGTCGCGCTCGGCGCGCTGGCGGTCGGGGCCTACCCACTGGCGTTCTACACCTCCATGCAGCTGGCCGGGGTGGCCGCCGGCACCGTGGTGTCCATCGGCTCCGCCCCGCTTGCGTCGGCCGTGATCGAACGGGTGGTGGACGGACGCCGCCTCACGCGCCGTTGGACGACCGGCGCCGCCATGGGGCTGTCGGGAACCGTTCTGCTGTGCGTGGCCGCAGCGGCCCAGGCGCAGTCCGGCTCCGGGGCGCGGTCGGTGGGCGCGACCGTGCTCGGCGTGGGACTGGGCCTGGTGGCCGGTTTCACCTATGCCCTCTACTCCTGGGCGGCCCACCGTCTGATCAGCCGCGAGGTCACCTCCGGCGCGGCCATGGGTGCCGTCTTCGGGCTGGGCGGCCTGCTGCTTCTGCCCGTACTGCTGTCCACCGGCGCCCCGTTGGCCGACTCCTGGTCCAACGCGGCCGTCGGCGCCTACATGGCCCTGGTCCCCATGTTCACCGGTTACGTCCTGTTCGGCTGGGGCCTCGCACACGTACCGGCCAGCACCGCGACGACGCTCTCGCTGCTGGAGCCCGCCGTCGCGGCCGTGCTCGCCGTCCTGGTCGTTGGTGAACGCCTGCCCCTGCTCGGCTGGACCGGCATTGCCCTGGTCGTCGGCTGTCTCGCCGTACTCACCGCACCGACCCGCACCGCACCGCCGACCGGTACCGCACCGCCGACCCGTACCGCTTCACCGACCCGTACCGCTCCGCGGGCCCCTGTCTCCGCGGCCGAGCCGGGGGAGAGGGCCGGGAAGGCCGGGTCGCCGGAGCACACGATGCCTGCGCGTCAACCGGCTGAGGGCTGAGGGCTGAGGGCTGAGGGGTGAAGGTGAGGGCTGAGGGGTGTCAGGGGCCGGCAGCCTCTCCCCGCGGCCTTGCCGACCCCGCCCCTGCCGCGCCTGCCGCCCTTGCGGGCCGGCCGGCCGGCCGACCGGCCGGTTCTCATGCCTCGGCGGCCGGGCGCAGCCGGAGTCCTTGCATGCCGCCGTCGACGGCCAGAGCGGTGCCCGTCACGCAGGCGGCGGCGGGACTCGCGAGATAGGCGATGGCGGTGGCGATCTCGTCCGCCGTGACCAGTCGGCCCATCGGCTGCCGGGCGTGCAGAGCCGCGCGTTCGGCCTCGGGATCGTCGGCGGCGTCCAGCAGCCGGGCCACCCAGGGAGTGTCGGCGGTGCCGGGGTTGACGCAGTTGACGCGGATGCCCTCGCGGACGTGGTCGGCGGCCATCGCCAGGGTCAGCGACAGCACGGCTCCCTTGGTGGCGGAGTACAGGGCGCGTTGCGGCAGGCCCGCGGTGGCGGCGATGGAACAGGTGTTGACCACGGCGGCGTGGGACGAGCGCCGCAGATACGGCAGGGCCGCCCGGGTCGTGCGCACCATGCCGATCACGTTGACGTCGAGGACGTGGTGCCACTGTTCGTCGGGGTTGTCCTCGACGGTTCCCGCGGCGCCGATTCCGGCGTTGTTGACGAGGATGTCCAGGCCGCCGAACCGCCCCGCCGCTTCCTGGATCGCGGCCCGTACGGAGGCGTCGTCCGTGACGTCGGCCTTGAGCGCGAGCAACGGCCGCGGCACCCCGGCGGGGTCCCGGTCGAGTACGGCGACCTCGGCGCCCTGCGCGGCGAGCAGCCTGGCCGTGGCCAGTCCGATGCCGGACGCGCCGCCGGTCACGACGGCGGTGAGACCCGATAGGACGGTCATGAGGCCTGGTCCCCTTCGGCGAGGTCGGCGGCCCAGAAGGTGCCGTCGGGGTAGCGGTACTCGGCGAGGGAGCCGGGGTGCATCGCGGCGGAGAAGCCGGGGGACAGCGGCGCGGTGTAGTGGCCGTCGCGGATCACCACCGGTGCGAGGAAGTGCTCGTGGAGGTGGTCGACGTACTCGATGACCCGGTTCTCGGTGGTGCCGGACAGAGCCAGGAAGTCGAACATCGACAGATGCTGCACCAGCTCGCACAGCCCCACACCGCCGGCGTGCGGGCACACGGGCACCCCGAACTTCGCGGCCAGCAGCAGGATCGCCAGGTTCTCGTTGACGCCGCCGACGCGGGCGGCGTCGATCTGGAGGACGTCGAGGGCGCCGGCCTGGAGCATCTGCTTGAAGACGATGCGGTTCTGGACGTGTTCGCCGGTGGCGACCTTCACGGGCGCGACGCCCTCGCGGACCGCGGCGTGGCCGAGGATGTCGTCCGGACTGGTGGGCTCCTCGATCCAGTAGGGGTCGAACTCCCCGAGGGCCCGGACCCACGCGATCCCCTCGCCGACGTTCCAGCGCTGGTTGGCGTCGATGGCGATCCGGATGCCGTCGCCGACGGCGGCGCGGGCGGTGCGCAGCCGCCGGATGTCGTCCGCCAGGTCGGCCCCGACCTTGAGCTTGATCTGGGTGAAGCCGTCCGCGACCGCTTCCTTGGCGAGTCGGGTCAGCTTCTCGTCGGAGTAGCCGAGCCAGCCCGGCGAGGTGGTGTACCCGGGGTAGCCGAGCTCCAGCAGGGCCGTCTCCCGCTCGGCGAGCCCGTCGCGCCCGTTCCGCAGCAGGGCCAGGGCGTCCTCGGGGGTGAGGGCGTCGGCGATGTAGCGGAAGTCGACCTGGGAGACCAGCCATTCGGGATCGGCGTGGGCGAGCAGACGCCACAGCGGCTGCCCGGCCCGCTTGGCGGTGAGGTCCCACACGGCGTTCACCACCGCCCCGATCGCCATATGCATGACGCCCTTCTCGGGGCCGAGCCAGCGCAGCTGGCTGTCGCCGATCAGATCGCGGTTGAGCGATCCGGGATCGGCGCACAGGTCCTCGACGGAGCGGCCCAGGAGATGAGGGCGCAGGGCGCCGATCGCCGCGACCTGGACGTCGTTGCCACGCCCGATCGTGAAGGTGAAGCCGTGGCCTTCGAGCCCGTCGCCGGCGTCGGTGCGCAGCACCACATAGGCGGCGGAGTAGTCGGGGTCCGGGTTCATCGCGTCGGAGCCGTCCAGTTCCCGGGAGGTCGGGAAGCGGATGTCGTAGGTGTCGACCGAGATGATCCGGGCGGGGGTTGCAGACAAGGGGGTGCCTTTCACGCTTGGCCGAAGGTCTGCCGCTGGCCGCCGAGCCCGTCGATCTCGAGCTCGACGGTGTCGCCGGGACGGAGGTAGGGAGTGCCGGGCAGGCCGAGGGCCACACCCGCGGGCGTACCTGTGTTGATCACGTCACCCGGCTCCAGAACCATGTACTGGCTCAGGTACGACACGAGGTGGTGGACCGGGAAGATCATGTCGCGGGTGTGGCCGTGCTGGCGCTTGACGCCGTTGACGGTCAGCCGGAGTCCCAGGTCCTGCGGGTCGGCGACCTCGTCGGCGGTGACCAGCCACGGGCCGAGCGGGTTGAAGGTCTCGCAGGACTTGCCGAGATCCCACTGCGGCGAGTACTCCAGCTGGAACTCGCGTTCGGAGACGTCATGGCTGACCGCGTATCCCGCGATCACCTCCTGCGCCTCCTCGGGCCCCGCCAGATAGCGGGCGCGCCGTCCGATGACGACCGCGAGTTCGACCTCCCAGTCGGTCTTGCGGGAGCCGCGCGGGACGAGCACCTCGTCACGGGGGCCGACGACGGTGCCCGGGTCCTTCATGAAGACGACCGGACGGGCCGGGATGGCGGCCCCGGTCTCGGCGGCGTGGTCGCGGTAGTTCAGACCGACGCAGACGATCTTCCCCGGCCGGGCGACGGGCGCGCCGACGCGCAGGCCCTCCGCGTCGAGTTCCGGCAGATCGCCGGCCTCGACCGCCGCCCGCGCCCGGTCGACACCGCCCGAGGAGAGAAAGGCGCCGTCGATGTCGGGGGTCACCGGGCTCAGGTCCAGCAGCCGGTCGCCGTCGACGCGGACCGCGGGCCGCTCCTCTCCCGGGGGACCGACGCGTAGCAGTTTCACTGAGCAACTCCCTTGCCATGGGGGCTTCCTGGGTGCTTCGTCCGCGAGTGCGCTCACCGTGCCGCGAAGGGCCGCCGGGCGAGCCGGGCCGGCCTCTTCGCGCAGGTCACCGGCCGGATCACGCGCACGGCCCGGACTCGACCCATATTCATCGGAGGAATGACGACTCCGTGACTGTAAGGGCTGATGGGCGTCCGGGCAATGCAGTCCTCGGATGTATCCGGCGCGACGGGGCCGCTCCTACGGAAGTGCGCGGTGAGATGTCGGCATTCGTCGGGGCGGTCTCGCCGGCCGGGCGCGGGCCATCGGACGAATGCCCGTCGGGTGTGTCACGCGGCGGATCGAAGACCCCTTCGGCTCGGTGGCGACACGCCTCCGGCCGTCGAGGCGCCGGGTGAGTCCGCCGCGGCGGCGAAGGGCGCCCGGGGCGCCCGGACATCGCCTCCGAAGCGGGACTATGCCGAATCGTGAACTCCGGAACTTGTCGCGTCCCGAGGCGGCGGCGGAGGATAAGCGCAGCTCAATCCCGCTCGGGGAGGGGCGGCGAAGGGCGCCGGTCGGGCTGGGGAGCGCAAGCGGGGTGAGGCTGTGGAAATCGTTGGGGGACGGACTCTTGTCAACGTCGGCAACGTCGTCGTAACGTCCACGTCGTCCCGGATACATCGGAGGAATCAGCTTCACTGTCTTCTCTCGGCTGTTCAGCTCCGCTTTCTCGGCCCTCCGCTTCACCCTCATCCCATCCCCGCCGGCACGGCCCGCGCACACCCTCGGCAGCGGCCACCTTCACGGTTCGAGTCCTCGCCCCGCCCACCGGGCACCGCCTCTGCCGCCGCCGCGCACCGCCCTGCCCTGGCTAAGGAGAAACACACGGCCATGAAGCTCGCTCGCACCCGCTCCGCCGCCGCAGCCGCCGTCCTCGTGACGCTCGCCCTCGTCACCGCATGCAACCGCGAGAGCACCAGCTCGGCTGCGGCGGGCGGCGCGGACAAGCCTGCCATCGGCATCGACCTGCCGCGCTCCGACTCGGACTTCTGGAACTCCTACGCCGACTACGTGAAGAAGGACGTCAAGGCCGACGGCGTCAACGCGCTGCCGCTGAGCAACTCGCAGAACGACGTCACCAAGCTGGTCGCCAATGTGCAGGTGTTCCAGAACACGGGCGCCAAGGCGGTCGTCATGGCGCCCCAGGACACCGGCGCCATCGCCTCCACGCTCGACACGCTCGCCTCGAAGAAGATCCCCGTGGTCAGTGTCGACACCCGCCCCGACAAGGGTGACGTCTACATGGTCGTACGCGCCGACAACAAGGCGTACGGCACCAAGGCCTGCGAGTTCCTCGGCAAGCAGCTCGGCGGTACGGGCAAGGTCGCCGAGCTCCAGGGCGCCCTCGACTCCATCAACGGGCGCGACCGCTCCGAGGCCTTCGCCGCCTGTATGAAGGAGAAGTTCCCGAAGATCAAGGTGTTCGAGCTGCCCACCGACTGGAAGGGCGACGTGGCCTCGGCCAAGCTCCAGAGCCTGCTCGCCCAGCACCCCGACCTGAACGGCATCTACATGCAGGCGGGCGGTGTGTTCCTGCAGCCGACCCTGGCCCTGCTGGAGCAGAAGGGCCTGCTCAAGCCGGCCGGCCAGCAGGGGCACATCTCGATCATCTCCAACGACGGCATCCCGCAGGAGTTCGACGCGATCCGCAAGGGCCAGATCGACGCGACCGTCTCCCAGCCCGCCGACCTCTACGCCAAGTACGCGCTGTACTACGCCCAGGCCGCGGCCGACGGCAAGACCTTCAAGGCCGGGAAGACCGACCACGACTCCACGATCATCGAGATCCCGAACGGTCTCGAGGACCAGCTGCCCGCCCCGCTGGTGACCAAGGAGAACGTCGAGGACAAGACGCTGTGGGGCAACAACGTCGGCTAGCGACGGCCCCGAGGGCAGGCACGCGGAGGGGCCGGCGCACCCCGCCCCGCTCCTCCGCCCCGCTCCTCCGCCCCGCCCCTCCGCGCCCCACCCCGCCCGTACCCCCGTATCCGGACCAGAAGGACGGTATTCACCATGGCGGACTCCGCGACCGCCCCGGCGACAGGCCCCGTGAGCCGCGCCCCGGTGGCCGAGGCGACCGGAATCAGCAAACGGTACGGCGCCACCGTCGCCCTGCGCGACGCCCGCATCACCATCGCCGAGGGCGAGTCGCACGCCCTGGTCGGGCGCAACGGCGCGGGCAAGTCCACGCTCGTGTCCATCCTCACCGGGCTCCAGCAGCCCGACACCGGCACCCTGCGTTTCTCCGGCGAACCGGCGCCCGCCTTCGGCGACATCGACGCCTGGCGGGCCAGGGTGGCCTGCGTCTACCAGCGGTCCACGATCATCGGCGACCTGACCGTCGCAGAGAACCTCTTCCTCAACCGGCAGAGTGACGCCGCGCTGCGCCCCATCCGCTGGAAGGAGCTGCGCCGACGCGCCGAGCAACTCCTCGGCGAGTACGGAGTGGACGTCGACCCCACGGTACGGGCCCGCCAGCTCACCGTGGAACAGCGGCAGTTCGTGGAGATCGCGCGGGCCCTGTCCTTCGGCGCCCGGTTCATCATCCTGGACGAGCCGACCGCCAAGCTGGACGCCCGGGGGATCGACCGGCTCTTCGACAAGCTCCGGGACCTCCAACGGCAGGGCGTCGCCTTCCTCTTCATCTCCCACCATCTGCAAGAGGTCTACGACCTGTGCGCCACGGTCACCGTCTACCGCGACGCGGCCCACATCCGCACCGCGGCGGTGGCCGGACTCGGCAAGCACGAGCTGGTCGAGGCCATGACGGGCGAGTCCGCGACGGCGACGAGCGCCGAGGACGCGAGGACGGCCTCCCCGGCCGGCTCCGAGGAGCTCCTGGCCGTCGAGGGGCTGACCCTGCCCGGCGCCTGCCGGGACCTGTCGCTCTCCGTCCGCACCGGTGAGGTGGTCGGCCTCGCGGGCGCCACCGCCAGCGGCAACGTCCAGGTGGGCGAGGCAGTCGCCGGACTGCACCGCGCCGAGGCAGGCAGGATCTCGGTCGACGGCCGGACCGTCCGTACCGGCAGCGTCCCGGCGTCCCTCGCCGCGGGCGTCGGCCTGGTACCGGAGGACCGCCACGTCCAGGGTCTCGTCAGCAGTCGCAGCGTGGCGGAGAACGCGACCCTCACCGTCACCGACCAGCTCGGCCCGTTCGGCACCGTCCTGCCGGGCCGCACCAGGACCTTCGCCCAGCGCATGATCCGCGATCTCGACATCAAGACGCCGGGCGCGGGCACACCGGTCTCCGCGCTCTCCGGCGGCAACCAGCAGAAGGTCGTCGTGGCCCGGGCCCTGGCCACCGACCCCCATGTCCTGGTCGCGGTCCGGCCCACCAACGGAGTGGACGTCAGGTCCAAGGAGTTCCTGCTCGCCAGGATCCGGGGGGTCGCCGAAGCCGGGAAGGCCGCGCTGATCGTCTCCGACGAACTCGACGACCTCCGGGTGTGCGACCGGGTCGTCGTCATGTTCCACGGACGCGTGGTCGCGGAGTTCGACCGCGGCTGGAAGGACGATCAGATGGTCGCCGCCATGGAAGGCGTCGCCGGTACCCCCGCAGCAGCCGACACCGAAGAGCACGGAAGGTAGTCATGTCCGCCACCACCGATGTCACCGACCCCGCAGCGAGCGTGGCGCAGACGACCGCGAAGGGCAGCCGGCGCGGACTCGATCTCGGCCGCTTCCGTGAACTGTCGCTCGTCCCCGCCATCCTCGTGCTGGGCCTGATCGGGTTCATCGTCTCCCCGGCCTTCCTCACCTCCGACAACCTCATCGGCGTGGCCCAGCAGTCCACCGAACTGAGCCTGCTCGTCCTCGCCACGGCGATGATCCTGATCGTCGGCCGGATGGACCTGTCCCTGGAGTCCACGATCGGGGTGGCGCCCGTCATCGCCGTCTGGCTCGTCCTGCCCACCAGCGGCGGCCGGTTCAACGGACTGGGGCTCTTTCCGCAGTGGACGGCGATCCCGCTCTGCCTGCTGGTGGGGGTGGCGATCGGCGCCCTCAACGGATTCCTCATCCTCAAGCTGCGCCTCAACGGGTTCATCGTCACGCTCGGCGGGCTGACCATGCTGCGCGGGCTCCAGGTGGCGCTCTCCGAGGGCCAGTCCATCGTGGATCTGCCCCCTTCCTTCACCTACCTGGGCAAGGCCTCCTGGCTGGGTGTGCCGGCCGCCATCTGGATCTGCGCGGTGCTGTTCGCCGTCGGCGGGTGCGCACTGGCCTGGCTGCGGCACGGGCGGGCGCTCTACGCGATCGGCGGCAACGCGGAGGCCGCCCGGACGGCCGGCATCCGGGTCGACCGGATCGTGTGGGTCGTCCTGATCATCGGCAGCCTGCTGGCCGCGTTCGCCGGCATCCTCTACAGCGGCCACTACGGTTCCATCTCCGCCACCCAGGGCAGCGGCTGGATCTTCCAGGTGTTCGCCGCGACGGTCATCGGCGGGGTCAGCCTCAACGGCGGCAAGGGCTCGGTGTTCGGCGCGCTCACCGGTGTGCTGACCCTCCAACTGGTCGTCAACGTCATGACACTGGCGGGCGTACCGCCGCTGTGGAACCAGTTCCTCAACGGCGCGATCATCATCGTCGCGCTGATCATCTCCCGCTTCGCCTCCGGCGAGAAGCAGGAGTAGACGCGGTACTCGGGGCATCGCGCGGGCCCGCCCGGGGTCCGTGCGGATCCCCGTCGTGTTCCTTCGGGACAGAGAGGCGTCCTCGTGGCACTGACGGACGAGGCGATGGAGAAGATCAAGGCGATGATCGTCGCGGGGGAACTCGCGCCCGGCTCCCGCCTGCCCAAGGAGGACGCGCTCGCCGGCCAGCTCGGTCTGTCCCGGAGTTCGCTTCGTGAGGCGGTCCGCGCGCTGACCGCCATGCGCATCCTGGTCACCCGGCAGGGCGACGGCACCTATGTGTCCAGCCTGGAACCGCACCTCCTGCTCGAGACGATGTCCTTCGCCGCCGACGTCTCCCGCGGGCGGACCGCCCTTCAACTGCTCCAGGTGCGCAGGCTGCTGGAGCCGCCGGCGACCGGGCTGGCCGCCACGTCGCTGACCTCCCGGGACATCGAGGAGCTCGGCGGCATTCTCGAACGGTCCCGGGCGGCCGCCACGGTCGACGAGTTCGTCGCCCACGACATCGCGTTCCACCTGCGCATCGTCGAGGCCGTCGGCAATCCGGTGCTCTCCATGCTGCTGCGTGTCCTCTCCACCCGTACCCAGCGGGTCCGCATCGTGCGGGGGAGCCGGGCCCAGCGCGCCGTGGAGCGTGCGCACGCGGAGCACGACGACATCCTCCGCGCGCTCGAGGCACGTGACGCGCTGCTGGCCGTGTCCGCCGCGACGGTCCATGTGGCGGCCGTCGAGCACTGGCTCGCGGCGAGCTGCGCCGACGCGGACGGGCCGTCAGCCGACGCCCCGTCACTCCTCTAGACATCCGATCTATCTTGCCGCGAAGATGGCCGACGACGACAAAGCCCTCGGCAGATGTCGATGTGGCTGCTCATCCCTCCGTGAAAGAGCCGATGAATGGGCCAGGAGATCTTGCTGTGATCAATGAATCCCAACCGCTGAGACGAAGCATCCTCAAGTTCGGCGGTGCTCTCGCCGTCGCGCCGCTGGCCACTCAGCTGACGGGCGTCACGCCTGCCGGACGGGCCGTCGCCGCCGGGGCCAGAGCGTCGGCGGGCATCCAGTGGCCGACCCTGTCGCGCAAGGCGCTCAAGTACTCCGTCCCCGCCGCGGACTGGCAGTCGCAGGCCCTGCCGATCGGCAACGGACGGCTCGGCGCCATGCTCTTCGCCGATCCCTACGAGGAGCGCATCCAGTTCAACGAACAGAGCCTGTGGGGCGGGGTCAACGACTACGACAACGCCCTGGCCGGCAAGCCGGACAGCGACTTCGACACCGGCATGACCGGCTTCGGCTCGTACCGCGACTTCGGCGACCTCGTCGTCACCTTCGCCGCCCGCCCGAAACCCACGGTCACGGCTCCGGGGGGACCGTACAGCTCCTCCGCGTCGGAGGGCGTCGACAAGACGTACGACGGCGAATCGAGCACCAAGTGGTGCATCGAGGGGCCCGGTTCGAAGGTGCGGTGGCAGGTCGAACTGCCCGACCCCGTCGCGGTCGCCTCCTACCGTCTGACCAGCGCCAACGACGTGCCCCAGCGGGACCCGCAGGAGTGGACGTTCTCCGGTTCCGCCGACGGCGCCACCTGGACCGCACTCGACAGCCGCACCCTGGAGGCGCCCTTCGAGAGCCGCTTCCAGACGAAGGAATTCACCTGTGCCGAGACCTCGGCCTACCGCTTCTACCGGTTCGACTTCGTCCCCGAGGCGGGCGTCAGCCACTTCCAGGTGAGCGAGATCGGCCTGGCAGGCGTCGACCTCGGCGGGGACGGCTCGGTCTACCTGTCGTCGCCGAGCGGGCACTCCCAGGGATCCGGTGCCCGGCCCGGGTCCCGGGCCACGGACATCTCACGTTCGGTGGACCGCGATCCGGCCACCGTCTGGCGGGTCGACGGCACCGCACCCGCCGTCGTCTGGCAGGCCGACCTGCCCCGCCCGGCCGCCGTCACCTCGTACACCCTGACGGCGGCCCCCGACCGCCCGCGGGACGACCCCCGGCAATGGACGCTCGAGGCGTCGCAGGACGGGACCGTCTGGACGACCCTCGACACGCAGAAGCCGGGGACGCCCTTCGCCGGCCGCGGCGAGACCCGGACCTTCGCCCTCACCAACAGCACGGCCTACCGCGTCTACCGGCTCACCCTGACCCCCGGCGCGTCTTCCGCCGGTCTCCAGATCGCGGAGATCGCCCTGGCGGGCAAGGGCTTCGACACCCGCGCTCAGCGCGCGGTCGTCGACTACCGGCGCACCCTCGACTTCGTCGAGGGCCTCCACGTCACCCGCTTCGGCGCGCCGGGACAGCGGGTCCTGCGGGAGGCCTTCGCCGGCCGGTCCGCGGACGTCATGGTCTTCCGGTACACGTCGGAGAGCGCCGAGGGGCTCTCCGGGTCGATCGCACTGACGTCCGCGCAGGACCAGGCCCCCACGACCGTCGACGCCGGCGCCGGTCGTATCGCGTTCAGCGGTGTCATGGGCAACGGACTCAAGCACGCGTGCACCGTCCAGGCCGTACACACCGACGGCGACCTGGACGCCGACGGGCCGGTGCTCCGGTTCAGCGGCTGTACGAGCCTGACCCTGTTCCTCGACGCCCGCACCGACTACAAGCTCGACGCCGCCGCCGGATGGCGCGGAGCCGCTCCGGAACCGGTCGTCGCCAGGGCGCTCGCCAAGGCGGCCGCCCGGCCCTACGGCAAGCTGCGCGACAAGCACATCGCCGAGACCCGCGCCCTCATGAATCGCGTCTCGGTCGCCTGGGGCACCTCCGCCGCGGCCGTCGTCGCCCTGCCCACCGACGCGCGGCTGGCGCGATACGCGGCGGGCGGGGAGGACCCGACACTCGAACAGACGATGTTCGACTACGGCCGGTACCTGCTGATCAGTTCCTCCCGCCCGAACGGCCTGCCCGCCAACCTCCAGGGCCTGTGGAACGACAGCAACCAGCCGGCCTGGGCCTCCGACTACCACACCAACATCAATGTCCAGATGAACTACTGGGGAGCCGAGACGACGAACCTGTCGGAGTGCCACGAGGCGCTCGTCGGGTTCATCGAGCAGGTGGCCGTGCCCAGCCGCGTGGCGACCCGTAACGCCTTCGGCCAGGACACGCGCGGCTGGACCGCCCGCACCAGCCAGAGCATCTTCGGCGGCAACTCATGGGAGTGGAACACCGTCGCGAGCGCCTGGTACGCCCAACACCTCTACGAGCACTGGGCGTTCACCCAGGACCTGACCTATCTCCGAACCGTCGCCCATCCGATGATCAAGGAGATCTGCGAGTTCTGGGAGGACCATCTCAAGGAGCGCGAGGACGGACTCCTCGTCGCGCCGAACGGCTGGTCCCCCGAGCACGGGCCGCGCGAGGACGGCGTGATGTACGACCAGCAGATCATCTGGGACCTGTTCCAGAACTACCTCGACTGCGAGGCGGTGCTGAAGGCGGATCCCGCCTACCGGGCCAAGGTCGCGGACCTCCAGGCGCGCCTCGCGCCGAACAAGATCGGCCGGTGGGGGCAGCTCCAGGAGTGGCAGGAGGACATCGACAGTCCCACCGACATCCACCGCCACACCTCGCACCTCTTCGCGGTCTACCCGGGCCGCCAGATCACCCCCAGGACAACCGACTTGGCCGCCGCGGCCCTCGTCTCCCTCAAGGCGCGGTGCGGCGAGAAGGAAGGCGTCCCGTTCACGGCCGCGACGGTGTCGGGCGACAGCCGCCGCTCGTGGACCTGGCCCTGGCGGGCGGCGCTCTTCGCCCGCCTCCGTGACGGCCGGCGCGCCCAGATCATGCTGCGCGGACTGCTGACCTACAACACGCTGCCCAACCTGTTCTGCAACCACCCGCCCTTCCAGATGGACGGCAACTTCGGCATCTCGGGCGCCGTCGCCGAGATGCTCCTGCAGAGCCACGACGGAGTCATCGACCTGCTGCCCGCCCTGCCGGACGGCTGGAAGGCCGAGGGATCCTTCACCGGGCTCCGCGCCCGGGGCGGCTACGAGGTCGGCTGCGCGTGGCGGAACGGAAAGGTGACGTCGTACGAGATCGTGGCCGACCGGGCGCGGAACCGGAAGGACGTCACCGTGCGGGTGAACGGCGTCGACAGGAGGGTGAAGCCGGCCAGGCCCTGACGGCGGCACCGGCCCGCCGCCCCGGTGACGGATCCCTCACGGAATTCCCGCGCAAAGGAGTGGACCCGCGGCCTCACCCGGGCCGATCGTGGGCCCCATGGATGATCACCACATGGAACCCGTCGACCCTGGTGGTACCGCCGGACCCGCCTTCGTGGGGGAGGAGGCCGGGGAGGTGCGCCGATTCTGGGGCCGGCTCGGTCTTCCCGGCCTGGTCGACGTCCACACGCACTTCATGCCCGAGCGGGTCCTGCGCAAGGTCTGGGCCTACTTCGACGCACTCGGCCCGCAGACCGGCGGGCTCGAGTGGCCGATCACCTACCGGGACGAGGAGACGGAACGGACGTCCCTGCTGAGGGAGTTCGGCGTACGGGCCTTCACCGCGATGCTCTACCCGCACAAGCCTGGCATGGCCCGGTGGCTGAACGACTGGGCCGTCGACTTCGCCAGCCGCACCCCCGACTGCCTGCACACCGCCACCCTCTACCCCGAACCGGGCGTCGAGACGTACGCCCGGGAGGCCGTCGAGGCGGGCGCACGCGTGTTCAAGGCGTATGTGCAGGTGGGGGCGTACGACCCGGCCGACGAACTCCTCGATCAGACCTGGGGGTTGCTGGCCGAGGCGGGGATCCCCGTCGTGATCCACTGCGGTTCCGGTCCCGCACCCGGCAAGCACACCGGACCCGAGCCGATCGCGCGGGTGCTGGCGCGGCACCCCCGGCTGCGACTGGTCGTGGCGCATCTGGGGATGCCCGAGTACGAGGAGTTCCTGGGCCTCGCCGAGCGGTTCGGGGAGGTGCGGCTGGATACGACGATGGCGTTCACCGACTTCGCCGAGGGGATGATGCCGTTCCCGCACCGGGCCCTGCCCCGGCTGGCCGGGCTCGGCGACCGCGTCCTGCTCGGCTCCGACTTCCCCAACATCCCCTATCCGTACGTGCATCAGCTCCACGCCCTGGAGCGGCTGGGCCTCGGGGACGAGTGGCTGCGGGCGGTGTGCCACGACAACGCGGCGGAGCTGTTCGGCCTCTGAGCGGGACGCCGTACCGGAGCGGTGTTCCGACGGAGCGATGTCGCCCTGGCGATGCGGCTGACGGGCGGCCGGACCGCGGCGAACCACGCCGAGTCCGTCGAGTCCGTCGAGTCCGTCGAGTCCGTCGTGTGCGCCCGGGCCCGCCGGGTCTCAGGGCGCGAGGGGCAGCCGGCGCTTGTGGTCGGTGAGCCGATAGCGGTCGACGATCGTCTTGAAGACGCCTTCGTCCACCGGCTTGCCCTCCAGGAAGTCGTCGATGTCGTCGTAGGTGACCCCGAGCGCCTCCTCGTCGGTCTTGCCGGGATCGAGGGTCTCCAGGTCGGCCGTCGGCACCTTGTGCACCAGCTCGGCCGGCGCCCCCAGCGCGTCCGCGACGGCTCGCACCCGGCGTTTGGTCAGGCCGGTCAGCGGGACGAGGTCCGCCGCGCCGTCACCGAACTTGGTGAAGAAGCCGGAGACCGCCTCGGCGGCGTGGTCGGTGCCGACGACCAGTCCGTGGTGCCCGCCGGCCACCGTGTACTGGGCGATCATGCGCTGTCGGGCCTTGATGTTGCCGAGCACGAAGTCCTGGTGGTAGGCGTCGCGGAAGCTCACCTCGGCGCCCAGCGCGGCGTCGAGCGCGGCGTCGCTCGCGGGCTTGATGTCCACGGTCAGCACGTGATCGGGCCTGATGAAGGAGAGCGCGAGCTGGGCGTCGTGCTCGTCGGCCTGGACGCCGTAGGGCAGCCGCATCGCGTAGAACCGTGCCTCGTGCCCGGCTTCGCGGGCTCGCTCGACGGCGAGCTGGCACAGTCGGCCGGCGGTCGTGGAGTCGACGCCGCCGCTGATGCCGAGCACCAGGGAGGACAGGCCGGTGGAGGTCAGCCGCTCCGCGAGGAAGCCCACCCGGCGCTCGATCTCCGCTCCGGCCCCGAAGGTCTCGGCGACCTCGAGTTCCCGGGCGATCTCCTGCTGAAGGGTGAGGGGGGCCTGCTCGTTCACATCTGCTCCTGGTTCCGGTTCGCGTGGCGCCGGCGCCCCACCTCTCGGGGACGGGGAGGATCGCCGGTCGATCAGTGTCGGACGGCCTCGACCGTCCGGCGCCGGGGCGCGCGGGACGGAGTCGCCCGGCCCCTCGGCGGGATGTGCGCGCTAGACGCGGGGGGCTCCCGTCACCGACATCACCAGCGAGTACAGCGAGGTGGTGGCGGTGATGAACAGGCGGTTGTTCTTCGGCCCGCCGAAGGTGATGTTGGAGACCGGTTCCGGCACCCGGAGCCGTCCGATGAGGGTGCCGTCGGGGTCGTAGCAATGAACGCCGTCGTCCAGGGCGGCCGCCCACATACGGCCCCGGTCGTCCAGGCGGATGTTGTCGAAGTGGACGCCCGCTCGTGCTTCGGCGAAGACCTCCTGCCCGGAGAGCGTGCCGTCGTCGTGGACGTCGAAGGCGTAGATGCGGGCGCCGCGCGAGTCGGACACGTACAGCCGCTTCTCGTCCGCGGACAGGATGACGCCGTTGGGCCCGTCGAAGCCGTCGGCGGCGAGCACCACCCGGTCCGTCGCCGGGTCGATCCGGTAGAGGTTGCAGGCGCCGATCTCGGACTCGGCCCGATGGCCCTCGTAGTCGCTGGTGATGCCGAAGTCCGGGTCGGAGAACCAGAGAGTGCCGTCGGATCGCACGACGGAGTCGTTCGGGCTGTTGAGCCGCTTGCCCTGGAAACGCTCGGCCAGGACCGTCACCGTGCCGTCCGGTTCGGTGCGGGTGACCCGGCGGTCGCCCTGCTCACAGGTGACCAGGCGGCCCTGCCGGTCGAGGGTGTTGCCGTTGCTGTGTCCGGCCGGGGCACGGAAGACGCCGACCGCCCCGGTGGCCTCGTCCCAGCGCAGGATGCGGTCGTTCGGGATGTCGCTCCAGATCAACTGACGCCAGGCGGGCAGGTACAGCGGACCCTCCGCCCAACGGCAGTCGCTGTGCAGCACCTCCAGCCTGCCGTCGCCGCTCGTGCAGCGTCCGGTACGGAAGCGCTCGTCCAGGATCTCGTACAGGCCATCGGCGGGCATAGCGTCCCCTCGCATACGCTGATCAGGATCTGATTCAACGTAACACGTAGATCACCGAACAGGATATGGTCGAATCATGAAGCCGATAGATGACATCGATCGTGGCTTGATCGCACTGCTCCAGCAGGACGCGACCCGGTCCTACGCCGACCTGGGCAGGGGCGTAGGTCTGTCGGCGGGCGCGGCCCATGAGCGCGTGCGCAGGCTGCGGGAGCACGGGGTCATCCGGGCCACCACGATCGACGTGGACCCCGAGGCCCTCGACCGCGGGGTCCTCGCCTTCGTGCACATCGACTCGACGGCCTGGATGGGCGACCGGGCCGAGGACTTCGCCGGCGTACCGGAGATCCAGGAGGCCCACGTCGTCGCGGGCAGCGCGACGGTCCTGGTGAAGGTGCGCACGGCGAGCACGGAGCAACTCCAGGACGTACTGCGCCGGCTGTACGCGATCGACGGGGTCAGCGGAACACGGGCGACCGTGGTCCTGGAGACGTTCTTCGAACGGCCCCTGGACGCGGGGTAGTTGAGCCGGGCCTCAGATCGTCCCGCGCCGGGCGGACGGACGGACGCTTCATGGTCCCGACGGCGTCGGGTGACACCAGGTGACCCATCCATGCCGTGCGCCCCGTTCCCGGCGGTCGTGATGCCGGGAACGGGGCGTGCGGGGCTGTTCGTGCGGGGTCAGGAGGCGACGAAGTCGGCGATCTGGCCGAGGACGACCGTGTCCGTCAGGTAGCCGATGTGGGTCTGGCAGAGCACGTTGTTGTTCGTCGCGCCGGTCAGTCGGGTGCTGGTGTACGGGATGATGACGCCGTCGCACGCCGAGTACCAGGTGGCGTACGCGGTGGTGCCCGGTGTCTCGTCGCCCGCGGTGATCTGGGAGATGAACGACGAGCCCGGGTACATCTGCTGACAGGTCGTGTAGATGAGGCAGGCGCCGGCGTACGTCGTTCCGTGGTTCGCGCCCGCGATCGAGGCGAGGTGGCTGACGCTCGTGTTGCCGCCCAGGACCTTCAGGTAGTACTGGCTGACGAGGCCGCCCATCGAGTGGTTGACGATGGCGACCTTGCTCGCGCCGGTCCGCGCCTTCACGGTGTTGACGAAGGTCGCGAGGCCCTGCGCGTTGGTGATGTTGTTGCCGTAGGAGTTGTACTCGTAGGCGAAGAGGTTGGAGCTGGACCAGCCGTTGAGCCGGAAGACGCTCATGGCGGTGGTCCAGTTGGACGCGCTGCCGGTGTAGCCGTGGACGAAGACGACCGGTGTGCTGGTCGAGAGCGGCTGGGCGGCGGAGGCGACCGACGCGGCCGGGCCGGCCGTGGTGGCGCCGGCCGTCGGCGCTGCGGAGAACAGGGTGAACGCGAGGGTGGCGGCCGCGAGAACACCGAGGAGCCGGCGCGGGGCATGACGCATGAAGCCCTCCTGACGAGGATGCGGGTGGCTGGACCTGACCAGAGTCCTGGCGCCGGACGAGGGCGCAATCAGCGAAATCACCGGCGTACGCGATGACGCCGGGCGCCTTGGATCGTGGAGCCCTTCCCGCTGGTCTGCCGCTGTCTCCGCAGCCGGTCTCCGCAGCCCGTCTCCTCCGCCCGTCTTCTCCGGCCTCGCGCCGACGTCGTTCAGTCCACGGTGTAGCAGCGGATCACGATGTGTCCGTCCTCCTCCCGGGCGAGGCCCACGAAGACCGTGCGCGCGAGCCAGCGGTGTTGCGCGGCGTCCGTGCGGAAGACGGGAGCGGTGCGGAAGTAGGTGCCGGCCTCGGCGAGGCGGAGGTCGCCGTCGTAGAGGTCGGGGCTGTCGGCGTGCTCGTGGTAGTAGCCGCGGTTGACGATGTCGATCACGGCACCGTCGTCGGCCCGCAGGAGGTAGCGGGCCTCGAGTGCGCAGACGGTGCCGCGGGTGTCGGACCAGTCGCCCCCGCCGGCCAGGACGGTGCCGTTGAGACGGGGGCCGTGGACCGTACCGCCGGTGATCGGGGTGAACTCGGTGCGCTCGCCGTCGCCGTGGCCGATGTGCAGGCTGGGGGCGACCGCCGCGCGGATCTCGAAGGCGTAGGTCAGGGAAGGTGTCACGGTCATGCCTGGCTTCCGTTCTGAGCGGTGTGGCGGGTCGGCTTCCAGCCCCGGCGGGGCACGGAGTCGCGCAACCTACGGGTGTAGGGGGCTTCGGGGGCGGTCAGGACCGTCTCGGCGCGCCCGCGTTCGACGACGCGGCCGCGGTGCATGACCAGCACGTCGTCGCAGACGTGCCGGACGATGCCGAGATCGTGCGTGATGAACAGGTAGGCCACCTGGGTGCGCCGGCGGATGTCGGTGAGCAGGGTGAGGATCTGGGCCTGCACGGAGACATCCAGTGCGGCGACCGCCTCGTCGAGCACGAGCAGACGCGGCCGGACGGCCAACGCGCGTGCGATGGCGACCCGTTGTCGCTGCCCGCCGGACAACGCGCGGGGCAGCGCGGCGCCCTGGCGTTCGTCGAGCCCCACCTGATCGAGCAGTTCGGCCACGCGGTCCGCGAGGGGCGCGCCACGCAGGTCCGTGTGGAGGGCGAGGATCTCGGCCAGGCTGTCGCCCACCTTCTGGCGGCGGTCGAGCGAGGCGTACGGGTCCTGGAACACCATCTGCACCTCCCGGGCGAAGCGCCGGCGCTCGGCGGTGGAGGCCCGGCGGCCCGGATGGGCACGGCCGCCGAGGAGCACCGTGCCGGCCGTGGGTTCCTCCAGGCCGACGATCATCCGCGCGGTGGTGGTCTTGCCCGACCCCGACTCGCCGACGACGGCCAGGGATCCGCCCGGCACGATCTCCAGGTCCACGTCGTCGACGGCGACGAAGTCCCCGAACGTCTTGCGCAGGCCGGTGACCCGGAGGGCGGGAAGGGAGGTCGGTTCATCGGCCATGGGTGGTGCTCCTCGCGCCGGGGTGCGGTGTCACGGGGGCGTCGGCGACCGGGAAGTGGCACGCGGCCAGGCCCTCCCCGGCCGGCGACGGCGTCGGTCGTTCGGTGTGGCAGATGTCCTGGGCGTGCGCGCAGCGTGGGGCGAAGGCGCAGCCCGGGCCGGTCTCGAAGGCGGACAGGGGGCGCCCGGGGACGGCCCGCAACGGCTCGGCGGTGGCCTCCGGGTCGGGCCGTGAGGCGAGCAGGGCGCGGGTGTACGGGTGGGTCGAACGGTCGTGCAGGTGCCGGGCCGGCAGCTCTTCCACCACGCCGCCGGCGTACATGACGGCGATCCGGTCGCAGACCGCCGCGGCGAGCGCCAGGTCGTGGGTGATGAAGAGCATGGCCAGGCCGCGTTCGGCCCGCGCCTCGTCGATGATCGCCATGACTTCGGCCTGGGTGGTGACGTCCAGGGCGGTGGTGGGTTCGTCGGCGATCAGCAGGCGGGGTTCGCCCGCCAGCGCCGCGGTGATCATCACGCGTTGCAGCAGACCGCCGGAGAGCTCCGGTGGCCGCTGGCGCATCCTGCGGGACGCGTCCGCGATGCCCACCTCGCGCAGGAGCGCGGTGACCCTGGCTTCCGCCTCCCGTGGCCGGACACCCCGTGTGGTGATCAGCCCTTCCGTGAGGAAGTCACCGACCGTGCGCACCGGATTGATGTGGGCCCGCGGGTCCTGGAAGATCATCGCCACGTCGTGGCCGCGCAGTCTGCGCAGCCCGGCCGCGCCCAGCGAGGTGACCTCGGCGCCGTCGAAGCGGACCGAACCGGTGGTGCGGGCCCGGGAGGGCAGCAGCCGCAGCACCGCTCGGGCCGTCATCGACTTGCCGGATCCCGACTCGCCCACCAGAGCGACGGCTGTTCCGGCGGGCACGGTGAGGTCGGCCCGGTGGATCACCCGGCGCATGCCGTCCCGGGTCGGCAGGTCGACGCCCAGGTTCTCGACGACGAGGAGGGGCGGGGTACCGGTCATCGGTCGTCTCCCAGGAGCTGTCGGGACAGGCCGCTGCCGAGGAGGTTGCAGGCGACCACGAAGACGACGACCACCGCACCGGCGTACAGCGACTGCTCGGCGCGGCCGGCCAGGATCCCGGTGGAGCCGTTCGCCACCATGAGCCCCCATTCGGCGGTCGGCGGCTGGGCGCCGAGTCCGATGAAGGAGAACGCGGCGACGTCGAGCAGGGCGTAGCCGAAGGAGGTGGCCACCTGCACCAGCACCAGCGGCAGCAGGTTGGGCGTCAGGTGGCGCAGGCAGATCCGCCGTCCGGACATGCCGAGCATGCGCAGCGCCGACACGTACGGCAGGTTCCGCTCGCGCAGCGCGGCACTGCGCACGACCCTTCCGACATAGGGGAGGTAGGCGAGGGACAGTGTCACGACCGCCACGTGCAGGCCGGCGCCGAAGACGGCGGCGGCCACCACGGCCAGCACCAGACCCGGGAAGCCGAAGACGACGTCCAGCAGGGCGGACACCAGCCGGTCGTACCAGCCGCCGAGCCAGGCGGCGCTCACCGCCAGGACCGTGCCGCCCAGTCCGGCGGTCAGGGTGACGACGGCGGGGGCCAGCAGGCTGGGGCGGGTGCCGTACAGGAGCCGGGACAGGATGTCCCGCCCGGTGTCGTCGGTGCCGAGCCAGTGCGCGGCGGAGCTGCCCTGGTAGACGGCGGCCGGGTCCACGGCGTCCGGATCGTAGGGGGCCAGCAGGGGTGCGAACAGCGCGGCGAGGACGGCCAGGGCGACGACCGCGCACGCCACGACGAGCACACCGCGTCCGTGGGCCAGCCGGCGCAGCCGCGACCGCCGGGCGGCGCCCCGCCCGAGTGCGGCGATCTGATACGTGGTCATGCGGCGCCCTCCAGCGAGACCCGGTGGTCGAGCGCGGCCGTGACCACGTCGACCAGGGTGTTGACCACGACGAAGACCACGACGGTGATCAGCGCGAGGGCCTGGACGACGGCCAGGTCCTGCTTCGCGGCGCTCTGGACGAGCAGGGCGCCGATGCCGTTGATCCCGAAGGCCTGCTCGACGATGGAACAGCCGGCGATGAGTCCGGCGACGGCCACGCCGGAGACGGAGAACAGCGGTCCGGCGGCGTTGCGCAGAACGTGCTTGCGCACCACGAAGCGCTCGGGGACGCCCCGGGCCCGCGCGGTCTCGACGTGTTCCGAGGCCAGTTCGGCGCGCACCGCCGACCGGGTCACCTGGGCGACGTAGGCCAGCCAGGCCGTGGCCAGCGCGAGCGCGGGCAGCGTGAGGTGTTCGAGGCGTCCGGTGAAGCCGTCGCCGGCGCCGTACGCGGGGAGCCAGCTCCATTGGACGGACAGCCACCAGATGAGCACCACCGACATGACGAACGTGGGCACCGCCATCAGGGCGGTGGTGACGACCGTGACCAGGGTGTCGCCGAAACCGCCGCGCAGGGCCGCGACCGTGCCCAGCGTGACGCCGGGCACGATGATGAGGACCGCCGCGTACGCCACGAGGAAGGCGGTGTTGCCGATGCGTTCGGTCACCAGGTGGGTGACGGAGTCCTTGTAGGTGAGGGACTGGCCCGCGTCGCCGTGCAGCATCCCGCTGAGCCAGCGCCAGTACCCCTGGAGGAACGGGTCGTCGAGGTGGTACTGGCGGTGGATCTCGGCGAGCAACCGGGGGCTGGGCGGCTTTCCGCCACCGATGAGGAGGGTGGCGGGGTCGCCGGGAGCGATGAACAGGGCGCCGTACACGGCGACGCTCGCGACGAGCGCGGTCACCACGAGCATGGTCGCGCGACGGGCGACGAAGCGTCCGATCATGACGTGCCCTCGCCCGTGCCGCCGAGCTGGGCCGCCCAGGGCATGTTGATGTAGGCGAAGGACGCGGGGGCGCCGCTGAGGCGCTTGTTGAGGAACATGCGCTCGTAGGGGACGGCGATCGGCACGATGGCCAGGTCCTCGGTGTACAGGGCCTGCGCCCGGGTGAACAGCTCGGCGGACTTCTCCGGGTCCAGCGCGGCGCGGGCCTGCGTCAGCAGCGAGGTCACCTCGGGGTTGTCGTAGCGCGTCCAGTTCATGGGGGACGCGGGCGAGGTGAACATCTCGGCGTACGACAGCGGGTCGGGGATCTCGACGTAGCCGAGGGCCATGGTCGCGTCGAGGCCCTCGCGCAGCGACGCGTCGTAGAACAGGCCGGACATCTGGGTGGGCTGGAGCTGCTTGATGACGACGGTCAGCCCGATCTTCTTCGCGCCGGCCTGGAGGAACGTGAGGGTCTGCAGGGACTGCTGGTCGCCGGCGCCCATCGCGATGGTGACCGTGCGCTTCTTGGGAGCGGCCTGCGCGACGAGCTTCTCGGCGCGGGTGACGTCGGCGTCCGGGACGGCGGGCAGCGCGTCGTAGCCCTCGGCGTAGACGTCGGAGGCCTCGCCGGTCTTCCACACGAGGGACGGGATGAACGTCTTCTCCTTGCGGGCGGCGCCGTCGAAGACGTTCTGCACCAGGGCGTCGCGGTCGAGCACCAGGGAGAGCGCCTGGGTGATCCGGGGGTCGGCGAGGGGCGAGTCCGGGCCGGTCGGGGCGACGAACACGGTCTGCGCGGAGGGTCCGTAGTAGAGGGTGCCGGCGTCGGAGGAGCGCAGGGCCTTGGCGACGGTCGAGGGGATCTCGTAGCTGCCGTCGATCTGGCCCGACAGCAGGGCGCTGGTGAGGGTGCTCGCGTCGGTGACGAACGTGAAGGTCAGCTCGGCGGCCTTGGGCCTGAGGGCGGTGTCCCAGTAGCCGTCGTTGCGGACGGCGGTGACGGACTCGCCCGACTTCCAGCTCTTCAGCTCGAAGGGACCGGTGCACATCAGGCCGCCCTCGGCGGTGCCGTAGGCGGCTCCGGCCTTCTTCAGGTAGGCGGCCTCGCTGACCGCTCCGAAGCCGTTGACGAGGTACTTGAGGAACAGCTCGTCGGGGGTCTTGAAGCGGACCGTGACCTGGTGGTCGCCGGTCGCGGTGATGGTGCTGACGGTGGCCAGGACCTGGGTGTTGACGCTCTGGGTGGCGGGGTCCCGCTGCCGTTCGAGGCTGGCCACCACGTCCTTCGCGGTCATCGGGTGGCCGTTCCAGAAGGTGACGTCGTCGCGCAGTTCGAGCACGAGCGTCTTGGGGTCCGGGCGCTTCCAGGAGGTGGCCAGACCGGGGGCGACGGAGTAGTCGGCCTTCAGCCGCAGCAGCGGGTCGCACAGGTTGGACACCACGGTGCTGGGGGAGTAGTCGCCGACCTTGGCCGGGTCGAGGGTCGTGGGCTCGCCCAGGGGCAGGTTCCAGGTGACCTCGTCCAGGGCGCCGGACGCGGCGGGTGTGGTGCTGGTCAGCTTCGGGCTCTGGGGCGAGGACGACGTGCCGCCGCCGCCCGACGAACAGGCGGAGAGCGCGAGCAGGGTGGACAGGGCGGTGAGGACCAGGGCGGTTCTGGGAGCGTGCATGGTGGTGCTCCTGAGGCAGGGCGGTGGGCCGGGTGACGGATCCTTCGGCGTGGGGGAGCGCGGGCGCGTGGGGGCCCGTGGGGCGCGGGTGGGTCAGCCGGCGGGCGGGGTGAGGACGGTGACGGTCAGCCGGGACGGGGTGACGCCGCCGGTGGCCAGGGTCTGGGTGCTCGGCTTCGGGACGAGGGTCGTCCAGGGGTTCTCCTCGCTGCCCGAGCACGGCAGGTACATGGGGTAGTCGCTGCTCGCCAGGAGCAGCGCCAGCCGGTGGCCGGCGCGCAGCCGGTAGCCGGTGTGGCCGCACTCGACGCCTACCTCGCGGGAGGCGCCGTCGCCCCGGACGGAGACCTGACCGCGCACGACGAGCCGCGCCGTGCCGTCGGGGGCGAGGTCCAGCACCTTGGCGAAGACGTCGAACACGGGTGCCGTGCCGGCGAGATGAAGGTGCAGGCCGACCGGCCCGGCGAGGTCGAGCGGGTCGGTCAGGACCGGGCCGGCGAAGGCGAGGACGTCGTCGCGGGCGGCCAGGGGACCGGCGTCGGGGTGATCGCGGAGGTAGGAGAAGGAGTCGGGGACCAGGGACGGTACGAGGTCGTCCGGGTCGTAGGCCCACTGCGCGCGGTCCTCGTCCGCGACGGGAGCGGTGACGAGCGCGCCGCCCGTCAGCGGTCCGGCCGTCGTGGCCGCACCGGTGAGCCAGAACGTGCGCTCACCGCTGTCGGCGGGCGGCCAGGCGGTCGCCGTCCGCCAGCCGGCGTGCCCGAGTTCCCAGGTCACCTTGGACAGGGCGGTCACGGGGCGGCTGCCCTTGAGGAAGACGTCGAAGAAGTCCAGCGCCGGGCCGGCGTACTCGGGCAGGAGCCGGTCGAGGGCCGCTTCGCTGGTGGCGTGGTCGGTGTCCTCGGTGACGGGCGCGTGGTCGAGGCGGTAGTTCTCGTGGTCGACGGCGCCGGCCCACAGGTACTGGACGGCGTCCCAGCCCGGCCGGGAGGCGAGTGCGAGGTAGTCGTTCATGTGGGGGATGCCGATGTTGTCGTACCAGCCGACACAGTGCAGGACGGGTACGGGCCGGGAGTCGAAGGGGTGTCTGCCGAGGGCGTGCAGGACGTCGGTCTGGCGCGGGGCGAGGAGGTCGAACCAGGCGGAGCGGGCGCCGATGGCCTCGAAGGCCCGCTCGTACTGGTCGATGACCGGGCGCACGCGGCGGTCGGGCTCCCAGTCGTAGGTGTCCTGGTCCACCCAGTGGTGGGCGTAGTACTCGATGCCCTCCACCCACACCGGCCGGCCGACGCCGCTGTCCGTGCCGCGCGGGTCCAGGGCCGTGGTGGCGTTGAAGTCCACCGTGGTCACACGCGGCACGATGGCGCGCAGGGCGGGGTGCTGGGAGGCCACGGCGGCCCACTGCGTGAAGCCGTAGTAGGAGTCGCCGAACATGCCGACCGCGCCGTCGGACCACGGTTGGTGGGTGATCCAGTCGATGGTGTCGTAGCCGTCGTCGGGCTCGCGCAGGAAGGGCAGGGTGCGGCCGCCGGAGCGGAACTTGCCGCGTACGTCCTGCACGACGAGGGCGTAGCCGCGGGCGGTGAAGAGCCGGGCCACCTTGTCGAAGTAGACGTAGCGGCTGTTCTTGTCGTACGGGAGGCGGACCAGTACGGCGGGCAGGGCGCGGTCCGTGGCGGTGGCGCCGTCGGGCAGGTAGACGTCCGTGGCCAGGCGCGTCCCGTCCCGCATGCGCACCAGGTGCTGGACGGCGTGATCGGGGACGGGAGCGGCCCCCGTACGTGCGAAAGGAACTCTCATCGAGTGCTCTCCGGGGAGTTCGGGCTCGGAAAAGCCGGGCTCGTGCTCGGGAATCCGAGATGAAACGGCGTTGTGTAACGGCGTTGTATGACAACATTGCAGCTCCTTGTAAACGGGGTCAACCCTCTGCGTTAAGGTCTGCGACATGCCGATCGAGGTAGACGAGGCGCGACGGCTCGACGAGATCGCCGCCGCCACCCTCCACGTCGCCCGGGAACGGGGCGTCCGTTCCGTCACGATCCGGGCCGTCGCCGCCCAGCTGGGCGGCTCGACGGCCATGGTGACCAACTACGTGGCCAGCCGGTCCGCGCTCATGATCAATGCCATGCGGTGGGCGGAGCGGGAGTGGGGCGCCCAGATGGACGACGCGCTCGTCGGTCTGACCGGTGAGGCCCGCCTGGAAGCCGCGCTGAAGTGGATGTGCACCACCGAGCCCGACGACGAGATCCTGCGCCGGCTGCTGATGGAGATCGCGAGCGAGGGGCCCGACGCCGGGCCGGCGGTCGAGAACGTCCGGCGCGCCACCTCCCGGCGCAACCGCGACGAGCTGAGCGCGCTGGCGGCCGAGGCCGGACTGCCCGACGCCGCACTCGCCGGCGACGTCCTCCACCTGCTCACCCGGGGGTACTGGCTCACCACCCTGGAGGATCCGGAGGGCTGGCCCGAGGAGCGGGCCGCGCGGGCCCTGCTCGCGGTGGCCGACCTGCTGCGCGGCGCGCCGCCCGCGGACTGACCCGGCCGGCGGGGCTTGACACCCGGGGGCGCCCGGGCGCAGGCTGACCGCGAAATAAAACGCCGTTGTATGACAGGCGGCGTCGACGCGGACGCTCCGCCGTGTCCGGCGAGGGCCGGCGCGTCCCGCCTGGTCCGGTGCGACGGTGGGTCGTCGACTCCGTCTGCCCCGCGGGTGCGGGTGCGGCCGTGCTTCCTCCCCGCCCGGCCGCAGCCGTCCTGCCGCGTGAACGGGACGGGCGCCGTTCCTCCCCTCCCCGCTCATTCCCGCCAGGCCGTTCCACCTGTTTCCTTCCGACCTTCCCCGGCCTCACCCACCGACGCCCGCCCCGTGCCGCCGCCGGGCCGGCCCCGCAATCGAAGAGGTATCCGATGGCGACTTCTCCCCGCCCGACGCAGCCGTGGCAGCTTTCCGCGACCGAACTCGCCGCCGCCGTCCGGGCCCGTGAGATCTCCTCCACCGAGCTGGTGCGCTCCTGTCTGGAACGCATCGAGGAGACCAACCCCCGACTGAACGCGCTGGTCGACGTGCGGCCCGAGGAAGTCCTGGAGGACGCCCGCCGGGCGGACGAACGGACCGTCTCGGGCGCCGAACTGGGGCCCCTGCACGGCGTGCCCGTCTCCATCAAGATCAACACCGAGCAGCGGGGCCATGTCACCAGCAACGGCGTCCCCGCCCTCGCGCACCGCCCCGCGGAGGGCGACGCCGCCTGCGTCACCGCCCTGCGCACCGCCGGCGCCGTACCGCTGGGCCGGAGCAACTCACCCGCCTTCTCGCTGCGCTGGTTCTCCACCAACGAACTGCACGGACGCACCCTCAACCCCTGGGACGCCGAACGCACCCCCGGCGGGTCCAGCGGCGGAGCCGCCGCGAGCCTGGCGGCCGGGATGACACCGCTGGCCCAGGGCAACGACATCGGCGGCTCCATCCGCTTCCCGGCCGCCTGCTGCGGCGTCGTCGGGGTACGCCCCACCGTCGGCCGGATCTCCGACTGGGCCCCGCCCGCTTACGCCGACACCCCCGCGGGCCCGGTCGAGCTCGACTTCCCGCCCACCGTGCACTCCTGCGCGGTGCAGGGCCCCCTGGCCCGTACGGTGGCGGACGCCCGGCTCGCCCTGCACGCCATGACCACACCGGATCTGCGCGACTCCAGCGGCGTCCCCGCCGTCCCCCCGCGGCCCCGCCCCGCAGGCCCCGTGCGGGTACGGCTCGTTCGCGGCAACGGCACCGTCAAGAACCACCCGGCCGTCGACCGTGCGCTCGACCGGGCGGCCGCACACCTCGCGGACGCCGGCCACGTGGTCGAGGAGGTGGCCGAACTGCCCCTGCTGGCCGAGGCCGCGCGGCTGTGGGCGCTGCTGATCACCGAGGACATCCGTCCGATGCTGCCCGTCGTCCACCAGCTCGGCGGGGACGACATCCGCACCGCGCTGGAAGCCCACTTCGCGGCCGCCGCCGAACTGTGGGGCGAGCGGCCTGATCTGGAGACCTACATCAACGGATGGGCGCGGCGGGCGACGCTCGTCACCCGGCTCCAGGAGCTCCTGGGCCGCGACGGGATCCTGCTCACCCCGGTGTGCGCCGAACCGCCCTTCGAGCAGGACGCCGACATCACGGACCGGGGCCGGGCGCAGCGGCTGTTCCCCGCCATGTGGCCGATGACCGCCGTGCCCGTCCTCGGCTTCCCCGCCGTCACCGTGCCGGTCCACGTCGAGAACGGCCTGCCGTTCGGGGTGCAGCTGATCGGCGGCCGCTTCGAGGAGGACCTCGTCCTCGACGTCGCCCAGGCCGTCGAGGACCGGGCCGAAGTGCCACGGCTCTGGGGCTGACCGCAGGAGATGCCGGGACCCCGGCTCCGGGGCGGGCCGCGGAGGCGAGCCGACACCCCCGGCTCGCCGCCGACCCGCGCGACACGACGGGCACGCGGGCAAGGACGCGCCGGGACCCGCTGGACGTGATGGGCGCGCAGCGAAGGCCACGCTGGGGCCCGCTGGAAACCGACGGGGGCAACGCGTCCCACTGGACGCGGCGGGCACGATGCGACCGGCCGGACTCGACGAGCCGGACACGATCGGCGCCACGTCCGGTGATCGCTGCCGGGCGGAATCTCCGTTGCCCGGGGCCGCGGCGCCCGCGATCCTGAGGCGATGAGGTACCCCGTATGCAGCTGAGGCTGCAACAGTTCAGGCCCAGGACCGGACCGCACGAGCACCGTGTGGTCCAGCCGAGGAAGGCCCTTCGCCATACGTGGCTCAGTGCCCCCGAGCCCATCGGCCTGTTGCTCGGCGACCATGACGGGCTGAGCCGGCTCGCGGGTCTGTTCTCCTTCGCCGCCTACTCCCGGCACACGATCGTCCATGTGCCGTTGCGCGACGGCATTCGGCCCGACGAGGGCTTCGGCAAGCCGGTCGACCTCGTCCTGGTCCACGACACGCTCGGCCTGCGTCCCAGCAAGTGGCCCGAGCTGCGGCGCAAGCTGGTGAACGGCACTCCGCTGACCGTCGGCACCCACGAGGCGCGCACGGCCGGGGACGCCGCCGGACGGAGTGGGCGCGGACGGCGGGCCGACTGCCGGGACGAGCTGCGGCACGCCACCCACGCCCGCACGTTCTTCCTCTTCGGTGACCGGGAGGTCTTCGCCGAGACCGCCATCTGCCTCGCCGGCGCGGCGGGTTGGGGCCCGCGCAGGAAAGGCGTCACCCAAGGCCACGCGGCAATGATGTCGGCGCTTCCCACGCTGGTCCAGCAACCCGGCGGCGGGCACCCCCTGGAGGTGCTGATCTGCTTCAAGCCGTACCCGCCCTACGCCCACTTCCGGCGGCCGGGGCGCTGAACAGGTCGCCGAACCTGCCCGGCCCGTGCGGACCGCCCGCAACGGCCGAGGCACGCCTGCGATGATCGTCATCATGGGCATACAGATCGCACCGGCGGGCGTTGCCGGCTTCCACCAGGTCCTGACCGATCACGCCCGCTACTGGGGCGATCGCGACCTCCGGTCGCTGCACCTGCTGGCACTGGTGCAGGAGTTCGGTCCCACCTGCCTGGCGGCCCGGGCCGAGGACGGAATCCGGGGGTACGTCTTCGGGTTCGTCACGCCGGAGGGCACGGGGTACGTCCATCTGATCGCCACGCGGGACGACGCCCGGGGCACGGGTCTCGGGCGTCGTCTGTACGCGGCCTTCGCCGAAGCGGCGGAACGTCAGGGCGCACGGCGGTTGAAAGCGATCACGTCCGTCGCCAACACCGGCTCGATCGCCTTCCACCGAAGTCTCGGCTTCGACGTGAAGATCGTCGACGACTACAACGGCCCCGGCCGGGCCATGGCCGTCTTCGACCGGGACCTGGCCGCGCCCGCCCTTGTCCCGTAGCTCAGCCGCGTGCGAATTCGAGGAGGTCCTCGTTGAACTTCCCGGCGAACTTCGGAACCATCGCCAATCCGTGGGGGGCGCCGGAATACACCTTGTACACCGCGCCCTTGACCAGCTTCGAGCTCTTGTCGCCCGAAGCGACGATGGGAACGATCTGGTCGTCGTCCCCGTGCACGATCAGCGTCGGGACGTCGATCTTCTTGAGGTCCTCGGTGAGATCCGTCTCGGAGAATGCCTTGACGCAGTCGTACGCGCCCTTGATGCCCACCGTCATTCCCCACAGCCAGAACTCGTCGCGAGTTCCCTGGGTGACGGTCGAGTCGTCGCGGTTGGCGCCGTAGAAGGCCGCGCTCAGGTCCTTGTAGAACTGGGAACGGTCCGTTGCCACGCCTTCCCGGATCTCGTCGAAGACCTCGATCGGCAGCCCCTCCGGATTCGCGTCCGTCTTCAGCATCAGCGGGGGGATGGCGCCGACCAGGACGGCCTTGGCGACACGGCTCGAACCGTGGCGCCCGATGTAGCGCGTCACTTCACCGCCGCCGGTGGAATGGCCGACCAGGATGACGTTCCGCAGGTCGAGTTCTTCGATGACCGCGGCGAGATCGTCGGCATAGGTGTCGAGGTTGTTGCCGTCCCAGCTCTGCCCCGAGCGGCCGCCGCCTCTCCGGTCGTGGGCCACGGCCCGGAATCCGTTGTCCGCCATCAGTTTCAGTTGCGGATCCCAGGCGTCGGCGGTGAGCGGCCAGCCGTGGGAGAACACGACCGGTTGTCCCGAGCCCCAGTCCTTGAAGAAGATGTTCGTGCCGTCCTTGGCGGAAGCAAAGGGCATGGCTTTTCCCTCTCGTGCTGTTCCGGAACTCCGCAGCGGGGCGGGTTCGACGCTCGAATGGGGTCGATCGAGAACCGTGCAGCGCCCGGCGGCGGGCGCACGTAGGGTCGACGGCCAGGGCAGCGGCGAATGGCGACCGGTAGGAGCACGTCTCAGGGGAAACTGTAGTCGACGGGCAGATGCGGGGCGCGTCGGCCATGTGGCCGGATCACGGCGGGAGCCGCGGATTCGGTGGTCCGGCCCGCCGGCGCGGGCTCGCACCCCGCGACCGCCGTCCGTCACCCGCCTTGTCAGTGTGGCGAGAGCGCCTGTATAACGTTGTAAAAGTCAAGTATGGGGGCTCGGCGCCCGCCCACGGTGACGACCCCGTAGCCGCACCGGCCGTCATCCCGTCGGGACGCTGCGAAAGGGAATGCCGTGCGGGTCAGCCTCAAGGACGTCGCCGCGCATGCGGGGGTCTCCATCAAGACCGTCTCCAACGTGGTGAACAACTACCAGCACATCACGCCCGCCATGCGCGAGCGTGTCCAGCGGTCCATCGACGTGCTCGGCTACCGGCCCAACCTGGCCGCCCGGCATCTGCGCAAGGGGCGTACGGGCATCATCGCGCTCGCCCTGCCCGAACTCGGCAACCCCTACTTCGCCGAGCTGGCGGCCGCCGTCATCGACGCCGCCGCCGCGCACGAGTACATCGTGCTGCTCGACCACACCGGAGGGCACCGCGAGCAGGAGATCCTGGTCAGCCAGGGTTTCCGGGCGCGGGTCATCGACGGCCTCATCCTCAGTCCCATCGAGCTCGAGACCGAGGACCTGCGCGACCGGGCGGAGAACGTACCGCTGGTCCTGCTCGGCGAGCGCGACTACGACCTGCCGTACGACCACATCGCGATCGACAACGTCGCCGCGGCCCGCGCCGCCGTCCGGCATCTGAACGGGCTCGGGCGGCGGGAGGTGGCCTTCATCGGCGCCCGACGCGGGCGCAGCGAGCCCGCGCAACTGCGCGTACGCGGCTGGCGCGAGGAGCTCACCGCGGCCGGCCTCCCGGCCGACGACGGGCTCGTCGCCGCCACCGACGGGTGGGGACACGCGGACGGGGCGGCCGCCATGAACCGCATCCTGGATTCCGGACGGCGCCCCGACGCGGTCTTCGCCTACAACGATCCGATGGCCATCGGCGCGATGCGTGTCCTGCACGAACGGGGACTGCGCGTCCCCGAGGACATCGCCGTCGTCGGCTTCGACGACGTGGTCGAGGGACGCTTCGGAGCGGTGACCCTCACCTCCGTGTCGCCGGACAAGGCGGCCATCGGCCGTCTCGCGGTCGAGTCGGTGCTGGCACGGCTCGGCGGCGGCGAGGCGCCCGAGCCGCGCCGTGTCCGGGCGGACCACCGCCTCGTGGAGCGGGAGAGCACCCTGGGCCGGGCGGCGGCGAGCGGCGGCGGCCGCGGCTGACCTTCGGGCGGTGCGTGTGCGAATCGCTTTCCGCCCGAGCCTTCGCGAGGCTGCGTGACCCGACCGTAGTCTCGGCGGCCCGGTCGAGTGCCTGCCTGCCGGCCTGCCTGCCTGCCGTGTCGGCCGGACTGCCGCACGCCTTCTGACGTCCGCAGGCGAGCGATTCGCCGACTCCGCCTTGTCGGAAGCGCGTTGCTCTTTTGCACATGCGGTCGTGAGCGGCGTGGTCGCGGGCGGGGCTTCTTCGCGAGCGCGTCTGCCGCCCGACGGCGCCGCGAGGCACCTGGATCACCCGGCCGCGACGCGTTCCGGACCGCCGGCCTTGAGGCCGCAGGGGCGGGTGGTGTTCCCCGACTTGCTCGCGGCGGACCCCGCACAGTGCGTGCACAGGGGGTTTACAGCGCTCTTCCAACGATGTAAAAACCACTGTGCGGCGGGTCGAACGACCTTTCCCGCCAGGGGAGAAGCACCTTTCTCGGCTCGGCTACTGCACGGCTACTGCTCAGCTACCGCTCGACCACGGCACGACCTTGCTCGACTTGCTCGGCCTCTGCTCGCTCACCACCTCCCCAGTGTCCTTCCAGCGTCGCCCGGATCGGGGTCACCATGCAGCGCACCACCCACCGTCGTCGTCCTCTCGCCCGCCCCGTGGTCATCTCCCTTGCCGCGGCGGTGGCGTTGACCGCCACCTCCTGTGCGAAGTCGGAGGACGACACGTCGAGCGACACCAAGTCCTCGGCGGCCGCCGACGCCGCACAGAAGGTCGCCTCGCCCGCGCCGGGCGGCAAGACCTGCACCGTCGACGCGTACGGCGGTGAGAAGTTGGACCTCAAGAACGCCACCGTCGGCTTCTCCCAGTCGGAGAAGGAAGCCAACCCGTTCCGCATCGCGGAGACACAGTCCATCAAGGACGAGGCGAAGAAGCGGGGCGTCAAGCTGTTGACGGCCAACGCCCAGTCGCAGTTCTCCAAGCAGATCAGCGACGTCCAGGACCTGCTGGCCAAGGGCGCCGACCTGCTGGTCATCGCCCCGCTCAACTCCGACGGCTGGGACCCCGTGCTCCAGGCGGCCGCGGCCAAGAAGGTCCCGATCGTCACGATCGACCGCAAGATCAACGCCACGGCCTGCAAGGACTACGTCTCCTTCATCGCCTCCGACTTCGTCGAGCAGGGCCGGCGCGCCGCCGACCAGATGATCGAGGCGACCGGTGGCAAGGGCGAGGTCGCCATCCTGCTCGGCTCGGCCGGAAACAACGTCACCACCGAGCGCACCAAGGGTTTCAAGGACCAGATCGCCGAGAAGGCGCCGGGCCTGAAGGTGGTGTTCGAGCAGACCGGTGACTTCGCCCGCGAGAAGGGCCAGCAGGTCACCGAGCAGCTCATCCAGTCCAAGCCCGGCATCAAGGGGATCTACGCCGAGAACGACGAGATGGGCCTGGGCGCGGTGGCCGCGCTGAAGGGCGCCGGCAAGAAGGCGGGCGACGTCGAGATCGTCACCGTGGACGGCACCCGCAACGCCGTCCAGGGCATCGTGGACGGCTGGATCAGCGGCGTCGTCGAGTCCAACCCGCGCTTCGGGCCGCTGGCCTTCCAGACGCTGGACACCTTCACCAAGGGCGAGAGCGTGGCGCAGGACATCGTCATCGAGGACGGCGCCTACACCACGGACAACGCCGAGGCAGGCATCGGCAAGGCCTACTGACCGGCCCGTCAGGGGCCCGCCCGCCCGGCGGGCCCCTCCCGCTCCCCGTCACTTCCTGCATCGCATCCTGGAGGCACAGGTGGCACCCCCCGCCGAAGTGCTCGCCGTCCGCGGACTGAGCAAGACCTTCCCCGGCGTCCGGGCCCTGGACGACGTGGACCTGACCCTGCACGCCGGTGAGGTCCACGCCCTGATCGGCGAGAACGGCGCCGGCAAGTCGACCCTCATCAAACTCCTCACCGGCGTGTACCGGCCCGACGCCGGCGAGATCGTCTTCCAGGGCCGCAGGGTCTCCTTCGCCACGCCGCTCGAAGCCCAGAAGGCCGGGATCTCGACCATCTACCAAGAGGTCAACCTGATCCCGCTGCTCAGCGTTGCCCGCAACCTGTTCCTCGGCCGCGAGCCGCGCAACCGGTTCGGCGTGCTCGACATGGGCCGCATGAACCGCGAGGCCGAACAGACCCTGAGCACCTACGGGGTGCGGGTGGACGTCCGCAGGCCGCTGCGCACCCTCGGGGTCGGCGCCCAGCAGATGGTGGCCCTGGCCCGCGCGGTCGCCACCGAGGCGCGCGTCGTCGTCATGGACGAACCGACCTCCTCCCTCGAACCGCGTGAGGTCGAGACCCTGTTCTCGGTGATCCGGAGTCTGCGCGACGCGGGCATCGCGGTCGTCTACGTCAGCCACCGCCTGGACGAGCTGTACGCCGTGTGCAGCACCGTCACCGTGCTTCGCGACGGCCGCCGGGTGCACCACGGCCGGCTCGCCGACCTCGACCGCCTCTCCCTGGTGTCCACGATGCTCGGCCGCGACCTGGGGGAGGTCCGCGCGGAGGGCCTCACCAAGTTCACCGGCGACCACGGCGCCGCCGACGCCGAACCGGTGCTCACCGCCTCGGACCTGACGGTGCCGCACAAGCTGCACGGCGTCTCCTTGAGCATCCGCCCCGGCGAGGTCGTCGGCCTCGGCGGACTGCTCGGCTCCGGACGCACCGAGACCGCGAAAACCATCGCCGGCGCCCTGACCGCACGCTCGGGCGGGGTCACGGTGGCCGGTGTGCCGCTGCGCGCGGGCTCGACCCCGGCGGCCATCCGCGCGGGGATCAGCCTGCTGCCCGAGGACCGCAAGAGCGAGGGCATCGTCCCCGGTCTCTCGGTGCGGGAGAACATCGCGCTGGCCGTGCTGCCCCGGCTCTCCCGCTTCGGGCTGGTCTCCGAAGCCCGCGTCGACAGCGTCGTCGACACCTTCATCGAGCGGCTGCGCATCAAAGCCTCCTCACCGCACCAGAAGGTGGGCGAACTCTCCGGCGGCAACCAGCAGAAGGTGCTGCTCGCCCGGTGGCTCGCGATGAATCCCAAGGTGCTGCTGCTCGACGAGCCCACCCGCGGCATCGACGTCGGCGCCAAGGCCGAGGTGCAGAAACTCGTCGACGAACTGGCCGCCGACGGCCTGGGCGTCCTGCTCATCTCCTCCGACCTGGAGGAACTCATCGAAGGGTCCGACCGCGTGGTCGTACTGAAAGACGGCGCCGTCGTCGGCGAGCTGACCGGCGACGACGTCACGGAGGACAAGCTCATGCGCACCATCGCCGGGAACGACCCCGCGCGGGACGCCGACGAGGAGGCGGCCGTCGATGGCTGAAGTCGCCCTCCGCAGCGCCCCGTCGGACAGGACCCGACTCCTGCAGTGGCTCCAGGTCTACGGCGTCTACGCCGGTGTGGCGGCCCTGCTCGTCGTCAACACCGTCATCACCCCGTACTTCCTGACCGCGGAGAACTTCCGCACCCAGGCCGTCCAGGTCGCCCCCGTCATCATCGTCGCCCTCGGCATGGCCCTGGTCATCGGCACCGAGGGCGTCGACCTGTCGGTGGGCGCAGTGATGGCACTGGCGGCCTCCGTGACCGCCCTGTACCTCGGCTACGGGCTGCTGCCCGCGCTGCTGGCGGTCGCGCTGTTCGCCGCGGCGGTCGGGCTGGCGGGCGGCGCGCTGGTCGCGTACGTCGGGGTGCAGCCGATCGTCGCCACGCTCGCGCTCATGGTCGGCGGCCGCGGAGTCGCCCTGGTGTTGCTGCCGCAGCTCAAGGATCTGCGCAACCCCTCGCTGGCCTCCCTGGGTTCGGGCGACGTCCTTGGCATCCCCTACCTGATCCTCATCGCCGCGGCCCTGGCCCTGCTGGTGGCCTTCGTGGTGCGCCGCACCACCTTCGGACGCCAGCTCCTCGCCATCGGCGACAGCCGCCCCGCCGCCCAGCTCGCCGGCCTGCCCGTGCGCCGCGTGCTGATCATCGTGTACGTCGTCTGCGCGCTCCTCGCGGCGGTCGCGGGCGTCCTGGCCACCGCCCGCCTCCAGGCCAGCGACCCCACCTCGCTGGGCAACCTGATGGAGCTGTCCGCGATCACCGCGGTCGTCGTCGGCGGGACCCCGCTGACCGGCGGCCGGGTCAACATCGGCGGCACCGTGGCGGGAGCCGTCCTCATCCAGCTCCTCACCGCCACCCTCATCAAGCACGATCTGCCACCCTCCTGGACCCAGATCGCCCAGGCCATCGTGATCGTCGCCGCGGTCTACGCGGCACGGGGACGGGGAAAGCGTTGACCACCACGAACACGGAAGCACCCGTGACCACTGCCGGTATCGCACCGCCACAGGACGCCCGCCCGGTGGGCTCCGCACGCTCCGAACGGCTCAGCGCCCTCGTCCAGCAGCACGGCGCACTGGCCGTCCTGCTGATCGTGTCCCTGGTGGCGTCGTTCTCCTTCGACTCCTTCGCCACCGGCGACAACATCAGCAACATGGCGACCAGTTCGGCCTTTCTGGCGATCGTCGCCCTCGGCATGACCTTCGTCATCATCACCGGCGGGATCGACCTGTCCGTCGGCTCCCTGTTCGCCCTCGGCGGCGTCCTCGCGGCCTGGGGATCGCGGCACGGAACCCTGGTGGCCCTGCTGCTGCCGCTCGCCGTCTGCGGACTCATCGGCGTCGTCAACGGCCTGCTGGTCGCCCGCTCCCGCCTCGCGCCGTTCATCGTCACCCTCGCCGCCATGCTGGGCGCGCGCGGACTGATGCTGGCGCTCACCGACGAGGGCGCCGACACCTACCTCATCGGCAAGGGCTCCTTCCTCGCCGAGCTCGGCCAGGGCAGCACCCTGGGCCTCGCCAACCCGGTGTGGATCACGCTGGCCCTGTTCGTCGCCGGAGCCGTCGTCCTGCGCCGGACCCGCTTCGGGCAGCACGTCTACGCGGTCGGCGGCAACGAGGACGCCGCCGCCCTGATGGGTGCGCCGGTGGCCCGCACCAAGATCCTCGTCTACGCCCTGTCGGGACTGCTCGCCGGACTGGCGGGCGCCCTCAACGCCGCCTGGCTCGCCTCCGGCGTGACCATCCTCGGCAGCGGCATGGAACTCGAGGCCATCTCCGCCGTCGTCATCGGCGGCACCCTGCTGACCGGCGGGCTCGGCTATGTCAGCGGCTCGCTGGTCGGGGTCCTGCTGCTGAAGGTGATCCAGAACGTCATCAACCAGATCGGCTCGCTCGACTCCTCCTACCAGCAGGTCGTCAGCGGCGCGTTCCTGGCGGTGGTCGTGATCGCCCAGACCTGGCTGGGCCGCCGCCGACAACTCATGTGACAGACGCCGAACCGGCCCCCGACGAACCCCGATCCAGCCCCCAGACGAACCCCGAACCGGCCCTGAACGGATTGCGAACAAGCCCTGGACGGTGGGGGAGCCTCGCCCGGCCCCGCCGCCGCGTCCGGTTCCGGGCGGCCGGACCTCCCCCCGGCCGCCCCCCCCGCACGCGCACGTCTCCCCACCCCACGAGTCAAGGAGGCACGATGCGTCGAACACCCGCAGGCCGAAATCCGTTCGCCCGGCTGGGACGACGAGCGCGGTGGGCCACCACCGCGCTCGCCGCGCTCACCCTGCTCGGCGGGACGGCACTGACGGCCACCGGACCCGCGGCCGCCGCCGCCCAGGCGTGGACGCCCAAGCCGTCGCCGATGACCACCCCGTGGACGAACCAGGTCCCCACCGACACCCCCCTTCCCGAATATCCGCGCCCGCAGCTGACCCGCCCGGACTGGGCCAACCTCAACGGCATCTGGGACTTCGCGGTCACGTCGGCCGACGCCGGCCCGCCCGCCTCGTTCACCGAGCAGATCCGGGTCCCGTTCGTCGCCGAGTCCGCGCTCTCCGGCATCCAGCGCAAGATCACCCAGAACGACAGGCTCTGGTACAAGCGCGCCTTCACCGTCCCCTCCGGCTGGAGCGGTCGCCGGGTCCAGCTCAACTTCGGTGCCAGTGACTGGCGTACGACCGTCTGGGTCAACGGGCAACAGGCGGGAGCCGTCCACAGCGGCGGCTACGACGCCTTCTCCTACGACATCACCGGCCTGCTGAACGGCGGCGCCAACACCCTGCTGGTCTCCGTCTGGGACCCCACCGAGACCGGCACCCAGGCCATCGGCAAGCAGCGCATCCGCGACGTCGCCCCGCACGCAGGCGGCGGCATCCTGTACACCGCCGCGTCCGGCCTCTGGCAGACGGTGTGGCTGGAGCCCACCGCGCCCGCCTACGTCAGCCGCCTCGACCTTGTCCCGGACCCGGCGAACAGCCGCCTCAAGGTGACCGTCCGGGGCACCGGTACCAGCGGCCACCAGGCCCGCGTCACGGTCTCCACCGGCGGCGTCACCGTGGGCACGGCCACCGGCGCCGTCGGCGCCGAGTTCACGGTGCCCGTCCCGAACCCGCACCTGTGGAGCCCGGACGACCCGTTCCTCTACGACGTCAGGGCCGACCTGCTCTCCGGCACCACGACCGTCGACTCGGTCGGGAGTTACACCGGCCTGCGCACGATCGGCCTGGCCAGTGTCGGCGGCATGCAACGCCCGGTCCTGAACGGGAAGTTCGTCTTCCAGACCGGCACCCTCGACCAGGGCTACTGGCCGGACGGCATCTACACCGCGCCCACCGACGCGGCCCTGCGCCACGACCTCCAGAAGCACAAGGACCTCGGCTTCAACATGGTCCGCAAGCACATCAAGGTCGAACCGCAGCGCTGGTTCTACTGGGCCGACCGGCTCGGCCTGCTGGTCTGGCAGGACATGCCGTCCATGGAGCGCACCCCCGACGCCGCGGCCCGCACCCAGTGGGAGGCCGAGTACGACCGGATCATCGACCAGCACCGCAGCTCGCCGTCGCTGGTCGTGTGGGTGGATCAGAACGAGGGCTGGGGCCAGTACGACCAGGCCCGGATCGCCGACAGGGTCAAGGCGTACGACCCGTCCCGGCTCGTCGACAACATGAGCGGCGTCAACTGCTGCGGAGCCGTCGACGGTGGAAACGGCGACCTCCTCGACCATCACGTCTACGTGGGTCCCGGCACCACCGTGCCCAGCCCCACCCGTGCCGCCGTGCTCGGCGAGTTCGGCGGACTGGGATACAAGGTCGCCGGGCACGAGTGGTACCCGGGCGGCGGCTTCAGCTACGAGGACCAGCCCGACCCCGCGCACCTGGACAACCGGTTCGTGGGCCTGCTCGACGCGATCCGCGAGGTGCGCATGCCGCGCGGCCTGTCCGCGTCGGTCTACACCGAGATCACCGACGTCGAGAACGAGGCCAACGGCCTGCTCACCTACGACCGTCAGGTGGTCAAGGTCGACGAGGCCCGGGTCAGAGCCGCCAACCGCGCGCTGATCGACGCCTCCCAGGCCTCGACCGCCCCGGTCACCCTGCCGGTCGACCAGTACAGGTCCCTGCGGGTGACGACACCCGGCTACACCGACCGGTACCTGCGCCACAGGGACGGCGCCGGCTTCACCGATGTCGTCACCGCCGGCGGCGACGCGTTGCTGAAGAACGACGCCACCTGGAAGATCGTCCCCGGACTGGCGAACGGCACCTGCTACAGCTTCGAGTCGCGCAACTACCCCGGCCAGTACCTCCGCCACCGCGACTACCGCGTCTACAAGGAGTCCGGCAGCACCGATCTGTTCCGGGCCGACGCCACCTTCTGCCCCGTCCGGGGCGCGAACGGCGGCGTGCGGCTGTCGGCGTACAACTTCCCCGAGCAGTATCTGCGCCACTACAACGCCGAGTTGTGGCTGGCCACTCCGGGCGGTACGCACACCTGGGACGGCCCCGCCCTGTTCACCGAGGACACGACGTGGTCCGTGGAGGCGCCCTGGGCCCCGTGACCCCGGAGCGGCCGCCGACGGCGACGCTCCCGGCCGCGTCCCGGCCGCGGTCCGGCCGCGGTCCTGGTGGCGGTCCTGGTGGCGGGGGAGGCTTTCCTCCCGTCACCGGGACCGACCTCCGTCTCCGCGCCGGCCGGTCAGAGGTCGAGGACGACCTCCGTCACCGGAGTGCCGCAGCACACGAGGGCGGTGCCGGGCTCGGGGAGTTCCAGGGGCTCAGTGGTGTAGGTGACGTCACCCGACACCAGCGGCGTGACGCAGGTGTGGCAGACGCCCGTGCGGCAGGACCAGCGGGTGGGGATGTCGCAGGCCTCGGCGAGTTCGAGGAGCGAGGCGCGCGCGGCGGACCAGGGGGTGGCGAGACCGCTGCGGGCGAAGGTGACCAGGGGCCCGGCCCCCGTGGGGCCCGGTGGCTGGTGCGGCCGCGTTGCCGTGCCGGGGGTGACACCGGGGTTGACGGCGGGCAGCGCGCCGAACTGCTCCCGATGGATCCGCTCGGCACTCGGTCCGTGTGCGCTGAGCACGCCGCCGATGTCGTCCATGAAGGCGGTCGGGCCGCAGAGATAGACGTCGGCGTCGGCGGGAAGGCCCAGGGCCGCGAGCGACTCGGCCGTCGGCCGGCCCGGAGCGACCCGGGGGTCACCGGGCCCGGGGCCGGTCCCCGCCGTGTAGAAGATGTGCTCGTGCGCGTCGGGGAGCTGTGCCAGCAGCGCGCGGGCCTCCTCGGCGAAGGCGTGATGGGCGTGGTCACGGGCGGTGTGGATCCACCAGACGGGGCGTGGATCCCGGGTGGCGGCGAGCCGGTGGAGCATGGCGAGGACCGGGGTGACGCCGATCCCCGCGGAGATCAGGACGACCGGACGGTCGCCCTCCTCGAGTACGAACGTGCCGCGTGGGCTCGCGACGTCCACCAGGTCGCCGGGGCGCAGCACGGTGTGGAGGTAGCCGCTGACCCGCCCGTGGGGCTCGTGCTTGACGCTGATGCGGTAGGCGCCGGGGCCGGGCGCGGAGGACAGGGAGTAGCTGCGTACCGCGGGGGCGCCCTCGCCGACGGGGAGCCGCAGGGACAGATACTGACCCGGGCGAGCCGGGGGCAGGCCGGTGCCGTCGACGGTGTTGAGGTAGATCGACGAGACGGCGGGGGTCTCCCGGACGACGCGCGCGACCCGCAGGCTCTTGAAGCCGGGCCATCCCGCCTCCTGCCCGGGCTGCCGGGCGGCGACGAGCTCCCGGAAGGACTGCCGCCAACCGGGGCTCAGCGCGGGGATGCCGAGCGCTCTGCGCAGCTTGACCGGGTCGCGGTCGGGCAGGTAGAGCAGCGCGTCGGTGTCGGCGACGCTGAGTTCCTCAGGGCCTTTGCGGACCAGGGTGATCTCGTCGCCGGCCGCGACGCGCCCTTCGGTGATCACTCTGAGGTAGAAGCCGGGGCGGTGGTGGGCCACCAGCAGGGAGGCCATGGCCGGTTCGCCCAGGCGCATGCCGACGCGGTAGCAGGTGACGCGGGGCTGGGTGACCTCGAACTCGGCCTCGCCGATGCGGTACCGGTCGCCGATGCACACCTCGTCGTCGGGCAGGCCGTCGACGGTGAAGTTCTCCCCGAAGATCCCGTAGGTCAGGTCGTCGCGACCGAGCTCCTTGCGCCAGTACTCGTAGGACTCGGCCTGGTAGACGAGCACCGCGCGGATGTCCCCGCCGTGCCCGGCCGTATCGCCCTGTCCGTCACCCTCGACATTCAGCCGTCGCACCATCCGGGGTCCGTCCACCGGGGACTTCCAGGCCGAGGTGCGGACGGTCCTGCCCTGCCAGGAGACGTCCTGGGGCAGGCCCACGTTGACGGACAGCAGCGTCACCATCGCGGACCTCCTGGGGATGTCCGGCCGGGGCAGCCCCCGGGCGGCGCCGTGAGATGCGCCGAATCCGATACTAGTTCTCGATCCGCCGCCGTCGCGATCCGACGGCGGCCCGGTCGGGTCGCCGTCCGGCTCATCCCGACGGGTGACGGCGGCGCGGCCTCGCCCCACGAGAGGACAAGGCCGCCACCGTCCACCCGACGCGGCGCCCTAGGGCTTCACCTCCGCGTACAGGGCGCTCACCTCCTCGGCGGTCAGTGCCCGGTCCACGGCGTGGACCTCGTCGACCGCGCCGTTCCAGAAGTCGACGTTCGCGCCGTTCCAGTGGGCGCGTCCCACGGTCAGCGGACCGGTGCTCGGCAGCGCGGAGCCGCCGGTGGCCGTCGCCGCGAGCTTTCCGTCGACGTACAGCCGGATCTGGTTGCTCGTGGCGTCCCGCACGCCGGTCAGGTGGTACCAGCGGCCCGTCTCCGCGGAGACGGCGACCTGGGCGCGGTGCTCGCCGGGGGTGCTGAAGGCGAACGTGCCGTGTCCGTACTGGAGGTAGAAGGAGTTGACCGTGGCGCGGGTGTCCTGACTGACCGCGGTGGCGTAGTTGCCGGGGATCGCGTCGAGCCGCACCCAGGCGGACACCGAGTAGCTGCCGCTGGTGTCGAGCACCGGTCCGGCGGTCTCGGCGTACTGCTTCTGGCCGTCGAACTTCAGGGCGTTCCCGCTGACGCCGGGGGTCCAGGAGGCGCCCTCGCGGAGTGTGAGAGGCCTGGCGTTCGGGCCCTCGTCCCGCGCGGTGGTGCCGGTGCCCTCGTCGAGGCTCCAGTGCCCGCCGCCCTTCAGCGGTCCCTCGCTGCCCGCGGCGGCGCCGGCGGCGATCACCCGGCGGTTGATCTTCCGCACCTGGACGGGATCGACCTTGATCTCGCGCCGGTCGTAGGTGTACAGGCCGTTCAACTCGTTCTCCAGGTCGGTGATCTGCGTGTACACCGAACCGGACAGTTCGGCGCCGGCCTGGTCGAGGTAGAACTGCTCGGTGTTCTCGACGTACTTGCGGGTCAGTTCCTCCTTGGTGTTGACGCCGCTGTAGATCACCGTCGGGGCACCCGGCCACATATGGCCCGGGGTGCGCAGCACGAAGCCGCCGTGCTCGCCGTCCATCGCGGCCCGGCCGTCGCCGGGGAAGGCGGGGTCGGTGTTGTTGTAGTCGTGATGGTCGATAATGTCGCCGTTGCCCGAATCACCCTTGGAGTTACAGCAGTTGACACCACTGTGGGCGTTGACGACCCGGGACGGGTCGGCGGCCTGGACGGACTCGGTGATACGGCCGGTCTCCTCGCGGTTCCACTCGCCCCAGCCCTCGTTGAAGACGATCCAGCCGATGACGGAGGGCGAGTTGTGGTGCTGGCGCACGATCTCCTTGCCCTGGTCGACGAACGCCTTCCGGCCCGTCTCGTCGGTGAGGTTCCCGGAGACGAAGTCCTGCCAGACCAGCAGGCCGAGCCGGTCGGCGTGGTAGAACCAGCGCTGCGGTTCGACCTTGATGTGCTTGCGGACGGCGTTGAAGCCGAGCTTCTTGTGTGCCTCGAGGTCGAAGGCCAGGGCTTCGTCGCTGGGCGCGGTGTAGAGGCCGTCGGGCCAGAACCCCTGGTCGAGCGTGGCGAGCGAGAAGATCGGCTTGCCGTTGAGGACGAGCTTGTCGAAGCCGCCCACCTTCTCGATGCCGACCTCGCGCATACCGAAGTAGCTGCCGACCCTGTCGGTCGACCTGCCGTCGGTGAGCGTGACGTCGAGGTCGTAGAGGTAGGGGTCGTCGGGGCTCCACAGATGCTGTTTCGCCACCGGCAGGCGCAGTTCGCGGCCGGCGGCTCCGGTGACCCTGCCGACGACCTTGCCGCGCGCGTCGCGGGCGACGGCCTCGACCAGGGCAGCGGGGGAGGCGCCGTCGGCGTTCACCGTCACCGCGAGGGTGCCGGTGTCGATGTCGGGCGTGGTGACGATGCCCTCGATCGAGACGGGTGCGACCGGCTCCATCCAGACGGTCTGCCAGATGCCGGAGGTCTGGGTGTAGAAGATGCCCCCGGGGTTGGTGGACTGCTTGCCCGTGGGCTGGTCGGCACCTCCGGTGTCGGTGACGGCGACGATGATCTCCTGCGGGCCGGTGCCCTTGAGCGCGTCGGTGATGTCGGCGCTGAAGGCGTTGTAGCCGCCGGTGTGTTCGGCGACCTTCGTGCCGTTGACGTAGACGGCGGCCCGGTAGTCGACGGCGCCGAAGTTGAGCTTGAGCCGGTTGGCCCGGCCGCTCTTGCCCACCTTCCAGCTCTTCGGGACGTCGACGACCTTGCGGTAGAACATGTGGTCCTCGTGCCGCTCGAGACCGGACAGCTGGGACTCGACCGGGAACGGCACGATGATCTTCTCGTCGAGCTTCTTGCCGAAGACCGGCTGCTCACCCGCCTCGGCCGCCCCGAACTGCCAAGGGCCGTTCAGGTTCAGCCACTTGGAGCGCACCTGCTGGGGGCGCGGGTACTCCGGCAGCGGGTGCTTCCTGTCGATCTCGTCGCCCCACTCGGTGGTGAGGCGATGGGTGGAGGCGTTGTCGGCGTAGCGGATGACCTTCGGCACGCTCTCGCCGTCGGCCGTGAGGTCGCCCTCACCGTCGTAGGAGGCCCTGACCAGTTGGTCCTTCTGGATCGGCGCCGCGAGGTCGACGTTCAGCGAGCTGGGGTCGCCGGGGACGGCCGTCACCGACTCGATCGGCATGGCGGTCGTGTCGGCCTCGACCTTCAGATGGTCCTTGAGGCCCTGGAGGCCGCCCACCCTGCCCTCGAACCGGGCGCGCAGCCGCCGCCCGTTCTCGGCGACGGACATCTCGACCGGGTACACCTCGAAGTCGGCCGGCGGGGTGAACGCGGACATCGGCACGATCTGCTTGGCCGTCGTCGGCGTCGACCAGCGCAGGTACATGTTGGCGCCGCCGGTGTCCTGGAACAGCTCCAGACGGAAGTCGTGCTGCTCGCCGGCGGTCAGCCGGACGGCGGCGCTGGTCTGCTCACGGTCCCAGTCGCCCACCCAGTGGTCGATGACGGGCTGGCCGTCGACGAAGAGCCGGAAGCCGTTGTCGCCGATGGCGTAGAAGGTGTAGTCACCGGTGGCCGGGGCCTCGATCCGGCCCGTCCAGCGCGCGGTGGTGTGCTCCGTCCTGCCGGTCAACTCCTGGAAGGTGCCGGTCAGTCCGGAGAAGTTGATCTGCGGGTCGAGCAGGGTGCCGCCGAGTCGGTCGAAGTCCCGGGCGCCGGGCGCCGACATGCTGAAGTACTCGCCCTTCAGGCCGTGCGTCTCGACGGCCGCCTGCTCGACGGCTGTCCGTTCGGCGGCTGTCCGTTCGGTGGCGGGTGCCGACGCGCTGCTCGACCGCTCCGCGGCCGCCGCGGTGGGAAGCAGCCCGCTCGGGGGCAGGATCAGGGCCGCCGCGGCGAGCAGCGCCCAGACTCTGGCTCTGGGGCGGGTGTCGTGTCGTGTCATCGAGCCCTTCCTCGTACAGAGGCCGTGACCACGCCCGGCGGGAGCGGGGGCTCCTGGCCGGGAGCCCGGGGAAGACGACTGCACACCGGTGACGGGACGCTCGGTCGGGCGGCCTTTTCAACGTTGGAAATTCTGTGACAGCGGTATGACAGCACGCTCACAGATGAGTGTCCAGACCTCGCGCAGCGCTCTGTCCGCCTCCTTCCCCACGCGTCACGGCCGGAGCGGCGCGAAGCCGTCGCCCACGACACGGGGCCCGCGTCGCGGATCGGGGCCGGTCGGGGCCGGTCGGGCCGGGCGGCTCGATGCGGCGGGTCCGGACGTGCCCGTGGACCATCGCGGTCCGCGCGTCGGCGACTTCGGGGCCTTCGACGAGGCGTTCGACGACGAAGGCGTGGAAGCTGTCGACGTCCGGGACGGCGAGGCGGACGAGGAAGCCGGCGTGGCTGGACGCGGTGGCGCCCGACAGGGGAGGCACGTCGGGTGCCACCGGCCCGCGGAGGGGCTGCTCACCCCCGTGGGAGCAGCCCGTCCGCGGGCAGCGCAAGGAGCGCCGTGGGGGAGCGTCCGATGCGCCGTGTGTGGGGTGTTTCTCCATGGGCCGGGGGCCCGCGCGCGAGCCCCGAGTCCGCGTGGGGCGTGGCGGGTTGGTTGCCAGGAACACCGTGCACGGGTGAGGTGGTCGACAACCTTGCGCAAACCTTGTCTCGCAGGTGGCCGGGTGGTTGGGTGACGCCTGGTGGGGAAGGGCGACGAGCGCAGGGTGGGGCGGGGGAGACGACGTGACGGGATTTCGGCTGCTGGGGCCTGTGGAGTTATGGGTGGCGGGCCGCCCGGTGGATCTGGGCCCCGCCAAACGGCGCACGGTCCTGGCGGCGTTACTGGTCGACGCGGGCCGCTGGGTGGCGGCCGAGACGCTGATCGACCGGGTCTGGGGCGAGGACCCGCCCGCACAGGTGCGCGGCACGCTCTACGCCCACATCGCCCGGGTCCGCCGTGTCCTTCAGGGCACGACCTCGGACCTCACCGGCGGCGCCGAAGGCCCGCCCGGCGCACCGTCGTTGCTGCGCGGCTCGGGAGGCTACCGGCTCGACGTCGCCCGGGAGCTGGTCGACGCGCACCGCTTCCGGAGCCTCGTCGAGCGGGCCCGGCAGGCCGACCTCACCGACGCGGTACGGGTGGGGATCCTGCGCGAGGCGCTGGGCCTGTGGCAGGGCGATCCGCTGGCCGGACTGCCCGGTGACTGGGCGGCGCGCACCCGAGAGAGCTGGCTGCACCAGCGCATCGACGCCGTCCTGGCCTGGGCGGACGCCGAACTCCTCGTCGGCGGCCACGGCGTGGTCGTCGACACGCTGTCTGTCCTGGTCGCCGAGCACCCGCTGACCGAGCCGCTCGCTGTGGCGTTGATGCGGGGGCTGCACGCCGCCGGGCGCGCCCCCGAGGCACTCGCCTGCTACGCGGCCCTGCACAAGCGGCTGGCCGACGAACTGGGGACCGCTCCGGGAGCCGAGGCGCGGCGGGAACACGAGGCGATCCTGAGCGGGCGGCCCGCCGCACCGGCCGTCCGTCGCACCCCGCCGGGCACGGGCGCGAGTACAAGTACGGCGACGACCACGGGCACGGGCACGGGCACGGGCAACGGCCTCGGGAGCGGTAGAGCCGTGCCCGCACAACTGCCCATGGAAGCAGTGGGGTTCACCGGTCGCGAGGAGGAACTGGCGCGGCTGGAGAAGGCCCTGGGCGCGGCAGCGGAGCGGCCGACCGCGGTGGTGGTCTCGGCGGTGTCCGGGACGGCGGGCGTGGGCAAGACGGCCCTGGCGATCCACTGGGCGCACCGGGCCCGGGACCGTTTCCCGGACGGCCAGTTGTACGTGAACCTGCGCGGCTACGATCCCGAACAGCCCATGACCGCCCCCGACGCGCTGGTCCGGTTCCTGACCGCGCTCGGGGTGTCCGGACAGGACATCCCGCTGGAGACGGACGACCGCGCGGCGCGCTACCGCACCGCGGTCGCGGGCCGGCGCATGCTGATCGTCCTCGACAACGCCGCCACCGTCGAGCAGGTCCGCCCGCTGCTGCCCGGCACCGGCTCCTGCGCGGTCCTGGTCACCAGCCGCGACAGCCTCGCCGGGCTGGTCGCACGCGAGGGCGCCCACCGCCTCGACCTCGACCTGCTGCCCGCCGCCGTCGCCCGCACCCTGCTGCGGCGGCTCGTCGGCCCCCGCGCCGAGGCCGAACCCGATGCCGTCGACGCCCTCGCCGCGCAGTGCGCCCGACTGCCCCTGGCCCTGCGGGTCGCCGCGGAGCTCGCCGCCGCCCGCCCCGCCACCTCGCTGACCGACCTCGTCACCGAACTCGCCGACCAGCAGCGGCGGCTGGACCTGCTCGACGCGGACGGCGACCCCCGCGCCGCCGTCGCCGTCGTGTTCTCCTGGTCGCTGCGGCACCTCCCGGCGGACGCGGCGCGCACCTTCCGGCTCCTCGGCCTGCACCCCGGCCCCGACCTCGACGCCCACGCCGCCGCCGCGCTGACCGGCAGCAGCCCGGCCGACGCCCGCCGCGCCCTCGACGTCCTCGCCCGGGCCCATCTGGTCCAGCCCGTCGAAGCCGCCCGGTACGGAATGCACGACCTGCTGCGCGCCTACGCCACCCGCCTCGCCACGGCCGAGGACGCGCCGCAGGCCCGCGAGGCGGCGCTCGACCGGCTCTTCGACCACTACCTCGCCACCGCAGCCGCCGCCATGAACTGCCTCCACCCGGCCGAGGCGCACTTACGGCCCGCCGCTCCCGAATCCGCGACACCTGTGCCCGACCTGTCCGATCCCGACGCCGCGCGCGCCTGGCTGAACACCGAGCGGCCGTGTCTGACGGCGGTGTCCGCCCACACCGCCGCCCACGGCCGGCCCACCCACGCCATCCGGCTCTCCCTCACCCTGTACCGCTACCTCATCGGCGGCCATCACACCGACGGCCTCACGATGCACGGCCACGCCCGGGACGCCGCTCGCCTGATCGCCGACCCGGTGAGCGAGGCCCGGGCGCTGCTCGGTCTCGGCACCGCCTACTGGCAACTGGCCCGGCACGAACCGGCACGCCGGCACCTCCAGGAGGCGCTGACGTTGTTCCGGCAGGCCGGTGACCCGACCGGCCAGGCCCGTGCCCTGGTCAACCTCGGCCTCCTCGACGAACGGCTGGGCCGTTTCCGGCCGGCCGTCGGACACCTGGAACAGGCGCTTTCGCTGTACCGGAGCGTCGACGACCGGATGGGCGAGGCGATCGCCCTCAAGGACCTGGCCTCCGTCGAGGGGCAGTTGGGCCGCTACGGACAGGCCGCCGACCATCTCCAGCAGGCGCTGACCCTGCTCCGGCTGGCCGGCAACCGTTACCTGGAGGCCCATGCGCTCAACGACCTCGGCACGGTCGAGTCGCGACTCGACCGTCTGGAGTCGGCCGCTCGCCGCCAGGAGCAGGCACTCGTCCTGTTCCGCGAAGTCGGCGACGGGTACGGCGAGGCCGGGGCGCTGCACAGCCTCGGCGTCGTCCACTCGCGGCGGGAGCAGCACGCTCAGGCCGCCGAATGCCACCGGCAGGCGCTCACCCTCTACCGTCTCAACGGCGACCGGGACGGCGAGGCCAGGGCGCTCAACGGGCTCGGCGAGGCCGCCTCCGCCGCCGGCCGGCCCGCCGAGGCCCTCGCCCACCACACCGACGCCCTCGCCATCGCCGAGGACATCGGCAGCCCTGGCCAGCTGGCCCGCGCCCTCGGCGGACTCGGTGAGGCCCATCACACGCTCGGCGAGACCGCCCCCGCCCTGTGCCGCTACGAGCGTGCGCTCACCCTCTACGCCGAACTCGGCATGCCCGAGGCCGATGCCATCAGGACCAGGCTGGCCACGGTGACCGGGTCCCGCCCGTAGCCCCGGCGGGGCGGGTCGAACCGTGAGACAGTCATATGAGGCGCCGGAGTCGGCGAGGCTGCGGCGCAGCGGTCCGGGGCGGTGGCCCCCGCCCGGAACCGTACGCATACGGTGCCGCAGCGGAGGGATCCGTCATGTCCGAGGCGAGTGAGGCCACCCAGGCCGACCGGGCGCTGAAAGCGAAGCATCGTGCGATGTGGGCGCTGGGCGACTATCCCCTCGTGGCCACGGACGTCATCCCGGACCTGGGGCCGGAGCTCGTACGGGAGAGCGGCGTCCGGCCGGGGACCCGTGTGCTCGACGTCGCGGCCGGTTCGGGGAACGCCGCCATCCCCGCGGCCCTCGCCGGGGCGGACGTGGTGGCGGTGGACCTGACCCCGGAACTGCTGGAGGCCGGCCGTCGGCTCGCCACGGAGCGCGGTGCCGAGCTGGAATGGCGTGAGGGCGACGCCGAGGAACTGCCTTTCGCGGACGCGGACTTCGACGCGGTGGTGTCCTGCGTCGGCGTCATGTTCGCCCCGCACCACCAGCGGGCCGCCGACGAACTGGTCCGCGTCTGCCGGCCCGGCGGGAGGATCGGCCTCGTCAACTGGACTCCGGAGGGGTTCATCGGGCAGATGTTCGCCGCCATGCGCCCGTACGCGCCTCCGCCGCCGCCCGGAGCGCAGCCGCCGCCGCTGTGGGGCGACGAGAGCCATGTGCGCTCCCTGCTCGGCGACCGCGTGACCGGCGTCGACGCCCGCCGTCAGCTGCTGCGCATCGAGGCGTTCTCCGGTCCGGAGGAGTTCCGGGACTTCTTCAAGCGCTGCTACGGCCCGACCCTCGCCGTCTACTCCGCCATCGCCGACGACCCCGACAAGGTGACCGCCCTCGACACGGCGCTCGCGGACCTGGCCGCCGGACACCTCGCGGACGGGGCCATGGAATGGGAGTACCTGCTGATCACGGCCGACAAGGCCGCCGCCTAGCAAGGGCGTTCGGCGCTCTGGTCCGGGCGGGCGGTGCGCCGGCGGGGCCGAGCGAGGTCGGGCCGGCCCCGGGGTTGCGTGACGGAGCCAGGAGGTGGTGGGCCCCCGTTCTCGGGGGCCCACCGGTTGTGCTCAGTAGGCGTCGCGTCGCCCCGCCGCCCCGTTCGGGGTGCCGGTGACGGTGAACTGCGAGCCCGGTTCGATGAGGACGTCGCCCTGGGCCGAGCCGGTGATCGTCACCCCGGACAGGACGGCGCTGCCGCGGGCGCCGCTCATCGCGAGGATGCCGGAGCCGTTGGTGGAGTTGTCGATGCGCACGTTCGTGATCTTCACGCCCGGCATCGCGCCGCCACCCGTCTTGAACTGGATGCCGTCGTACGTCGAGTCGTGGATCTCGGTGTCCCGGACGGTGACGCCCGGGATGTCCTGGCCCTGCGCGAACAGGGTGATCGCGCCGAACTCCTGGTCCTCGTTCCAGAACGCGCCGCCCGTGCGGTACAGGGCGTTGCCCGCGATCAGGGTCTCACCGGTGAAGGGCAGCGGGTCGTGGTCGGTGGCCAGCATGATGCCCGGGTAGTTCATGGTGTCGGAGACCACGTTGTTCTCGATGGTGTTGCCGTAACCGCCGTACACCGCGATGCCGTTGGCCCGCCAGGGCAGCTGGATCGTGTTGTTGCGGAAGTGGTTGTCGTGGCCGACGTCCACCGAGGTGTCCTTCACGTACTTGCTGGCCCACACGGCGAGCGCGTCGTCGCCGGTGTTGCGGAACGAGGAGTTGTAGACGGTGGAGTTGCGGGTGCCGTTGGCGAAGTTGATGCCGTCGGCGTAGGTGTCGCGGATGCGTACCCCGGTGAACTCGAGCCCGTCGCCGGGGCCCCACAGTTCGGGGATGTTGGAGTAGTCGCGGCCCACCCAGACACCGACGTTGGCATGCTCGATCCACACGTTGGTGATCTTCGTGCCCTTGCCGAAGCGGCCGTTGAGACCGACGCCGCCCTCGGCGTTGCCGTCGCCGCCGCGGATGGTGCCCGAGCCGAAGACGGCGATGTCGGAGATCTGGGTGTTGGAGTCGATGTCGAAGCCGAAGTTGCCCTCGTGCGGATGGTTGATGCCGCCCGCGTCCTGCGGCGGGGTCAGCGTGTACAGCTGGGAGTGCCACATGCCCGCGCCGCGGATGGTGACGTCCCGGATGCCCACCTGGTTGAACTGCCCGCGGTTCAGCGGATCGTCGGTGAGGATCTTCTGCTCCTGGCGCCACTGCCCGGCCGGGATCCACACACAGGAGATCTGGCCGTTCTGGTCGGCGGTGACCGCCCGCTGGATGGCGTCGGTGTCGTCGAGGCCGTCGTTGGGCACGGCGCCGTACTCCGTGATCGAGGTGCAGGCGGCCGGCTTGGACGCGGCGGGGGCCACCTGCTCCAGGTCGACCAGGTCGATCACCTGGAAGGCGGCCGAGTCGCCGGCGTCGCGCTGGAGGCGGAACACGGTGCCCGCCGGGTAGCTCTTCGACAGCAGGGCGTGGGACTCGTCGAACAGGCGTCGCGCGTCACCGCCCGGCCGGTTGGTCAGGCCCTCGGGGTCGTCGGTGGCGCCGTACAGCCAGCTGTGCTTGGACGACAGGGTCAGCTTCTGCACGAACGCGCCGTCGGCGTACAGGCTGACGGTGGCGTCCGCGCCGCCGCCGGACGCGGAGTCCGGGACGGAGTTGCGCACCACGAGGGAGTTGGCCGCGTCGGTCGAGGTGAACTCCACGTACTGGCCGGTCGAGGTGAGCCGGACCGACCGGCGGCCGGAGGACTCCGTGGCGAAGTTGGTGTGCCCGAAGGTCCGTTGGGCGTCGGCGGTGAGGAGGGTGCCGGTGTACCGGCCGTCCTCCGCCTCGTACTCGGTGTACGGCACCGCGGCGCCGCGTCCGACCACCAGGGACTTGGTGAGGACGTTGTTGTTCTCGTCGGTCTCGGTGACGACCCCGGTGGCGTCGGCGGTCGCGGTGAGGGTCGCTCCGCCCGCGGTGGCCGTCCAGGTCCCGTTGATCGCCACGTTCACCGTGGCGTCGGGGGCCACCTGGCCGGTGGTGCCGTTCAGGGTGGTCGAGCCGGCCTGGAGCCGGGTCACCGAGCCGGCGGGAGCGGCGCTGATCCCGCGGTTGTGCACGGTGACGGTGAAGGAGACGGGCTGGCCGACGGCCGGGTTGGCCGGGCTGGTGGTGATCGAGCGCACTTCCAGGTCAGGGCCGGGAGCCTGGGTGACGACCAGTCTGTTCGCGGCCGTACGGCTGTTGTTGCTGTCGTCCAGCTCCGGGACGGTGCCCCGGGGGTCGACGACGGCCGACACGCCGTAACTGCCCGACGCACGGGTGCCGGTGGCGACGTCCACGGTCGCCGATGCGCCCGGGTCCAGTGCCGGAACGGCGGCGCTGCCCGCGACCGTGCCCTCCACACTGACCTCGACGGTGGTGGCGGCGGAGCGCGCGGTGCCCGCGTTGCGCACCGTGGCCTTGACGGTGACCGCGTCCCGCTCGCTGGGCGCGGCCGGCGTCCAGTCGAGGGTGGTGACCGTCAGGTCGGGGGCGGGCGCGGCGGTGCCCACGACCTGGAACTCGGCGACCTGCCCGCCGGGGGCGCCGGAGTTGGCGGTGAAGTGCAGCCGCACGTCGGACCAGCGGCCGCTGACCGGAACGGTCACCGTGTTGCCGCTCGCCGGGCTGAAGGAGTACGACTTCGCGGCGGCCAGTGAGGTGAAGCCGCTCGCGGACTGCTGCCTGCCGAGGACCTGGACGGTCTGGGTGCGGGCCGCCCACACCGGGGCGGGGTCGAGCTTGAGGACCACGCCGGTCACGTCGGCGTCGGCGCCCAGCTTGACGGTGAGGTCCGAGGGCTGACCGGCCGCCTCCCAGTAGGTGGAGACGGAGTCGTCGGTGGCGTTGGCGGCCACGTAGGACTGCGTGGAGGAGGTGGCCTCGGCCGGCTTGTTGCGGGCCAGGTTGGTGCCGGCCGGCGGCGGGTCGCCCGGGTCCGTGCCGCCGTCCTCGCCGTACACCTCCAGCTCGGAGAGCTGTGCGGCGTTCCAGCCGGTGTTGCCGGAGACGTTGACACGGACGTACCGCACGTCCGCCGGGGCGGCCAGGGCGACGGACACCGTGTTGGCCTGGGCGGGGTCGAACACCCGGACCGCGGAGGCCGCGAGCGTGCTGAAGCCGGAGCCGTCGCCGCTGCCCTGCAACGACAGGGTCTCGTTGCGGCTGCCCCACCCGGTGGGGAGCTTGAGCACCACCCGGTCCACCTCGCGGGCCGCGCCGAGGTCGACCTGCGCCCACTGCGGGAAGGACCCCGCCGGGCCCTCCCAGTAGGAGGCCTGGACACCGTCGGTGAGGTTGCGGGCGGGGTACTCGGCGTGCGCGCCGCCCGCCGTGGCGGGGCGGCCGAGGGCGAGGTTGACGTCGGCCGCGGCGGGAGCCGCCCGGGCGGGGGAGACGAAGGCCAGCGGAAGCAGGCCGGTCGACAGGAGCCCGGCGACGACCGCGCCGGTCACGGGCCGGCGGCCCGGTGGTCTCCAACTCATGAGGTCCTCTGTTCGGTCGGTGAACACGGGAGAGGGCACGGCGGTTCGGCCCCGGAGGTGCGGGGAGGCGCAGAGGGTGCGGGATACGGGGAGGAGAGTGCGGGACCGGCCCCGAGAGGGGCGACCCGAGGTGGGGGAAGCCAGCCGTGCACGCAAATTGAGTTGAACAGTCGATTCTTTGCGGAAAGTACGCCCACAGGTTTCTAGCGTGTCTCCGCTTTGTCAACGGTCCCGGCAGTAGCGGGAGTTGACTACGCAAGCCGCTTGCGTTCCTTGCGGATCCGCTTGCGTTATCGCGAAAGCCCGCACGAAAGTCGCTGTCCCGGCCCCTGTGCAGGTCCACCCGGGGGTGGGCGGGTCGGATCCGGCACGGTCCCGACGGTGGACGAACCCTGGTCTGTCTGCAACTCTCTGATCGATTCACGCAAAAGCGGTGCCCTGCCCCGCACATTGAGGCGTGTCCGGTGCACCGTCGAACCGTCCATCCACCAACCGTGTCCCTCCGCACCACGACGGACGGGACGGAGATCGGGGAGAGATGAGACCGAAGCGCAGGGGATGGCGGGCCCTGGCCGCCGTCCTCACGACCAGCCTGCTGATGCTGGGCGCGTCGTCACTGACCACCGCCTCGGCGGCCGACGGCCCCAACCTCGCTGCCGGACGGCCCGCCGCGGCCAGCAGCGCGCACTCCGAGTACGCCGCCCGCAACATCACCGACGGGGACCAGGGCTCCTACTGGCAGAGCGCGGACGGCAACCTGCCGCAGTGGGTCCAGGCCGACCTCGGCTCCACCGCCCGCGTCGACGAGGTGGTGCTGAAGCTGCCCGCGTCCTGGGAGAGCCGCAGCCAGACCCTGTCCGTGCAGGGCAGCGCCGACGGCACCGGCTTCACCACCCTGAAGGCCTCCGCCGCCTACACCTTCAGCCCCGGCGCGGCCAACACCGTCACGTTGGCCTTCCCGGCCGGCCAGACCCGCTACGTACGGGTCGAGATCACCGCCAACACCGGCTGGCAGGCCGCCCAGCTCTCGGAACTTGAGGTGCACGCGGCGGGCGAGTCCTCCACGAACCTCGCCCGCGGCCGCACCCTCACCGCGAGCAGCCACACCGAGACATACGTGCCGGCCAACGCCGCGGACGGCAACAAGGCCAGCTACTGGGAGAGCCGCAACAACGAACTCCCGCAGTGGATCCGGGCCGACCTCGGCTCCTCCCTCGGCGTCGACCGCGTGGTGCTGAAACTCCCCGACGGCTGGGGCGCCCGCACCCAGACCCTGAAGATCCAGGGCAGCGCCAACGGGACCGACTTCACCGACCTCACGGCCTCGCGGGCGTACCAGTTCACCCCGGCCGACGGGAACACGGTGACGATCACCTTCGACACCGCCACCACCCGCCACGTCCAGGTCCTGGTCACCGCCAACACCGGCCGGCCCGCGGCCCAGTTGTCCGAGCTGGAGGTCTACGGTCCGGCGACCGGCGACACCCGGGCGCCCACGATTCCCGCGAACCTGGCGTACACCGAACCTGCCACCGGGCAGATCCGGCTGACCTGGAACGCCTCCACCGACGACACCGCCGTCACCGGCTACGACGTCTACGCCGACAACGCACTGCTGACCTCGGTCGCCGGCAACGTCACCACGTACACCGACACCCGGGCCGCGAGCGCCACGGTCTCCTACTTCGTGCGGGCCAAGGACGCCGCCGGGAACGTCTCCGGCAACAGCGACACCGTCACCCGCCGCGGCGGGACCGGCGACACCCAGGCGCCCACGGCTCCCGCGAACCTGGCGTACACCGAGCCGTCCGCCGGGCAGATCCGGCTGACCTGGAACGCCTCCACCGACGACACCGCCGTCACCGGCTACGACGTCTACGCGAACAACAGCCTGCTGACCACGGTCGCGGGCAGCGTGACCACCTACACCGACAACCGTCCCGCCACCACGACCGTGTCCTACTTCGTGCGGGCGAAGGACGCCGCCGGGAACGTCTCGGGGAACAGCAACACCGTCACCCGCACCGGTACCTCGGGCCCCGGCTCCAACCTCGCGGTCGGCAAGCCCATCACGGCTTCCTCGACCGTTCACACCTTCGTGGCCGAGAACGCCAACGACAACTCCACCGCCACCTACTGGGAGGGCTCCGGCCACCCCGCCACGCTGACGGTGAAGCTCGGCGCCAACGCCGACGTCACCTCGCTGGTCCTGCGCCTCGACCCGGACAGCTCCTGGGGCCCGCGCACCCAGACCGTCCAGGTGCTGGGGCGCGAGCAGTCCGCGAGCGGCTACACCTCGCTGGTCGCCGCCAAGGACTACGCCTTCAGCCCGGCGAGCGGCAACACGGTGACCGTCCCGGTGGCCGCCCGCGTCGCCGACGTCCAGTTGCGGTTCACCGCCAACTCCGGTGCCCCCGCGGGGCAGATCGCCGAGTTCCAGGTGATCGGCACCGCCGCGCCCAACCCCGATCTGGAGGTCACCTCGCTGACCGCCTCGCCGGCCTCGCCCGTCGAGTCGGACACCATCACCCTGTCCGCCACCGTCCGCAACAGCGGAGAGACCGCGGCGCCCGCCAGCAGCCTCGCGCTGCGACTGAACGGCACCAAGGTCGCCACCGCCGCCGTCGGCACCCTGGCCGCCGGCGCGCAGACCACCGTCAGCGCCTCGATCGGCGCCCGTGACACGGGGACCTACCAGCTCAGCGCCGTCGCCGACGAGGGCGGCACGGTGATCGAGCAGAACGAGTCCAACAACACCTACACGGCGCCCACCGCGCTCACCGTGCGCCCGGTCAGCAGCTCCGACCTGGTCCCGGTGGTCACCACGTCCCCGTCCGGTCCGGCCGCGGGCGACACGGTCACCTTCCGGGTCGCCGTGCGCAATCAGGGCACCGTCGCCTCTACGGGCGGCGGCCACGCCCTCACCCTCGTCCTGGTCGACTCCAAGGGAGCGACCGTCCGCACCCTGACCGGCTCCCACGACGGGGTGATCGCCGCCGGCGCCACCACCGCACCCGTCGCCCTCGGCACCTGGACCGCCGCCGACGGCACCTACACGGCGCGCGCCACGGTCGCGGCCGACGGCAACGAACTCCCCGTGAAGCGCGAGAACAACACCGTCGAGCAGGCCCTGTTCGTCGGACGCGGCGCCAACATGCCGTACGACCTGTACGAGGCGGAGGACGCCACCACGGGCGGCGGCGCCACCACCGTCGGCCCCAACCGCACCGTCGGCGACCTCGCCGGCGAGGCGTCCGGCCGCAAGGCCGTCTCCCTCAACGGCACCGGCGAGTACGTGGAGTTCACCACCCGGGCGGCCACCAACACCCTGGTGACCCGCTTCTCCATCCCCGACGCACCGGGCGGCGGCGGGACCGACGCCACCTTGAACGTCTACGTCGACGGCACCCTCCGCAAGGCCCTGCCGCTCACCTCGCGGTACGCCTGGCTGTACGGCGCCGAAGCCTCGCCCGGCAACGCGCCGTCCGTGGGCGCCCCGCGCCACCTCTACGACGAGGCGCATCTGATGCTGGGCGAGACCGTCCCGGCCGGGGCGAGGATCCGGCTCCAGAAGGACGCGGCCAACACCTCGCGCTACGCGATCGACTTCGTCAGCCTGGAGCAGGTCACGCCGATCGCCAACCCGGACCCGGCGGCGTACACCGTCCCGGCCGGCCTCACCCACCAGGACGTGCAGAACGCCCTCGACCGGGTCCGGATGGACACCACCGGCAAGCTCACCGGCGTCTATCTGCCGCCGGGCGACTACCAGACGTCCTCCAAGTTCCAGGTGTACGGCAAGGCCGTGCAGGTCGTCGGCGCCGGACCCTGGTACACCCAGTTCCACGCCCCGGCCGGCCAGGAGAACACCGACGTCGGCTTCCGGGCCGAGGCGAGCGCCAAGGGCTCCGCGTTCCGCGGCTTCGCCTACTTCGGCAACTACACCTCGCGCATCGACGGACCGGGCAAGGTGTTCGACTTCGCCAACGTGTCGGACATCGTCATCGACGACACCTGGACCGAGCACATGGTCTGCCTGTACTGGGGCGCCAACACCGACCGGATGACGATCAGCAACTCCCGTATCCGCGACACGTTCGCCGACGGCGTCAACATGACCAACGGGTCGACGGACAACCACGTCGTCAACAACGAGTCCCGCTCCACCGGCGACGACAGCTTCGCGCTGTTCTCGGCGATCGACGCGGGCGGCGCCGACATGAAGGGAAACCTCTACGAGAACCTGACCTCGCTGCTGACCTGGCGGGCCGCGGGCATCGCCGTGTACGGCGGCTACGACAACACCTTCCGCAACATCCACATCGCCGACACCCTGGTCTACTCCGGCATCACCATCAGCTCGCTGGACTTCGGCTACCCGATGAACGGCTTCGGGACCGACCCGACGACGGTGGAGAACGTCTCCGTGGTCCGTTCCGGCGGGCACTTCTGGGGCGCCCAGACCTTCCCCGGCATCTGGCTGTTCTCCGCGTCCAAGGTGTTCCAGGGCATCCGGATCAACGACGTCGACATCGTCGACCCGACCTACTCCGGAATCATGTTCCAGACGCAGTACGTCGGCGGCCGGCCGGTGAACCCGATCAAGGACACCGTCCTCACCGACATCTCGATCACCGGCGCCCGCAAGAGCGGCGACGCCTTCGACGCCAGGTCCGGCTTCGGACTGTGGGCGAACGAGCTGCCCGAGGCCGGTCAGGGTCCGGCGGTCGGCGAGGTCACGTTCAACGGGCTGCGCCTGAACGGCAACGCCGTGGACATCCGGAACACCACCTCCACCTTCAAGATCAACATCAATCCCTGATCGCCGACATGCAAGAGAGCCATGAATCCTGACGGAAACTGAACATTGAGGCCTTGGTTGGCGCAAGCCGCTTGCGTGGCTTGCGCTAACCTTGCGCCCATGACGCGACGACTTGCTCAGGTTGCCAAGAAGGTAGGGGTCAGCGAGGCCACGGTCAGCCGGGTGCTCAACGGCAAGCCGGGGGTCTCCGAGACCACCCGTCAGTCGGTGCTGACCGCGTTGGACGTGCTCGGCTACGAGCGCCCCACCCAGCTGCGCGGCGAACGCGCCCGCCTGGTGGGACTCGTCCTGCCGGAGCTCCAGAACCCGATCTTCCCGCTGCTCGCCGAGGTCATCGGCGGCGCGCTGGCCCAGCAGGGGCTGACCCCCGTGCTCTGCACCCAGACCAAGGGCGGCGTCTCCGAGGCGGACTACGTCGACCTCCTCCTCCAGCAGCACGTCTCCGGCGTGGTCTTCGCCGGAGGGCTGTTCGCGCAGGCCGACGCCCCGCACGACCACTACCGGCAGCTCGCCGAACGGCGCATCCCGGTGGTCCTGATCAACGCGCCCGTGGAGGAACTGGACTTCCCCTGCGTCTCCTGCGACGACGCCGTCGCCGTGGAACAGGCCTGGCGCCACCTCTCTCTGCTGGGCCACGAGCGCATCGGGGTCGTCCTCGGGCCCCGCGACCACATGCCCTCCCGGCGCAAGCTCGCCGCCGCCCAGGCCGCGGCCGAGGCGGCCGGCGCCCCGCTCTCCGACGACCGGGTGGAGCGCTCGATGTTCTCCCTGGAAGGCGGCCAGGCGGCCACCTCGCGCCTGCTGGACCGCGGGGTCACCGGCATCATCTGCGCCAGCGACCCGCTGGCCCTCGGGGCCATCAGGGCCGCCCGCAGGCGCGGTCTCGCGGTGCCCGAGCAGGTGTCCGTCGTCGGCTTCGACGACTCCGCCTTCATGAACTGCACGGAGCCCCCGCTGTCCACCGTGCGCCAGCCCATCGAGGCCATGGGACGCGCCGCCGTGGACCTGCTGTGCACCCAGATCCAGGGCGGCGAAGTGCCGCCCGGTGAGCTGCTGTTCGAGCCCGAGCTGGTCGTGCGCGGCTCGACGGCCCAGGCGCCGCGCGACTGACGGGGCCCGTCCCGCCCGGCGCGCGCCCCTCGCGTACACCCTGCCCGTCGCGTCATCGGCCGGCCCACGGAACCTCGTGGGCCGGCCGCGTCATGTCACCGCCCGTCCGGATCCGTCCCTCCCGGGGTGCCGGTCCTGGGCTGTCGGTCCCGGGCTGCGGGTCCCGGGGTGCCGGTCCGGAAGCGGTACGCAATGTTCCGTACTCGACATCGACTTGCAGGGAATCGCCGGGTGCAGACCGCTCCATCTGCGTTGCTCTGTCAAGCAATTACGAAATCAGCGCGAGATATTGCGCAGTCTTGTTGGCGGTGATTGAGTGTGCGGCGCCCCACCTCGTACCGGCGAGGGGGCGCCTTCCACGTTCATGCCCGAAGGGGACCACCCATGAGAAGAGCTCGGTTCCGCCGCACCCGCCGCGCCGGCGCGGTCACCCTCGTCTCCGCCCTCACACTGACGGCGCTCGCCGCCTGCGGCACGAGCAGCAGCGACGACGGCGACAACGGCGACGGGAACAGCGCGAACGCCAACCCCGCCGCGCCGCTGGATCCCAAGACCAAGGTGACCATCACCATCGACTGCATGCCGCCGGCGGCCAAGAAGGCCGAGCTCAAGGAGTGGAACGAGGACGTCAAGGAGTTCAACAAGACATACCCCAACGTCACCGTGCAGGGCCGCTCCACCCCGGGACAGTGCCTGGAACCGCCGCGCTTCACCGCGATGCTCAAGGCCAAGTCCCAACCCGACGTGTTCTACACCTACTTCACCGACCTCGACCAGGTCCTCGACAACGACGGCGCCCAGGACATCAGCGCCTACGTCAACGACAGGACCGTGCCGCTGCTGAAGGACATCGACCCCGACGTCCTCGGCTCCCTCAAGAAGGACGGCAAGCTCTACGGCCTGCCCACCAGCAACTACCGGATGGGCCTGCTCATCAACCGCTCCCTCTTCGAACAAGCCGGCCTCGACCCCGACACCCCGCCCGCCACCTGGGAGGACGTCCGGACGGCGGCCAAGAAGATCGCCGGACTCGGCGGCGGCGTGGCCGGCTTCGGCGAGTACAGCGCCGGCAACACCGGCGGCTGGCACTTCACCGCGCAGATGTACAGCCTCGGCGGAGAGGTCGTCGACGCCTCCGGCACGAAGGCCGCGTTCAACGACGCGACCGGCAAGCAGGTCGCCCGGAACCTCCACGCGATGCGCTGGGACGACGACGCCATGGGCAAGACCCAGCTGCTGAAGTGGGGCGACCTCCAGAAGCAGATCGCCACCGACAAGCTCGGCATGTTCCTCGCCGCGCCCGACGACGTGACCTACATGGTGCAGCAACTCGGCGCCAAGTACGAGAACTTCGGCATGGGCCCGATCCCCGGCGGCAAGAACACCCTCGCCGGCGGCAACAACTACATGATCAAGAAGGGCATCTCGTCCGACAAGGTCAAGGCGTCGATCGCCTGGCTCAACTTCAAGTTCACCACCGTCGGCAAGGGACAGTACGACTGGGAGCGCACCAAGGCCGACAGCCTCCCCGTCGGGCTCCCGCAGCCCAACCTGTGGCTGAACGAGAGCAAGACCAAGGACGACGCCGCCCGTCAGCAGTTCGCCACCATGCCGGTGCAGAACTTCAAGGCCTTCATGGACAACCCGGTCCCGGGCAAGGCCGAGCCCCCGAAGGCGCAGGAGATCTACAAGGTCCTCGACAACGTGATGTCCGGCATCCTCACCAACAAGGACGCCGACATCGACAAGCTCCTGTCGACGGCGGAGACCCAGGTGAACCAGGTCCTCGCCAACCAGTGACCCCCGCGGGGCCGGGCGGCCGTCCGCCGCCCGGCCCGCGAGCGGCCCCACGGCCCGCCCCCGCCCGGCGGGCCCGGCGCCCGTCCGCCCACGTCACGCATCCGGACCGTCCCGTCCGGCGACACCGCAGTCCGACCGAGGAGCACCCATGTCGGCCCCCACCCTCACCCAGGACCCGGCGGCCAAGGAACGCCGTCCCCGCCGGCCGCGCGCTGGCACCGTCCGGCCGCCGGCCGGAGGCCTCGGCAAGGCCCTGCGCCGCAATGTCACCGCCCATGGATTCCTCATCGGCGCGGTGCTCTGCTTCGCCTTCTTCTCCTGGTACCCGATCGTCCGCGAGTTCCTGCTGGCCTTCCAGAAGACCGAGGACGGCCGGGTCAGCTGGACCGGCTGGGACAACTTCGTCACCATCTGGAACGACCCCGCCTTCGGCCAGGCCTGGCGCAACACCCTCTGGTTCACGGTCCTCGCCCTCGTCCTGGGCTTCGCCGTCCCCTTCGTCACGGCCCTCGTCATCAACGAGTTCCGGCACGGCCAGGGCTATCTGAGGCTCCTGGTCTACCTGCCCGTCATGCTGCCGCCCACCGCGTCCGTACTGCTCTTCAAGTACCTCTACGACCCCGGGTACGGCATGTTCAACGAGGTGCTGGACGTCTTCGGCGTACCCGCCCAGCAGTGGCTCCAGGACCCCGACACCGCGATGCTCTCCGTGGTGGTCGCCTCCACCTGGATGAACATGGGCGGCGCGACCCTCATCTACCTGGCCGCGCTCCAGAGCGTCCCGGGCGAACTGTACGAGGCCGCCGAACTCGACGGGGCCGGCCTGCTGCGCAAGGTGTGGCACGTGACGATCCCGCAGACCCGGCTGATCCTGGCGCTGATGCTGCTCATGCAGATCATCGCCACCATGCAGGTCTTCATCGAGCCCTTCCTGCTGACCGGCGGCGCCGGACCCGAGGGGTCCACCACGACCGTCGTCTACCTGATCTACCAATACGCCTTCAACTTCAACAACTACGGTGCCGCGGCGGCGCTCGGCCTGATCCTGCTCGTCACGCTGGCCGCCTTCTCGGCCGTGTACGCCAGGCTCAACCGCGCCACGGAAGAGTAGGACCGGGGGAGACACGGACATGTCCACACGCACGCTCATCTCGCCCGCCGCCCTCACCCGCCCACGCGGCAGGCTGCTGTACTGGCTGTGCTTCGCGCTCGTCGTCGTCCTGTTCACGCTGGCCTTCCTCGGCCCGCTGTACTGGATGGTGTCCGGCGGGCTCAAGACCACCCAGGAAGCCGTCCAGACACCCCCGACCTGGGTGCCCGGCTCCGTCCACCCGGAGAACTACCAGCGGGCCTGGGAGGTGATGGACCTCGCCCGCCTGCTCCTCAACACCCTGTACTACGCGTTCGGCGCGCTCGCCTTCCAACTGGTGCTGGACGTCGCCGCCGCCTACTCCCTGTCCAAGCTGCGCCCCGTCCTCGGCAGGGTGATCCTCGGCCTGATGCTCGTCACCCTGATGATCCCGGCGACCGTCCTCGTCGTCCCGCAGTACCTCACCGTGCTGGACATGCCCGTCATCGAACGCAACCTGCTCAACTCGCCCTGGGCGATCTGGCTGCCCTCGGTGACCAACGCCTTCAACATCTTCCTGCTGAAGCGGTTCTTCGACTCCATCCCCAGGGAACTCCTGGACGCCGCCTCCATGGACGGCGCGGGCCCGCTGCGCGTCCTGTGGTCCGTCGTCCTGCCGATCTCCCGGCCCATCCTCGGCGTGGTGTCCATCTTCGCGGTCGTCGGCGTCTGGAAGGACTTCCTCTGGCCGATGCTGGTGCTGCCCGACCCCACCGGCCAGACCCTCGCCGTCGGCATCTACTCGCTCGCCACCAGCGTGCCCGAGAACGTGCTGATCGCCGCCCTCACCATCGCGTCCCTGCCGACCCTGCTGCTGTTCCTTCTCTTCCAGCGCAACATCATGGGCGGACTGACCGCGGGCGGCCTCAAGGGCTGAACCCGACCTCCCCTCCCGGTACCAGCGTCCACCCGGCTCCTCCCGCCGGCCGTGGGCGCCGGGCCCGCCCGGCCCGTCGGTACCCCTTCCGATCCTCCGCCGCCGCCCCGTCCTCGACGCCTCGCTGTCCGGGGCGGCGGCGGAGAACCACCCCTGCCCCGAAAGGACCGTCACGTGGCAGCCCCGCACCCCGACAAGACCCCCGCACCCTCGGACGACTGGTGGCGTGGCGCCGCCATCTACCAGGTGTATCCCCGCAGTTTCGCCGACGGCGACGGCGACGGCACCGGGGACCTGGCGGGCGTACGGGCGAGACTGCCCTACCTCGCCGAACTCGGCGTCGACGCCATCTGGTTCACCCCCTGGTATCTCTCCCCGCTCGCCGACGGCGGCTACGACGTCGCCGACTACCGCACCATCGACCCCGCCTTCGGCACCCTCGACGAGGCCGAGAAGCTGATCGGAGAGGCCCGGGCCCTCGGCATCCGCACCATCGTCGACATCGTCCCCAACCATGTCTCCGACCAGCACCGGTGGTTCCGGGCCGCGCTCGCCGCAGGGCCCGGCAGCCCCGAGCGCAAGCTGTTCCACTTCCGCCCCGGACGCGGCGAGGACGGCGAACTGCCGCCCAACGACTGGCCGTCGCAGTTCGCCGGCCGGACCTGGACCCGGGTCGAGGACGGCGAGTGGTACCTGCACCTGTTCACCCCCCAGCAGCCCGACCTCAACTGGGCCCACCCGGCGGTCCGCGAGGAGCACGAGGACGTCCTGCGCTTCTGGTTCGAGCGGGGCGTGGCCGGCGTCCGCATCGACTCGGCGGCCCTGCCGGCCAAGGACCCCGACCTGCCGGACTTCGTCGAGGGCCGCGACCCGCACCCGTACATCGACCGCGACGAACTGCACGAGATCTACCGCTCCTGGCGGAGCGTCGCCGACGCCCACGGCGGTGTCTTCGTCGGGGAGGTATGGCTGCCGGACGCCGAGCGCTTCGCCCGCTACCTGCGCCCCGACGAACTGCACACCGCCTTCAACTTCAACTTCCTGGCCTGCCCCTGGGACGCGGAGCGGCTGCGCGCGGCCGTCGACGACACCCTGGCCGAACACGCCCCGGTCGGCGCGCCCGCCACCTGGGTGCTGTGCAACCACGACGTGACGCGCACGGTCACCCGTTACGGCCGTGCGGACACCGGATTCGACTTCGCGACCAAGGAGTACGACACCCCGACCGACCTGGCGCTCGGCACCCGCCGGGCCCGCGCCGCCGCCCTCCTCACCCTCGCGCTGCCGGGCTCCGTCTACCTCTACCAGGGCGAGGAACTCGGCCTGCCCGAGGCGGAGATCCCACGCGAGCGCATCCAGGACCCGATGCACTTCCGCTCCGGCGGCGCCGACCCCGGCCGTGACGGCTGCCGGGTCCCGCTGCCGTGGACCGCCGGCGCCCCGTACGCGGGTTTCGGCTCGCGCACCGAGCCCTGGCTGCCGCAGCCCGCGGGCTGGTCCGCGTACGCGGCCGACCTCCAGGCCGCCGACCCCGGTTCGATGCTGGTCCTCTACCGCACCGCGCTGCGGCTGCGCCGTACCGAGGCGGGCCTCGGCGACGGTCCACTGGAGTGGCTGCCCGCCCCTGCCGGGGTCCTCGCGTTCCGCCGGGCCCCCGGCCTGGTCTGCGTGGTCAACCTGGCCGCCGCCCCGGCCGTCCTTCCCGAGCACGAACACGTCCTGCTCGCCAGCGGGCCCCTGGACGCGGCGGGCCGGCTGCCGGGCGACACCGCGGTCTGGCTGCGCGCATGAGCGAAACGTCCGTTCTCGCCGGGCCGGGGGCGGGGGGCGCCCCCCCCCCGCCCCCCCCCCCCGGGGGGGGGGCCCCCCCCCGCGCCCGCCCCGCCCCCCGGCCCGCGCCCTGG